>JAZQFW010000011.1:0-28914 GCA_045539735.1 Ructibacterium sp. | reverse complement strand
CCGTGTTCTTCGCTAGATTTTAGATTTTGATATTAGGCGATGCCGCATTTTCTAGCGACTAGGTGCAACGAAAATGTGGTGAGATTGGTTCATGATGAATTTTTTGCAGGCAGGAGTGTGCTTGTTGCACATGACTGTCTGCGAAAGATGATATCATGGGCCAAGATTGCCGCATTTTCTAGCACCTATTGGATGCTAAAGAGCAAATCGCCGTAGGTCGGCATCGGCCAAACATCTTTGGGTGTGTAAATTTCCATCTCATCTACCAAAACGCGAACGTTTTCCATCTTGGATAGCACGGTGTCACGATAAGCATTGGCTTGCTCTTGCTTGTCCGCAACGGCTTTGGCTGCGGTGAGGTTAGTTTCCAGTTCCTCCGCCTCAATAAACAATGCAGAGGTCAGGTCGGAAAGTTTATAGACCAGAGTTTCTTCCATGCCGCAATTTGCGCCAGGGCAAGCCTGCTTTTTGGCAACCAGCGTTTCGCTCAGGGTTTTGACATAACCGCCGACTGCCGGCAGAATATCCCGCCGTACCATTTCCAACATGGTTAATGCCTCAATGTTGATTACCTTGCTGTAATTGTCCAGATTGATTTCATATCTGGAATACGCCTCACCACGGCTTAAAATATGATGTTTTTCAAACAGGGCAAGGTTTTTCTCATCCAGAAATGCAGTCAGCGCCTCGGGCGTACTCTTCCGATTGGAAAGCCCCCGTTTTTCCGCCTCTTTCACCCATTCTTCGGAATAGTTGTTGCCGTTAAAAATGATTCGTTTATGTTCTTGAATGGTTCTTCTAAGTACTTCTTTTAAGGATTCTTCAAAGTTTTCTTTTCCCTCAAGTTCATCCGCAAACCGACAAAGGAACTCTGCCACCGCGGTATTGAGAATAAAGTTGGGGCCGGACACGGAAATGCTGGAGCCGGGCATCCGGAACTCGAACTTATTACCGGTGAACGCAAAGGGAGAGGTTCGGTTCCGGTCTGTGGTGTCCTTAGCAAAGTTAGGCAGGGCATCCACACCGCCGGTTTCCATGATTTCTTTCTTTCTTTCATTATAATCGGTGCCCGCCTCAATGGAATCCAAAATCTCGGTCAGTTCATCGCCGAGGAAAATCGAAATAATCGCAGGCGGAGCCTCTGCCGCTCCCAGACGGTGGTCGTTACCGGCGGTTGCTACCGTCATCCGGAGCAAATCCTGATACTCATCCACTGCACCAATCACGGCACAGAGGAAGGTCAAAAACCGCAGATTTTCATGGGGGTGCTTGCCCGGACTAAGCAGGTTTTTTCCGGTGTCGGTACAAACCGCCCAGTTATCGTGCTTACCACTGCCGTTGACACCGGCAAAAGGTTTTTCATGGAGCAAACATTTCATGGAATGCTTTTCCGCAATCCGTTTCATCAGTTCCATGGTTAATTGGTTATGGTCAGTTGCGATGTTGCCGGCACAGTAAATCGGTGCCAGTTCGTGCTGAGACGGTGCCGCCTCATTGTGTTTGGTTTTTGCCAGGATTCCCAGTTTCCAGAGAGCATCATCCAAATCCCGCATATAGGCAGAAACCCGCTCCTTGACCACACCGAAGTAATGGTCGTCCAGTTCCTGTCCTTTGGGGGGCATCGCACCGAACAAGGTTCTGCCGGTAAATGTAATATCCCGCCGTTTTGCGGCAACCTTGCGGTCAATCAAAAAATATTCCTGTTCCGGTCCTACGGTGGTTTCCACCCGTTTGACCTCGGTGTCACCAAACAAACGAAGTATCCGAAGCGCCTGTGTATTCAAGGTTTCTAGCGAACGCATCAGGGGTGTCTTTTTATCCAGTGCTTCACCGGTGTAAGAACAGAAAATAGTAGGAATGCAAAGAATGTTATCCTTGATAAACGCATTCACCGTAGGGTCCCAAGCGGTATAACCCCGCGCCTCAAAGGTGGAGCGCAGACCGCCGGAGGGGAAACTGGAGGCATCCGGCTCGCTCTTAATCAGTTCCTTACCGGAAAATTCCATGATAACCTGATCCTCACCCACCGGAGCAATAAAACTATCATGCTTCTCTGCAGTAACGCCGGTCATCGGTTGGAACCAATGGGCAAAATGGGTCACGCCCTTTTCAATCGCCCAATCTTTCATGGCATTGGCAACCTCGTCCGCCGCCTCACGGGTCAACGGAACACCCTCTTCTTTGGTCTTCCTGACCTGACGGTAGACCGACTCACTCAGCCGTTCCTCCATAATCCGGTTGTTAAAAACCAAAGAACCAAAAATATCGTTGATATGCGACATCCTTACGCACTCTCCTTACTTCAAATGCCAGTAATAGCATCTTATCATCCATCTTCCTATTATAAAGCCTGACGCCCCATTTGTCAAGAAAAACGAAACCTGTCAGAAAGAGTCGATGGAAATATTTTGCAATTTAAAAGTGGTATGGTATAATAAAATTACCAGAATTTGGAAAGGAGCATTCCTATGTTATTCGATTACCAAAGAGAAACTACCGTTCGGGAAGTACGGCGTCCCGACCCAAGGCAAGAAGCAGAGGCGTTGGAAAAGAGCCGGAATTTCACCCGATGCGGGGAAACGAGAACCATTCCGATTAAGAACATTTTGCCGAACCCCCATCAACCCAGACAGGAATTTGACAAGGCTGCATTGCAGGACTTGGCAATTTCAATTATGGAGTATGGATTGATGCAACCGATTACGGTGCGACAGATTGGCCCCTTTGACTATGAGTTGATTGCGGGCGAGCGGCGACTCACCGCCTGTAAGAATCTTGGCATGGCATACATACCCGCCATTGTAATGACAGCAAGTCCCACCGACAGCGCGGTGCTGGCTTTGGTGGAAAACATTCAGCGGGAGAACCTGAATTATTTAGAAGAGGCAGAGGCATTCAGCAATTTAATTTGCGAACACGGATTGACCCAGGAGGAATTGGCGGATAAGTTGGGCAAAAGCCAATCCACCATTGCCAATAAGATACGGATTTTGAAACTCTCTCCCAAAGTCCGTCAGATTCTGACCGCCCACAACCTGACCGAACGCCACGCGCGGGCACTTCTGCGTCTGCCGGAGGAAAAGCAACGGTTGCGGGCAGCCAAACTGATTGCCGAGCGGGGATTCAATGTGGCAAAAACAGAAGAATTGGTGGACAAACTCCTCAAAGCACCGGTGCGTGCAGTGGCTGAGCCCAAACCCACTGAGGGTCGCATCTTTCGAGATGTCCGAGTGTTTCAAAACACCATTCGTCAGGCGGTGGACCTGATGCGCAAATCCGGCATCGAAGCCTGTGCCAACAAAACCGAAAACGACACCTGCATCGAATACACCATTATCATCCCCAAATAACCCCCATCACAGTTGTAACGACACAGGGGACGGTTCTATGTGTCGCAAAAGTGCACAGGGGACGGTTCTGTATGTTAAAAAAGTGCACATAGAACCGTCCCCTATGTTGTTTTTTAGCACGGAGAACCGTCCCCTGTGTCGTTTTGGATTTTTGGCGTATGCTTATGGTTTTACATAGGCATAAATCCCATCATAAATTGCCTGTGCAACTGCGCGTTGCCACGCAGGGCTGTTGAGGTTTAATGCCTCAGTAGGGTTGGTGAGATACCCCAGTTCCAGCAGAGTTGCAGGCATATCCGTTCTTCTTAACACGGCAAAGTTTGCCTGACGGACGCCGTTGTCTTTGGACCCCAGGCGAGCAACCACGGAATCCACAATGGATTGTGCAAGAGCCTCTGCACGGCCTCCCAGCCGGTAGACATACGCCTCAAAGCCATTGGCGGCGGGATTGGGAGAACTGTTGGTATGAATGCTGACAAAGTAATTGGCGCCCCAGTTGTTCGCCATAGCGGCACGGTTTCTAAGGTCATCGTTTTTGTTGGAAAGCACATTTTCATCCCTTGTGGTGCGATACTGCATCACCTCATATCCCCCAAGGCGGAGCAACCGTGCCAGTTCGTTTGCCACATTTAAATTAACCGCCTGCTCCGTCACTCCGTTGCCAACCGCACCGGGGTCGGGACCCCCATGGCCTGCGTCGACAAAGATTTTGGTAGCCATCAAATCACCTCCTTCTTTTTAGTATATGAGAAAGCCTTGTTTCGGTGTTTTAGGGAAAATCTCACCTAACTTTAAGTCTGCCGTAACGCTTCTGTAATACAAGTATGATAAAATAAGAAAAAATAGTTGCACCCATGGGCATTTCATGATAAGATAATACTAGTATGTAATTTGGAGGCAGTGGCAGATGGAAAAAATGGTTATTTTAGGAGGGGCGCGGCTGGAAGGCTCGGTCAGCATCAGCGGTGCGAAGAATTCAGCAGTCGCCATCCTTGTTGCCGCAATCATGGTCAAAGGGAAATGCCATATCGAGAATGTGCCTCGTGTCAGCGATATTGAAGTTTTGATTGAGATTATTAACAACCTGGGCGGCAAAGCAACTCTGTCCAATGATGGCGTAGCAGAACTTGACTGCACTTCTATCGATACCTTTGAGGCAACCTATGAACAAGTTGCCCGGATTCGTGCGTCCTCTTACCTGATGGGGGCGCTTTTGGGACGCTTTGGTGAAGCACGGGTTGCCCTCCCCGGCGGCTGTGACTTTGGCGTTCGTCCCATTGACCTGCATTTGAAAGGCTTTCAGGCTCTGGGGGCTTCCTATAATGTAGAACACGGTATGGTGGAACTGACCGCACCGCAATTAGTTGGCAACAACATCTATCTGGATACCGTTTCGGTTGGTGCAACCATCAACATTATGATGGCGGCAACACTCGCAGAGGGCCTTACCGTAATTGATAATGCCGCAAAAGAGCCGCATATTGTAGATGTGGCGAACTTTTTGAACTGTATGGGTGCCGACATCAAAGGTGCGGGTACCGATGTGATTAAAATCCGTGGCGTCAAAGAACTGCACGGCGGCAGTTTCAGTGTGATTCCTGACCAGATTGAGGCGGGAACCTTTATGATTGCTGCTGCAGCAACCCGAGGCAATGTCCTCATTGATAACATTATTCCCGAGCACATGGAGGCATTGTCTGCCAAATTAGAAGAAATGGGCGTCGGCGTCGAGAAATTCGATGAGGCAATTCGTGTTTATGTCAAAGAAGAATTTTTGAAACCGACCAACATCCGAACCCAACCCCATCCGGGATTCCCCACCGACCTACAGCCCCAGATGCTGACCTTGCTCAGCGTTTCTTCCGGCACCAGCGTGGTGACCGAAACCGTTTGGGACAATCGGTTTAAATACGTAGGGGAACTGAGCCGCATGGGCGCGAATGTTTCGGTAGACGGCAAGGTCGCAACGGTAGAGGGTTGTCCTTACTTAACCGGCGCACCGGTGTCCGCCACCGACCTGCGCGCCGGTGCCGCATTGGTCATTGCGGGATTGATTGCCCAGGGGGTAACGGAAATCTATAACCTCAAGTACATTGACCGCGGATATGAAAACTTTGAACAAAAACTTCGTAGTCTGGGTGCCCAGATTACCCGTCGGGCGGCTGATAGCAGCGAATCGGCGGCATATAGCATCGGCTAGAAAGGAAAACTACCATGAACTTGTGTTCCATCCGTTCCTCCAGTAAAGGCAATGCGATTTTGGTCTATACTGAAACCACACGGCTTTTGGTGGATTGCGGCATCAGCGGGAAACTGGCAAAAGAGGGACTTAACCAACTGGGTTTTGAGCCGGAATCTTTGCAAGCAATCCTGATTACCCATGAACATCAGGACCACATAGGCGGCGTGGGCGTCATGTCCCGCCGATATGGACTTCCCATCTATGCCAACCAAAAAACATGGGGCGCGATGTCACCCGCGCTTGGCAAACTGGATGACAGCAACCGCCATGTGTTCGAAAACGAAACCGAGTTTACCATTGGCGATATCACTGTAACGCCTTTTTCGATTCCACATGATGCCGCCGACCCTGTGGGTTACAGTTTTTTATCCCATGGGAAAAAGGTCTCGGTGGCAACCGACATCGGGGTGCTGGAAGAATCTATTTTCCGTGCCATCAAAGGCAGCGGTGCCATTTTGCTGGAGGCCAATCATGACCGGAATCTTTTGGATATGGGAAGTTACCCCTTGCCCCTCAAACAGAGAATCCGAAGCGAAAAAGGTCATCTTTCCAACGAAGATGCCGGCTATGCGGCAAAATTCCTCTGCAAGATGGGGACCTGTCAGATTATGCTTGGACATTTGAGTGCAGAAAACAACTATCCTCTGCTGGCAGAGCAGACGGTGGTGAACATTTTAAAAGAATCGGGCATTGAACCGGGACGGGATTTGGCTCTTTCCATTGCTCCCCGTGACTGCGTGAGTTCGGTAATGGCTGTGTAGAGAAATCCAAGGGTTTGCCCTTGGATTTTATTGTTATAGAGAGGATTATTACTATGAAACTTGGGTTAATTGATTTGGGTTCCAATTCTGCAAGGATGTATCTAGTATCCCTGTCCGAGGGAAGATATGAAATTCTTGCACGTCGGCGGGTGATGACCCGCCTGAGCGAGGGAATGGGAGAGGACCGCATATTACAGAAAACTGCCATAGAACGCACCATACAGGCGCTTCAGGACTTTGCAAAAGAAATGAAAGCCGCAGGTGCCTATCCCTTTGCGATTGCTACAGCGGCGGTACGTCGCGCCGCAAACCAAGCAGACTTCCTCTCCCGTGTACGGCGAGATGCAGGCTTTGACCTGATGGTTCTTTCCGGTCAAGCCGAGGCACGATTTGACTTTTGCGGAGTGATGGCTAGTCTTTCTGGTTTAACCGATTGTTTGATTTGCGACACCGGAGGAGGAAGCACGGAACTGATTCTGGCAACCGAAGGAAAAATACAGGCAAAAACCAGCCTCCCCTTTGGCGCAATGACCCTAACGGACGCGTTTGGCACCGACCTTGATGCTGCCGAAAGCCATATTCGTTCTTGCTTTGCTGATGTTTCGTTTCTTTCTGACGGATTTGGTCTTCCGCTAGTTGGGGTTGGCGGAAGTGTTTGTGCGTTTGGGCTTTTGGACAAAGGGAATTGGGACATTCACTCTCATCGCATTTCCCCCGCTCGATGCCAGGAGTTGTTTGATGCCCTTTCTTCCATGACACCGGACGAGAGAATTGCATTTGGCGTGGAACCGGGCAGGGCCGACACTATTTGTGCGGGATTTCTGCCAACAATTCTGTTGATGAAAGAACTCTCTATGCCCCATCTTACGCTTTGTTCCTCCGGACTTAGGGAGGGTATTTTGGCAGAACTCACAAAAACCAACTGTGAGATTTATGCAAAAAATCCGGAACTGTTTCTGGAAAAGTATGTCTAAATAAGTAACCAACGAAAAGGAGGATGAATTATGAAAAAATTGTTATCGTTAGCCTTTGTGATGGTATTGTTACTTTCTATGATACCCGGTGTATTTGCTGCAGACAACGAGGGTCTTGCCAATGCGATACTCAAAGCCAAAGAAAAAGTTGCCATTGGCGACGAGTATACCGGTTTTGACAGCAACCTCAATACCGACGAGGCAGGCAACACCGTCTATTATTTGTATTGGTACACCGAAGACGAACTGAGTTCAAAAAGTTTTACGGTGGAACTCAATGACCGCGGCGATTTCTTACAGTACCGAAACTCTGCCGCCAACGAGGATTCCTCCGAAATTCATTTTGCCTATTTGACCGGCGTTCAGATGAAAGAGGCCGCACGGAACTGGCTTACCTGGATGAATCCCGGCTGGATGGAAGAACTTCCTGACGAAGACACCGAGTATCCAGAATGGGGCGACTCCCGGCATCATGTCAATTCTATTGTCTTCCGGCGAAAGGTAGAGGGGCTTAACTACTGCGGGGACTATGTGCGGGTTTCGGTGAACAACCTGACCGGTATGATTGTTTCCATGTATGCCAACTGGACTTACGAAACCCCGGCGTATCTGCCCTCAGATGCCATCAGTCAGGAAGATGCCGGTGTTGCATTTTTAAACGAAAGTCCGATGCAACTTTCCTATCAATTACAAGGAGAGAATTACGCCATTCCGGTCTATACCCCCAAAGATGCCTATTTCAACCTCAATGCCAGAACCGGCGAGGAATTTGTTTCTTATAACCCCTATCGCGGGGAGTTGGGCGGCGCCGGCGGTGCGATGAACGATGCCGCCACCGAAGAAGGTTCTGTAGCGCTAAAAAACCAGTTTACCGAAAGCGAGCGGAAGAATCTTGATCAGGTTGAGGGGCTTCTTAGTGAAAAAGACCTCAAAAAAAAGGCGGAGTCCTTAAAATATACCGGTCTTTCCAATGCAAAATTTCTTTCCCTCTCCTATCAGGGATACAAAGAGGAAGAAGTTACATATTACGACGCGATTCTCTCTTACCTGACCACAGGAGAAACCGAGATTCGGCACACCGTTTCCTTTGACGCCAAAACCGGCGAACTTCTTTCGTATCACAGTTATCCTCAAAACCGGGATGACAGCGAGGACAAAGTTTCGCTCTCCGATGCAAAAAAGACCGCCGAGGCATTTCTCTCCGCTTATTCCAATGCAGAATTTAAGCAAACGTTCTCGGAAGAATTGACCGAAGACAACCACACTGATTTCTATCTTGCTTATATCCGTGAAGAAAATGCGATTCCCTATTACGGCAATCGGCTTTCTGTCACGGTGGACAAACACACCAGCAGAATTCAGTCGTTCTATAAGAACTGGGACGACAACCTGACCTTTGCGCCGGCAGATCATCTGCTTTCTGCAGAACAAGCAGGGATTGCACTTCTTGACCAGACAGGCGGTATGGTTCTCTCCTACGCCAAGGCACAGGACGGGGACAGTCTGACCCCCAGCATTGACCTGATGTACAGCCTGGACCAGACGGTACCTGCCCGCATTGATGCAAAAACCGGCGTCCTGCTGGATTATAACAGTAAGCCGTATGTTCCTGCACAAAGCGAACTTCGTCTGCCTGACGATTTAGAGGGGCATTATGCCAAAGACCAGATTTTGGCATTATTCTACAGCGGAATGCTCACACTCAAAGAGGAAGAAACCGGATTCCGTCCGGATGAAGAAATGACCCAACAGGAAATGCTTGCCTTTGCCTGTGCTTTGAAGATGGGATATATTCCGTATGACACCGAATTTGCATCTCTTGCCCGAATGGCAGACCGGCACGACCTGCTTTCTACTGACCCCAACGCTCCGGTTACCCGTGAGAATGCCGTTAGTATTATTATTCAGGCATTGGGATATCGGGAAATTGCGGAACTCTCCGGCATCTATGTCACCAAGTTTGAAGACCAGAATATGGTTTCTCCTGACAAGTTGGGGTATCTGGCTCTGGCACAGGGACTCAAACTTGTTCAAGGCGATGAGAATAACCGGTTTAACCCCGGCACCCGCCTAAACCGCTGCGACGCCGCTATTATGATTTATAACTACCTGAACCGATAGCCTTTTCAAAATAGAATAGCGCCCTTTTCGGGCGCTATTTTTTATCTCCTAACACAAAAGCGACACAGGGGACGGTTCTATGTGTCAAAAAAGTGCATAGGGGACGGTTCTATGTGCTAAAAAGCGACACAGAGAACCGTCCCCTGTGTCGCTGGTAAGTTATAAGACGAAACGTTGGTAGGTTTTGAGTTCTTCCTCCAAGAGGGGATGATAGACTACCGGCTTTGGTTTGACGGATTCTCTGGGGCCAATTGGGTCGCTCATCAGAAAATATTTCATTGCATCATACAAATGGTCTTCCTGTCTTGTATCCACATCCTCCGGTTGAACGGAGTCATACCTAAGTTGCGGCAGGGTGCGAATCATATGCTTACAGGTATCAAAGACATAGAGCATAGGAAGTCCCTCATCATCAAAGGCAAGACGGTAATGCACCTGCATCTTCCCTGCAAGTCGGTTATTTTTCCCTCTTTCAAAATAAACCCCTTCCCGCTCCATCATTTCGGCAATACTTCCCTCGGGTGATCCGGTGGCATTCCAGATGGCAGGGTCGGCATACCCGCAGATTGTATGCCCTTTTTCCTCCGTGTCCTCGATTTCCCGAATGGCACGGGCAATCTTCTGCGCGGTCCACCGGACACCGGTATCGGGAGTCCCGGTACAGCCGTAAAGTTCCCGATAGTTATACGCTCTGCCATCTTCATCCACCGCAAACCAGGATACCGCAAACGGTTTGGTGTAGCCAAAGTCAAAGGTACGAAACCGGCGCCAATGGCCGGGAATAGCAAAAGGAGAGATGACATGGCTCCACCGCCGGCTGAGATAACCTTGAGGGTTGTTTCTCCATTCGGCAAACACTTGTCCGTCAAAAATATCCCATTCCCCGTAAAGCAAAGCCTTTTTCTCCGCCTCCGGAAGAAGTTCCAACCGCTTTTGGTAGTCTTTGTCTGCCTGCATTAGAAAGACATTGTCCTGCACAAAAGAGGGTATAAACACCCGCCTGAGTCCTGTTTGGGGATCGGTTTGCACCTGATTGGGCTCTGCCCCGTCAATAAATCTTCGCTTGACCCAACTGTGGCCGATTCCTCCCGGGTTGGTGCTGGACTTCATCTGCTTGGGATAGTCATTGACCCCGCGAAGACGGGAAAGCAGGTAGGTATACTGCTCCTCGGTAAAGTGGGTGAGTTCATCAAATCGTATCACGTCGTACTCGGCTCCCTGATACCTGAGGACATCTTTCTCTGCTGCCAGATACCCGAACTCAATTAACGATTGGTTTTGAAACTCCCATGTGTGATTTGCCGACCGATACTTGGCAATCTGAGTGGGATAAAACTGAAGCGAGGTAAAGATAATGGAATGTTCCAATTCCGGAAACGTGCGGCGGAGTATCAACTGCCGGCTTTTGGAATAGGTCAGCGCATAGACCAATGCATCCGCCAGTTGTCCGTAAGACTTTCCGCCTCCTGCCGCACCGCCGAACAAAACCTCGTCGGCGTCGGCGTCCATAAATCGTTTCTGGGTTTGCGTCAAATTCAACTGTAAATCAGCCATCGCCGTCCACCACCCGAATCTCAACAGAAAAGACCGACGGTTCTTTTTCTTCGGTCTTTTCCTCCTCTAGGGCAAGGAGTTCCTTTGCCGCCGAAAGTTCCACTCTCTCATTGCCGCAATGCAACAGTTCCTGCAGTTTCTTGACAGCATCAGTGTTCTCCCGTATATCCACGCACATCCACCTCCTGACCTACCAACTTTTTGATGGCACGGTCATGAATCCGTATCGCCTGCCTGCGGCTATAATAAATATGAAATTCCATAGCATCCCACATCAGCCGGCGTATGTAACGGGCAGTCATAACCGCCTTTTCCTCCGGATTAAGGGTATCCAGCACCCGCTCAACATCCTCTGAAAGCAGTTCCATCTTTTGATGCAAACGCTCCACCTGTGCCTGATAATACCCCTCGTGCTTTTTCCCCGCATCACCCGTCTGTCGGCTGATACGCATCAAATCCGTATAAAATCCTGTCTTCATCTCTAAATCTTTTTTTAACAATGCCAATCCCCTTAGCCAGGTCTTGACCTCGTTGCTTGTGGTAAACTTCATTGCTTAACCCCTCTCTTTCGTAAAATTAGTTCATTCTGCCTATTTCATAATATTCATGGCAACAGGACAGGTCGCAGAAAAGCCCGTCCGTGCTCTGGGTCAGTTCCGGCATATCGTCATACAACGCCTCACCACAATAAAGACAAGTTCCGGTCTTTCTTGGCATGGCGCTCGGGTTAAGGTTGCCGAACCGCTCCATTTTCAAAATATCAGGATGTGTCATGATTGCTCCTTTCTGCCACAACCAGTCACCGCTTTGACAAACCCAACAATTTGAATGGTATATTTGTATTATACAACAATTTCATTGTTTGTCAAGAATAAAATAACGACAATTTTGTTTTTGCTATTGCAAAATATCAAATTATATGATAAAATAATGGTCGTTGAGGTGAAGATTATGGCGAATTTATTGATAAGTAGTAAATTAAAAGAGGCACGAAAGGCGGCGGGGTTTACGCAAAAAGAGGTTTATGAATGGCTAGACATTGGTCAATCCACCTTTAGCGCCTGGGAAACCGGACAGGGGGAGCCCTCCATCGAGGTTTTTTTAAAACTTTGTCAAAAATATGAGGTTAAAAACATTGCGGGTTTTTTTCTCCCCGACCCTGTCACCGGTCAAACTGAAGAACAGTTGGAACCTGCCTTTATCCAAAAGATGCTCTCTTTATCCAAACGGAGTCAGGACGCGGTGCGGAACTGTCTGGAATTTGAGTACCGCAACAGCCCCCTCAAACTCCACCAATCCGGACGGAGACTTCGCCGGATTCCTTTGTATACACAGGTGGCAACCGCCGGATTTGGAAACTATCTGGATGACCAGGATGCTCAAATTCGGGAAATGGAGGCACCGGAGGAGGCAACCTTTGCGATTCGGATTTCCGGCGATAGTATGGAACCGCTGATTCATGACGGGGACATTGTTTTTGTTCATAGGCAGGTGGAGATTGCCTCCGGAGAGATTGGAATATTTTCCTATAATAATGAGAGTTTTTGCAAAGTCTGGGACAACCGGACCGGCTGCCCCAAACTGGTTTCTTTGAACAAGAACTATCCCCCTATTTTTTTAAAACCGTCGGACAGACTGATTACCCATGGCAAGGTACTCCTCTGAGCCTAGGCTTTCCAGCAGTTTTTCCTTGCCGTCTAAGTACATATGTTCCAACAGGAGTTTGGCTGAGGTTGCAAAGTCCGGACGGAATACCCCTAATTTCCAGAGTTCGGTCAGCGTTTGGTTCTGGGCGACACGGTTATAGGGGTTATTTTTTTCCGCGCTGACTGCCACATCAAACTCTGCCGGATTCTGCTGAGGATTTTCCCGCCATTCCCGATTGGAAAAGATCAGGTACTCCCGTTTTCCATCCATGGTGTCCACCCGATAGGTATGCGGTTCGTCATAAAACTGACGCATGAGTTCAATACAAAGGTAGATAATTTCCTTAAAGGCATTGTATCCCTCGGCAATCATATCCCGACTCATTTTTTCGCCCGCCTGTTGGAGCGCAGCAATGGCAGAATAAGCGGTGACACCGCCGGTTACCTGCCCCTGTTGGAAGTCCCGGTTGCCTGCGATTTCTTTAAGTTCTTCAATCTTATTTTGGCGGTGCTGGATGATAAAGGCATGTAAGGGTTTTGCCTGAAGTTCCCGAATGTTTTCATCCCCCACAGAACCCGCCACATGAATGATATCCTTTGACAAATCAGAAAGTTCATACTCATTAAGACCGCCGTTGTCCTTAATCATAAATCTGGTTTTGCCGGAAATCATGGCATTTCGGCTAATCAGCCAATCCAGACGGTCGATATACTGCTGAGGACTTTTGATGATGTCCACCAATCCAAAACCCACCGGACTATCCTCGTCCGGATAGAGAACATCCATGACAAACGGATATTTACCATGGGCATAAAGTCCGCCCTCTCCGTTATCTTCGGTAGCATCTAAGATGGTTTCACCGCAGAATTTGACCAACTCCACCGTTCTACCGGTAGGAGTTTTCTTTTTATAGTAGCAATCCACCACCAGAACCTTGTCTTGATTGACACGAGCATCGGTCTCTTCGTAAGTTTGAATCTCCAAAGGGCTGTCCCCAAACGGTTGCTCTTTGAGAATCGGATACTGCTCTTTTAGGTCCTCTTTATCCACCAGTGCGGTCAAAAAGAGAAATCTGCTCTCTTGAATATCACAGACCCCCGGCTCCCAGAAGAGATTTAAGAGGTCAATCTTTCGGATGTCAATTTCGCCCAAGCCGCCCCGAAGTTGGGGGTTATAGAAGACGCCATAACAGGCGGCACCATTTTTCAGTTTGTACCACCACGCACGACTGTAGGTGCGACGGAAGTTACAGGCATCCAACTGAATGGGCAGGATTCGGGTGAAGGTTTCCGCCATCTTGCGATGAGTTTCCTCTCGCTCCAGTACGTTGGGGGCAGGATAGTTGTCCATGGCATCGGCATGTTTGTTGGCAATGGCATTAAAAAGATAGGGTGTGGTGGGCGTTGGCATCTCGCCGTTTTGCACCTCCTGATAGCGGGCCTTGAACCATCGGTTGTTTTCAATGATTCGACGGTCGTACGCCTGTTTGTGCTCCCGATATCTCTGAAATTCCTCGGTCATACGACGGAAGAACTCCGGTTTGATGTTTCCTTGATACTGTTTCATTATTTTTCTCCTTTCTTATCCCTGTGCTGCCAGGGCATTGACGCGTTGTTCCAGTTGGCTGAGCCTTGTTTGCAGTGCTTGGCATTTTGCCTCTAAATCTACTCCATTAATCAGAACTCGACTTCCGGAAAGCCAGAGTTCGCCGGTGTTTTCCCAGAAAGCCATTTGAGGTTGGTATCCCACCAGCCCAAGTGTCGCGCCGCTTTCATTTTTTTCAATCTTGAACGAACCATTGGTATAAACCACCCCGTTAATGGTGTGGGAACCTTCGCCGTTTCCGGCACCAAGCACCATATAGGCGGTGCCGTCATTCCCGACGGACATTCCGAGTTTCTGTTGGCGTTCTCCATCCTCATCCTGCATAATCTTGATGCCGGCAGGGTCCATTTGGGCAAAGACTCCGCCCTCGGCATTGGCATAAGATTCGCTGTCGGTGCCAACAATGGTGGATGCATAGATGGCAGAACTCTCTACCTGACCGGTAAAGACCGCATCGCCGGCAGAATTAATGGCAACGGTGGGGAGCCCCAACTTGTTGCAAAGTAGAAAATGGAATTGTCGGCTTTTGGGGTCAATTCCGGCAAGAAAGCGAACGTTGTTCCTGTCGCTGATGGAAAGTTCTGAGCCGGAAAGGCAAAGTGTTCCGTCATTGCTTTCTACCTTAACCTTATTGGTGTCCACCGTTCCGGCAATCAGTTTGTCCGCAGACAGAGTCCCTATCTGAGCATTGCTGATTTTTGCGCCGGCGGTGTCAATGTTTTCCGCCTTTACCGAACGCGCCTCACGCACATTGCCTGCATCTAAGTTGGCAAAGAGATAGGTGAGTTCATCAATGAGGGCTGTCCCCCATGCTTTAAGACGCTTTACGTCCTCGGCGGTGTTTTCCGTCAATGTTGGCGGAATGGGTGTTGTTACATTTGGCATACTGTTTCCTCCTTATTTTTTTGTAGTGCCTTTTGTGCTTTTATTATAAAAAGAAAAAGAGTGCCAAAAAGTGTCACCACATACTCCAAACACAAAACGACACAGGGGACGGTTCTCTATGTCGCAAAACTGCACAGGGGACGGTTCTATGTGCTAAAAAACGACATAAGGAACCGTCCCCTGTGCTAGAAAAGTGCACATAGAACCGTCCCCTGTGTCGTTGGTATAAAAAAAGGAAAGGATTTCTCCTTTCCTCGTTCGGACTATTCTAATATATTAGAGGTAATATAGTCCACACCCATATCTACGATTGCCTCTGCGGTTTCCTTGTCATCACAGGTCCAGCAGTTAACTTCAATTCCTCTTGCATGAAGTTGTTCCACTACCTTTTGGTTGACCTGCGGATAATACAGATCTAAATCCAGCCGATTCTCTTTCAGCATGGAAATCATGGCATCGGTTACTTCCTTTTCGGTCAAAAACTGTATTTTGGCATTGGGCAACAGTTTTCTCAAATTGACACAGTTTTCAAGGTCAAACGAGATAAAAATCATGGAATCCAGATACCCGTCTTCTTCAATTTCCGTAACCAACCGTTTCAAATCCTCCTCTTGGAAATGATTTTTAATTTCCAAGACCGCAACTTTCTCATACTTCTTGCAGATGCTGATATAATCTTTTAGCATTGGAATTCGAATGTCCTGCCGATGAATGCTTCCATCTTTATCAGGAAGAGTTACCTCATTGAGTAGAGACGCCTCGACTTCTTCCACATTCATAGAATACCTGCCATTGCTGACCCGAGTCACGGTTTCGTCGTGAATCACCACAAACTTTCCGTCTTTGGTCACATGAATGTCTGTCTCAATTCCAAAATAACTTCGGTTACCCGCCGCTACAAAGGCGGGGCAGGTATTCTCTCGCTCCAGTCCGCTCACCCCGCGATGAGCAATCATTTTTGCTTGTTTTGCATTGATTTTCACGGTATTCATACATTACCTCTCCGTAGTTAAGAATTCATAAATTTCTTTGATGTTTCGGCTTACGATGTCAGGTTTAACCTCGCTTTGTTCCAAATCCTCCATGGTCCCCTCACCGGAAAGCACAAAGACAGAGCAAATTCCGGCATTCACCCCGCAGGCAATATCGGTATAAAGACGATCTCCGAACAAAGCGGTTTCCTCTTTCGAAAATCCGGTCTTTTCCATGGCAAGTTCCGCCATGGTCGGCTCCGGCTTTCCAATAAAGATTGGTTTTCGGTCGGTGGCACGATATAGCATCTCGCTCACCGAACCGCAGTCAGGAACAAAGCCATACCAAGTGGGGCAGACCCAATCCGGATTGGTTGCGACATAGTCAACTCCTTTGCCAAGCAGAATGCAGGCATCCTCCAGTTTTTGAAAGGTGAGTTCGGTATCGAATCCCATACACAGACAGTCAACGTCATCTTCCATGACATGTGTGATGGGGAGTCCTGCCTCACTCAGTTGTTCCCGAAAGGATTCGGTACCAAAGGCATAGATTTTGTGATACTGTTTCTTTTTGAGATAAAGCACCGTGGCATCGGTAGAGGTCAAAAAATCTTCCTTTGTGGATGCAATGCCAAGGGTTTTTAGTTTTTCAATATACTTTTCCACACTTTTGGACGAATTGTTGGTTAAAAAGATATATCTCCCGCCAATTTCCCTGACATAGCGCAGAAAATCCTGTGTCCCGTCAAACAAATCGTTGTCGAGATAAATGGTTCCGTCCATATCCAAAAGGAAAAGTTTTTTCTTTTTTAATGCATCCATCTTAAATCCTCGCAACTCCTGTTTCCCGTGCAGTCTTGACGACCGCCTCAGCCACTGCGGGCGCCACCCGCTTATCCAATGCCGGAGCAATAATGTTTTCTTCCGTTAATTCCTCATCCGGAATCAGTGCAGCAAGAGCAAAGGAGGTTGCAACCTTCATTTCTTCATTGATACAGGTGGCTCTGCAATCCAGCGCCCCACGGAAGATGCCCGGAAAAGCCAGCACATTGTTAATCTGGTTAGGGAAATCCGAACGTCCCGTACCGACCACTCTTGCCCCTGCGGCCTTGGCAACATCAGGCATAATTTCCGGCGTGGGATTTGCCATGGGGAACAAAATGGCGTCCTTTGCCATGGATTTTACCATTGCTTCATCCACCAGATTCGGCGCAGATACTCCAACAAACACATCAGCACCAGCCAAAGCATCGGCTAAAGTACCTTTTTTCTGTTCCAGATTCGTCACCTTTGCAATTCCCTCTTGCGCGGGATTGTTATTGCTGTCACCCTGACAGATAATGCCGAATCTGTCACAGAATGTCAGATGTTTTACTCCTATGTTCATCAGATGCTTCCCAATTGCAATTCCTGCAGACCCAGCGCCGTTAATAACCACCTTGACCTCGTCCATTTTTTTGTTTACCACTTTCAGCGCATTGATAAGCGCCGCAGCAACCACAATGGCAGTGCCGTGTTGGTCATCATGAAAAATGGGGATATCACAGATTTCTTTCAGTTTTTTCTCAATCTCAAAACATCTGGGGGCGGAAATGTCCTCTAAATTGATGCCGCCAAAACTGCCGGAGAGCAAATAAATGTTTCTTACAATTTCATCCACATCCTTGGACTTAATGCAAAGAGGAAAGGCATCCACATCGGCAAACTCTTTAAACAGGGCACATTTACCCTCCATAACCGGCATTCCAGCCTCGGGACCAATGTCCCCAAGTCCTAAAATTGCGGTTCCGTCAGTCACCACCGCAACAAGGTTGGAGCGCCGAGTCAGTTCATAGGATTTATTTACATTCTTACTGATTTCCAGACAGGGTTCTGCTACCCCCGGCGTATACGCCAGAGAAAGGTCTTCTCTGGAGTGAATGGGTGCACGAGAAATTACCTCGATTTTTCCATTCCATTCATAATGTTTTTTTAAGGATTCTTGTCTAATATCCATAATTAGTCCTCCCAGGGGAAATGATATTGTGTCAAATTGAGTTCATCACGAACAGCACTTAACTCTTTCTGTACCGATTCGTTAATCGGCACCCCGTCTTTGCGTGCCAACCGAACCAAATACTCTTTTTCGCCAGCGGAGTAAATCCGCTCTGCACCCGGTGCCTTTTTGGAATTACGCACCGCACGGATGATATCACCCGCTTTCTTGCGGCAAAGGTCTTCGCCAAGGAAGTGGTCGGTGTCAATCGCGATAAAGAAGTGTCCCAAATGGTACGGTGCCTTGTTTCCGTCTGCATCCTTGCCGTCCAGCGCTTTGCCGTAACTTCCATCCTGCAACACCGCAGACAAGAGTTCCACAATCATAGCATAGCCGTAACCTTTATAACCACCCAGAGCCTCACCGATACCGCCCAAACCGGTCAACGCTGCCGTACCATTGCGAATCATCTTAAGTGCCTCGCCGGCATCTCCCTCAATCGCCTCGCCGTTTTGACCGATAATAGTACCGGGGTGTACGTCTTCTCCGATTCTCTCATAATATTCCACTTTACCATTTTGGGTAATCGAAGAAGCGCAGTCTAACAAAAAGTTAAACTCTTCATCGGTAGGGATTCCAACCGTAAGTGGGTTGGTTCCAAACATACCCTCTACGCCAAAGGTGGGGGCAACCGACGGCCGGGCGTTGGTTCCGGTCATTCCGATACAACCCTCTTTGCACGCCATATCCGGATAGTAACCGGCAATTCCGTAGTGGCAGGAGTTACGCACAACCACCATGCCCATACCGTATTCTTTTGCTTTGGCAATCGCCATTTTCATCGCCTTATAGCCAATGACCTGACCCATGCCGTCATGTCCGTCCACTACCGCTGTGGTAGGGGTTTCCTTAATAATTTCAAACTGAGTCACCGGATTCTGGATTCCGTCTTTGATTCGGTCCAGATACACCGGTTTAAACCGGTTCACGCCGTGGGATTCAATTCCCCGTTTGTCGGATTCTAAAAGGACATCCGCACAGATTTCCGCGTCCTCTCTGGGCACACCATAACCAACAAAGGAATCAATTACAAACTCCGTAATGGTTTTCCAATCTACAACTTTTTTGTTTGCCATGTTCGTTCCGCCTTTCTTTCTTGACAGTTTTTCTCTTTTGTATTATAATAAACCAATCAAAAACGAAAGTCAATATCTGGCTACCATCTTGATAAACGCTCAAATTCGTTCATTGGAGGATTGTTATGTTTAAAGAAGAACGCTATCACGAAATTTTGACTATTCTGGAGAGGGAAAAGTATTGCTCTGCGGCAGAACTTAGTCAAAAACTCTATGTCAGTCTGCCCACCATTCGTCGGGATTTGACCGAACTTCAACGCAGGGGGCAAATTGTGCGCAGCCATGGCGGAGCAGGAATTATCCGTCATGAAAGCACGGTGGCTCCCCTTGACTTTAGAAAAACTCTCAACAGCGACAAAAAGCGGCAACTTTGCAAAGCAGCCGCCTCTTTGGTTCATGAAAACGATATTGTGTTCATTGATTCTTCCACAACCACCTTGCAGATGGCAGATTTTCTGGATGCCAAAAGCCGGATTACTGTAATCACCAACGGGATTCCTCTGGCAACACTGCTGGCAAAAAAGGGCATTAAGACCTACTGCACCGGCGGTGAAATTTTTGAAAATTCTTTGGCACACTTTGGTAGTTTTGCAGAGAACTTTATCCGAAACTTTAACATTGACACAATGTTTGTTTCCTGTCACGGGGTCAATGAAAACGGAATTCTTACCGACCCGTCTCTGCCGGAGACCCAGATTCGAAAGGTTGCCTTTGGGCAAGCCAAACAATCGGTCTTTCTGTGTGATGAAAGCAAGTTGAACGCTTATGCACCCTATAATTTCATTCATGTCAATCAATTTGACCATATCGTCACCAACACCGACGCCATCCGCCGTTACCTGTCGCCGGAAGAGGAAGCCAAACTAATAATTGTATCTCTATCCTTATAGTTATCCACAGCAACGACACAGGGGACGGTTCTATGTGTCGCAAAAGTGCACAGGTGACGGTTCTATGTGTTGAAAAAGTGCACACAGAACCGTCCCCTGTGTCGTTTGAAAGTAAAATAAAAAGACATCCGCTTGGATGTCTTTTTTATGGAGCTGGAAAAGGGACTTGAACCCTCGACTTCCTCATTACGAGTGAGGTACTCTACCAACTGAGTTATTCCAGCGAACCGGTTTAGTTTACCACAAATCCGGCGTTTTGTCAAGAGCAATTGCTCCGCTTTTCTTTATCTGACAAACAGACGGAGCAAATCGTTCCATGTGGCATAGAGCATCAACAAAATCAAAAGTGCCAAGCCTGCAAAGTGAACCCACCCCTCTTTGTCTGCGGGAACCGGTTTTCTAAATATTAATTCCAGAACCACAAACAAAATTCTGCCGCCGTCCAATGCAGGAAGAGGAAGAAGGTTCATCATCCCAATATTGACGGTCAAAAACGCGGCAAAATACAACAGTTCCAGCCAACCGGTTTTGGCAACCTCGGTCATAGCACCGACCACTCCGACCGGCCCGGAAAGGTCGCTGACTCCTACCTCGCCGGTAAATAGCATCCCAAGTGATACAAAGACCAGTTTTACCATCCAGACCGTCTGGAAAAACGCCTCATGAATCACCCCAAACACCGTTGGCTTTTCCAAAGCGATATGAAAGCCGACCAGATATCCTTTACTGCCGTCTTCATAGGTGGTTTCCATGGGGGTAAAGGTGTGGTTCAACTTCTCGCCGTTTCGTTTTACGGTAATGGTTGCCTCTTTGCCGCCGTTTTGGGTGAGGGCAAAACTTAAGTCCTTGCGGATATGCACCGCATCGCCGTTGATGGCAACAATCTCATCCCCCGGTTTTAGAAACTCTGCCAACGAGGATTCCTCCATCACGCTTTCCACCTTGGTGCTTGCCACCGCCCCGCTTTGAACTGCCGAAATCCCTGTCAGACAGAGCACGACCACAAACCCCAGAATCAGGTTCATGGTTGCCCCCGCCGCCAGAATCACAATGCGGGGAATCGGTTTCTTTTTCCGAAAGGAACCCTCTGCTTCACTATCGTCGTCTTCCCCCTCCAGTTGGCAGAATCCGCCCATGGGGATGGCACGGATGGAATACAACGTTTCCTTGCCCTGCGTTTTCCAGATGGCAGGACCCATGCCGACGGCAAATTCATGCACCGTAACCCCGAAAATACGGGCGGTGAGAAAATGCCCCAACTCATGCACAAAAATAATCACCGAAAAAATGAGAATAGCACCAAGGATGGTGAAAATAGTCATACTGTTACCTCGCTTTGCGAATTTCAACATCCACCGCAATCAGTTCCTCCAGAGAGGGATTGGGGTTGTTCTTCCATGCCGTCATGGTCTTTTCGACCCGCTCGGCAATCTCCAAAAAGCCAATGTTATCATTCAAAAACTCGCCCACCGCCACCTCATTGGCTGCGTTGAGCACGGTGGGCATAATACCGCCCATCTTTCCCGCCTGTTTGGCAAGAGCAAGACACCGGAACGTTTCTTCATCCGGCTGATAAAAGGTCAATTTACCAAGGGCGGCAAAATCCACTCGCTCCTCCTTGGCGGAGAGCCGGTTGGGATAGGTAAACGCATACTGAATCGGGTGTTTCATGGAAGGTTTGGACATTTGGGCAATTACACTCCTGTCTTGAAACTCCACCATGGAATGAATGATGCTTTCCCGCTGTACCACCACTTCAATATCGTCAATGTCCACATTAAAAAGCCAGCGTGCCTCCATAATTTCCAGACCCTTGTTCATCAGAGTTGCACTATCAATGGTAATCTTAGCGCCCATACTCCAGTTGGGATGCTTGAGTGCTTGTTCCTTGGTGATTCCCTGAAGTTCCTGACGGGTTTTGCCAAAGAACGGACCGCCGGACGCAGTAAGAAGCAGTTTTGCCACTTCTTTGTCTTTACCCGCCTGCAAACTCTGGAAAATCGCGCAGTGTTCACTGTCTACCGGAAGCAGCCGAACGCCGTGTTTCTGAACCGCGTCCATAAAGATACTGCCTGCAGTAACCAGCGTTTCCTTGTTGGCAAGGGCAATGTCAATGCCCGCCTCAATCGCCCGCATGGTGGGCACCAATCCCGCAAAACCGACAATGGAAGAAAGTACCATATCGGCACCGGTCTCTGCTGCCAGATAACAAAGTCCCTCCTGACCGGACAGAACCCTGCACCCGGTATCCTTGACCGCGGCAGAGAGCGCCGCCGCACCCACTTCATCGGGAACTGCCGCGTACGTCGGAGCAAAGCGCCGGATTTGTTCTTCCAACAGTGCTAGGTTCCGGTTGCCGGAAATTCCAATAACCTCAATATCAAATCTCCCCCAGAGTTCTTCCACCACTTCAAGGGCCTGAGTTCCAATGGAGCCGGTTGACCCCAAAATCACCAATTTCATAGTAGTTCCCTTTACTTTATGCAAAAAATTTCCTTACTATACCAGTACTCCCACTTGTTGCAAAAAGACAAACAACGCAGGCGCTACCAGAATAATACTGTCACAACGATCTAAAATCCCGCCGTGGCCGGGAAGCAAGTTCCCAAAATCCTTAATTTCAAACTGACGTTTGAGCATAGACGCAACCAAATCGCCTACCTCGGACACCAATGCACAAAACAAACCACAGAGAAAGAGTTTTGCCAGACTGAACCGGACATCACCGAGCAGATGAGCAAATCCCAGATTTACCACAATTCCAAAAATCAAAAAACTGATGCCGCAACCCACAACTCCGCCAATGGCGCCCTCCACCGTCTTTTTGGGGCTGATTTCGGGGCAGAGTTTTCTCTTTCCTATCGAACAGCCCACAAAATAGGCACAGGTATCGGTCAAAAAGGCACCGATAAACACCAGCCAGATGTAAAACCGTCCCAACTCCATATCCCGCACATAGATAATATGAGAGAGGAAGTAGGGTATGTACAAAAGACCCATGACCAAAAGTGCCATCTGGCTCCAATGGATGGTTTTGTGTTCCTTTAAGAATAGCAAAAACAAACCTGCGATATAGAGATAGAGGACCGTCTGGATTCCGCCAACGCTCATCCATGACCCAAGAGGAATCAGCACTGCCGCCACAAACCCCATACCCGTCAGGGTTTTGTTCTTGTCAAGTCCGACTGCCACGTAATACTCCCAAAGCCCCAGCATGGATGCACCCATCACCGCAATCATAACCACCCAGACGGGGCAGAACAAAAGCACCAGAACTGCCGGCAATGCCATCAATGCCGTAAGAATTCGTTGTTTCATTCTTCCACACCTCCAAACCTGCGGTTGCGCCCCTGAAAGTCACAAATCGCTTGTTCCATATCTTTGTGTTTGAAGTCAGGCCAACAGATGTCACTATACCAGAACTCGGCGTATGCCGCCTGCCAGAGCATAAAATTGGAAAGTCGTTTTTCCCCGCTGGGGCGGATAATCAAATCCACCTCAGGAAGGTCCGCCATATCCAGATGGGCAGCAAAGGTTGCTTCGTCAATCTCCTCCGGCGTAAGTTCTCCCGCCTGTACCTTGGCGGCAATGGCTCGGGTAGCACGCACAATCTCGTCTCTTCCCCCATAGTTTAACGCAATATTGAGCACCATTCCGGTGCCGGATGCGGTCACCGCCTCTGCATGGGCAATGGCAGCCTTGATTTTCTCACTCATTGGTGTGATATCACCGCTGATTTTGAGTTTCATGTTCCGGTTTTTAAACTTTTCCTCTACCTGCAACAAATAATCGTAGAGAAGTTCCATCAGGGCGTCAATTTCTTTTTGGGGACGGGACCAGTTCTCGGTAGAAAAGGCATAGACGGTCAGTGCCTTAATGCCAAGACCGTTACAGTAGTCACAAAGACCCTCTAAAATATCGGCGCCTCGCTTATGACCGGCACTGCGGGGAAGACCCCGACGCTTTGCCCATCTGCCGTTGCCGTCCATTATCACGCCGATATGCGCCGGTATTCGGCTCATATCCAATCCGGTTATGGCTTGCTTTTTCTTCCAAAACATAGTATCACCCCGAATATAGCACAGGGAATAGCAATCACCGCTATTCCCTCTTTACTTATACTTCCAGAATTTCTTTTTCTTTTGCCGCAATAATAGTGTCAATTTCTTTGACAAACTTATCGGTCAGTTTCTGAATTTTTTCTTCCAGATTTTTGAGGTCATCCTCAGTAATTTCGTTATCTTTCTTTTGTTTTTTGAATCCCTCAATCGCATCACGGCGAATGTTGCGAATGGCAACCTTTGCTTCCTCGCCGCGCTTGGAAACGCCCTTATTGAGTTCTTTTCTCCGCTCCTCAGTCAGCGGCGGGAAGTTCAGCCGAATGACCTTACCGTCGTTGTTGGGGGTGAGTCCCAAGTCAGACGCCAGAATCGCCTTTTCAATATCTTTCAGCACCGTCATATCCCAAGGCTGAATTACGATACTGCGTGCCTCCGGAACGGAAATGGTACCCACCTGCTGCAGGGGCGTCTGTGCGCCGTAGTATTCTACGGTAATTTTATCCAGCAATGCCGGATTGGCACGGCCTGCACGAATTGCCGCCAAATCATTCTCCAATGCGGCAATGGCTTTGTTCATTTTGCTTTCTGCATTTTGCATAACGATTGCTCCTTTCTTATCTGCTTACTACTGTCCCGATATTCTCACCCAGCACCACACGGGTGATGTTGGCAGGTTCATTAAGACCAAAGACCAGAATCGGGATATTGTTATCCATACACAGGGAAGTGGCAGTGGAATCCATCACACCAAGACCCTTATTGAGTACATCAATAAACGAGAGATTGTCAAACTTCTTCGCATCGGGATTCACATTGGGGTCGCTGTCATAGACACCGTCCACCTTTTTGGCAAGAAGAATGGCTTCTGCATCAATTTCTGCCGCACGGAGTGCCGCCGCAGTATCGGTAGAGAAGAAGGGATTACCGGTTCCGCAGCCGAAGATAACCACTCTGCCTTTTTCCAGATGCCGTGCTGCCTTTAAACGAATATACGGCTCTGCAATCTGCCGCATCTCAATGGCAGTTTGTACGCGGGCAGGAACGTTCATGTGTTCCAGCGCGTCCAAGAGCGCCAGAGAGTTAATCACGGTTGCCAGCATTCCCATATGGTCTGCACGGGAGCGGTCCATATCCTCGCCGGTTCTACCCCGCCAGAAGTTTCCGCCGCCGACAACAATGGCAATTTCTACGCCCATATCGACACATTCCTTGATTTGTTCGGCAATGGCGTTGATGGTGGGTTGGTCCAGCCCGAACCCTTTATCACCGGCAAGTGCCTCTCCGCTGATTTTCAGCATAATTCTTTTGTACTTCGGCTCTTTCATTCTCTCGTTCTCCTTTATTTTATATTACTCCACTAAAGTAGAATTGGAAGTCGCTTTGGGGGATGCCGTCTTGGTTGCCGATGGTTTCGGTGTTGCAGACGGCTTGCTGCTGCTTGTCACCGTAGGCTTTGCCGATTGACTCGGCTTTGCAGTAGCAGAAGAAGACGAGGAAGGCTGCGCTGTTGCTTCCAGCATTGCCGCGGTGGGTTCGCTCGCCTCAATCTCGGATTCTAAAATGGTAATTCTATCCTGCAAAAGTTGGTTTTCCTCCCGCAGTTTCTGATTCTCCGCTTCCAGCGTTCCCTCCTGCGGGTCACTGTTTGCAGATTGTATCATCACCTGAAAAGAGCAGGCAAAGGACGCCAGAAAAATGCCGGCAATCAAAAAGAGAATGCCCACAATGACCAAGGTTTTTCTGCCCTTTCCTGTTTTCTTTGGTTGTTCTATTTCTCTCATCCTATCCATCCTTTCACGCTTAGTTGGTCATCAGCCATTCACCCAAAGCCCCCAGATTCAGGACTCCGGTCAAAAGCAAGGTCATAATAAGTCCTGCAATCATAATTCCGGCAAGAATCGCCGGCAAGGCATACTTCATTCTCATATCCAATAAAGAGGCAATCATCGCCCCTGTCCAGGCACCGGTGGTAGGAAACGGAATCGCCACAAACACCATCAATGCACCTGCAGTTGCTTTGCTGAGCGCGCCGGCCTTACGGCTGGTTCTTTCCTCCAGCCAATGTGCCGCCCTGCCAAGCAGGCGGGTGGTTTTAAGCCACTTCACAATCGGGCGGAAAAGGAGGATCACAAAGGGTACCGGCAAAAAGTTTACCGCTACCGAAATCAAATACGCCGTAACCAGTTGGGACACACCCTCCAGATTCATAAATGCGTAAATCATCGCTCCCCGAATCTCCGACACGGGAATCGCTGCCAGAAACAATATCCATCCAAGATCTAGCCACATCGTTTTGTACCTCACATTCTCAGGCAAAAGTATACCACAAATCCTTCAGGTTTTCAAGAGAAATTTCCTATTTTCGATGATTCGACGAATTGCGCCGTACTTTGCGCCGTTTCGCCCTGCGAATCTCTAACCAGATGCCTCTTGCCAGAAGAAAGACAACGGCTGCAAGAACCGCCAGAATCACATAACAGATGCCCCGAATCAAGGCGAATCCCCAGAGCCAATCTCCAAGTGCCATCAAGGGCCAGAAAAAACTCCGTTTCATGGCGGTCAGGGTAACCATTCTGCCAAATCCCAATTCCTGTCCGTCCCGAAGCACGGTCACTCCGGCAACTTCCTGACCCTCCGCCAAAGGTGCATACAGGTTTTCGGGTAACTCCAGCCGGTTTGTCAGTTCGCTTTTTGGGGTTCCTTTGGGAACCACAACCATGACATCATCCGCCGCCGCAAGGGTTACCGTGTCTTTCCCTCTGGCGCGTTTGACCTTGCATTCTCCCAAGAGTTCCCCCTCGGCGATGGCGCGAATGGACTCATAGTTCTCAAATCCCCAATCCAGCATACGCGCGGTTTCCTGATGGGATTCCGTCACATCTCTGCCGTGAAAGAATACGCCGATGAGTTCCATTCCATTCTTTTTGGCAGAAGAAACCAGACAGGCACCCGCCTCGGTGGTTCTTCCGGTTTTGATTCCGGTGGAACCTTTATATACATACCCCCGATACCGCATGGCGGAAATCAGTCCGTTGGTGTTGATGTAATACCGCTCCTCCTCGGTTTTGTTGGTGGGCGGAATTTTAATATGTGCAATGTCCACCACATCCCGAAAGATTGGTTTTTCCATGCCCTTTTTCGCAATCTTTGCCATATCCTGTGCAGTGGTATAGTGATTGTCGTCATGAAGTCCGTGAGGGTTGACAAAATTTGTGTCGGTGCACCCCAGTTCTCTGGCACGGTGGTTCATCTGCTCCGCAAATGCCGCCTCGCTCCCTGCAAGCCGGAATGCAAACACCCTTGCCGCGTCGTTGCCAGAGGGAATCATCAATCCCCACAACAGTTGTTCCACGGTCACCACTTCTTCCGGTTTGAGCGCCATATTGGTACCGTCCGGATCAAGCCCCTCCAACATTTGTTCGGTGACGGTAATGGTCTCATCCAGCGCCATCTCGCCCCGCTCAATCGCCTCAACCGCAAGCAGACAGGTCATCACCTTGGTGGTGCTGGCGGGAAACATCCGCTTTTGTCCGTCCGCTTCATAAAGAACCGCCCCGCTGACCTGTTCAATCAAAACCGCGGCGGTGCCGTCCGGCATGATGGGTCTGCCGCTGCTGTCTACTTTGGGTTTTTCTATCTCCTGCTCCGGTTCTGCATCCAAATCCATAGGCGCACCAAAAGAAAGGCAGGGCATCAACAATAGCATCAAGGCAAAGAATCCGGCAAGCAACCGGATGCTCATGATTTTTCTCATTGTTTCCCCTCCTTTTCCAAGCGTTCCCGCTCCGCCTGAGAAAGACGGAGGTATTGAGGCACCAAATCCCCGTAGGCAACCGTTTTTCCCTCTCCCATAAGGGCAAGTTCTGCAACTGCCGCCGCCAGATTCAGGTTCTGCATTCTGGGTGCAAAGACTGCTCTGTCACCTAAGGTTTCCTCAATCATTTCGCGGAAGGCAAAGGTTCCGTCTCCGCAAAAAAGGACATCACTCTCGGCATCTTTCAGTTCAGCCAGCACTTCTTCCATAGCAATCGCGCGGTCATCACAGAGTCGGGTCAGGGTTCTTCCCCCTTGAAACAGAGCGTTGTACACCTGACCTCTGCGGGCGTCCAGAATCGGGCAAACTACGCCAGAAAATGTCATATTATTCAATGCCAGCGCATGGAGGGTAGACACAGCAACACAAGGTTTGTTCGCCGCCTGCGCCATCGCTTTTGCCGTTGCAACGCCAATCCGGACTCCGGTAAAAGAGCCGGGACCAACTGCCGCCGCAAAACAATCCACATCCATGATATCCCGCTCCGCCTGTTTCATCATGGTTTCCACCTGTGGCATCATCATTTGGGAATGGGTGCGGTCATGGTTAATCACCGTTTGGGCAATCAGTTTGGTATCATCCATCAAGGCAGCGGTTGCCGCCATGCAACATGTATCTATTCCAAAAATCAACATAGTATAATCTCCCTGTAATCCTCCCCTTTGGCGGGGTCTTTCGCAAATTCAATCCGTATGGTTTCTTTTGGCAGAACGGCACGAATGTTGTCTGCCCATTCAATCAGGCAGATTCCGTCTGCAAAGAAATAATCGTCCATCCAGTCACATTCCTCGAAAGAGGGATTCTCCAAGCGGTACACATCAAAATGATAAACCGAAAGGCTTCCCTCATATTCATTCACCAGAGTAAAGGTGGGGCTGGTGACCACGACCCCATCCCCAAACGCATTTACAACCCCCTTGACAAAGGC
>JAZQFW010000010.1:0-28712 GCA_045539735.1 Ructibacterium sp. | reverse complement strand
AGAGCAAGACAGATTGCCCTGATGCCTTATACTTCTGACTAAGTATTAAAAAGACGTGAGTCAAAGACTCACGGCTTTTTTGTCATAAGAAATCTTCCCTTGCATATAGTTTTTATAGGGAGGGAAGATAAGATGATCATTCATGTGGTTACATCCGGAGATACTATTCTAGCACTTGCAGAGCGTTACGGAGTGAATCCGGACAATCTTTTGGCTGACAATGGATTAAATCTAGAGGATTCTTTGGTAATTGGTCAAGCGTTAGTGGTTGCCATTCCTGAGGAGATTCATATTGTTCAAACAGGGGAAACGCTGCTGCAAATTGCAGATAGATATGGAATTACGTTACGTCAACTATATCGTAATAATTGGAAACTACAAGGAAGTTCTGGAATTATTCCCGGTCAGGAATTGGTGATTCGTTATCAGGAACAAGGACAAAAAGGAGAGTTTGTTACCAATAGTTATGCCTATCCTTATGTGGATGAGGCGCTTTTAAGACCGCAACTTCCATTTTTGACCTATTTTGCGCCCTTTACCTATGGCATCAATGTAAACGGGGGTCTTGTAATGCTGGAGGATGATGCCTTGATTGCTCTTGCAAATGAATATGACTCCAAGCCTTTGATGCACTTATCCACTTTGACAGAAGAGGGAGGATTCAGCAACGCACGAGCCAGTCTGGTGTTTAATGAATCAGCAACGCAGGAACAATTAATTGATGAAATTCTAACAGTAATGCAGGAAAAAGGGTATCAAGGGTTGGATGTAGATTTTGAATTCATTTATCCGGAAGAACGATTTGATTACATAGCTTTTTTGCAGAATCTTCGTACAAGACTCAATGCTATTGGCTTGCCTTTATTTTCTGCATTGGCACCAAAAACTTCTGATACCCAGATGGGAGTATTATATGAGGGGCATGACTATGCAGGGATTGGAGCATCGGTCAATGCGGTGCTTTTGATGACTTATGAATGGGGATATACCTTCGGTCCGCCACTAGCGGTTGCACCCATCAACAATGTTCGTAGAGTTGTAGAATATGCCTTAACAAGAATATCGAGAGAAAAACTTTTTATGGGGATTCCAACCTATGGGTATAATTGGACACTACCCTACGAAAGAGGAAACCCCGGTGCGCCGTCATTATCCCCTGTTGAGGCGGTGGATTTAGCACGACAATATGGAGCGGAAATTCAATATGATACAGAGGCGCAGGCTCCATGGTTCCGGTATGCAGACGAAAGCGGCCAATTACATGAAGTTTGGTTTGAAGATGCACGAAGTATTCAAGCCAAACTGGGACTTGCAAATGAACTGGGACTTCGCGGTATTGGATATTGGAACTCCATGCGTGAATTTCCGCAAAACTGGGTTGTGTTAAATCAGGAATACAAAATAGATGAAATTGGTTTTGTAGTTTAAAAAGTCCAATGCTTTATGCATTAGACTTTTTTTGATCAATATTTAGTTTTTTGTATGTACGATAGAATAAATACATGCAGAGTATAATGGTGATTACCCACGAAACAGGGTAGACTGCATATATTGTTTTTAGGCTGGGAATTTTCTGAAACACAGTCAAAATCCATAGAATACGTGTGCAACAGGAACCGATTAAGGCGGCAATCATTGCGCTGAAGGAACAACTAATACCTCTAAGCGAGATAAGAAGAACTGACATAATTGTACTTAAAAATTGAAGCGAAATGATGGAAAGATATCGCTCGCATCCAACAGAAAGAGCCACAGGGTTATCGGGAATAAATAATCCAATAAGATAAGAACGAATCGGTATCGTAATGCATGAAAAAAGAGTCGTCAATATTGCTGAAAAAATAGATGCCTTAATGATAACGCTTTTAACTCTGTCATATTTTTTTGCACCATAATTTTGTGCAGCAAAGTTCATAGCGGCAATCCCAAGGCCGTCGGAAATGGCTTCTGCATAGATCTCTATGCTTTGAGATGCTCCATTTCCGGCTACTGCATCACTGCCAAAGGAATTGATGGAAGATTGGACCACAGAGCCCGCCAAGCCGTATACAGAAGACTGGATTCCTGCCGGAATACCGAGAGATAAAATTTTTTTCAATTTACTTGGTGTAATTCTAAGATTTTTAATTATAATTTTACAACAGTTTTCTTTTTTACAAAGGGTGATTAGAATCAACGCGGCTGTAACTAGGTTGGCCAAAATGGTAGAAAGAGCAACTCCGTCTGAATCCATTTGGAATTTGCTTACAAACAAAAAGTTTAGGCTAACTTTAGTGATGCCGCCGATAATAACAAATATAGTAGGTTTTATGGTATCACCAGTGGCTCGCAAGATACATGTTCCGTAATTGAGGAGTAGCAAGAAAGGTGCACCTGCAAAGTAAATTTTCATATATTTATCGGAATAAGAAAAAATCTCCTTGGGTGTATCCATTATATGTAACAATGGGGTAGAAAAAAGTATTCCGATACATCCAAGAAGCAAGCCGCCCAAAACTGCTGTGCAAATTGCGGTATGAGATATTTGCCCCGCACTTTTATCATCATTGACGCCAAGAGCTTGCGAGAGAGCAACCATTGTTCCGGAAGAAAGACCGGCAAATAAACATACAATCAGGCTTATTAAAGTGGATGTTGCAGAAACGCCTCCTAATGCGTTGGAACCTACATATCTACCAACAACAACTTTATCAATCGCATTAAAAGAATGTTGCATCATATTAGTAAAGATGATTGGGAGGGCGAAGAGAAACATTTTCTTTATCATTGGACCTTGGGTTACATCTAGCACTTCACCTTTTTTATGTTTTAGTTTACAACTCAATGGATATCACCTCAGATACTTTCAAATTCACAGAAAGTATAACATCGGTATTGACTTTTGTGAATATTCGATTTATAATACGGGTGTGAAAAATTTTAAACACCTGTGAGGTTATTATGGATATTAACAAAGTTGAAATGTTGTTACGCGCACTTGAACTTGGGTCGCTTAGCAAAGCGAGTCAGGAATTTTCTTATACACCATCTGCTTTTTCACATATTTTAAGCACCCTGGAAAAAGAATTAAATACTACTTTGTTTAAGAGAAGTTATACAGGAATTACTCCTCTGGATGACAAAAAAGAAATCATAGAATTAATGCACAAACTGCTGGATATCTATAAGCAGATTGTGCACCTTGCGATGAATAATCGTTTTACCAAAAGTATAAGTATCTGTAGTTATTCCAGTGTTTCAAAAACAATTCTTCCCGCCTTGTCGAAAAGGTTGCAAAAGGAATATCCTGATTTAAAAATTGATATTATAGTTTCTAATAATCTCAAAACATTTTCTGAAAAAGTAGATGTTATTATTGGAGAAAAAATACTATTGGAAAATTATATTTGGGAAGAACTCATCATCGATCCATATGTTGCTGTTGTGGCCGCAACCAATCAATCTTATAGCGGTGTTTTTTCTTGTGAAAAACAGTATGACGATACCTTGATTTTATCCATAGATGGAAAGATTCAAAATTATGTAACAAAAGAGAATTACACTAAAGTAATAACCGTTAAAGCTGATGACGACAGTTCTGTCATAGAGATGGTGAAAGCGGGCATGGGAATGACAATTCTTCCAAGTCTTTCTGTGGATGCAACAGATAAAGATATTAAGATACTCCCAATTCATCCCCCAATGACTCGCAAACTTGGAATCTTATATGAAAAAAAGTATAAGAACAATCCGGTAATTCGTGCCATTGCAAATGAAATTTCAAAGCGATAAAAAGACTCAACACAAAATGTGTTGAGTCTTTTTTTATAGCATATTATTTTTGCTTTTTTTCGTGTGCCCGTTTTGCTGCAGTTAAAGTATTGCTCATTAACATTGCAATTGTCATAGGACCAACACCGCCGGGGACGGGGGTAATGGCACCTGCAATCGGCTCCACTTCCTCAAAATCCACATCGCCACACAGTTTTCCGTTCTCATCCCTATCCATGCCGACATCAATGACAACAGCACCAGGTTTTACCATATCAGCCTTGACAAATTTGGGAATACCAACTGCGGCAACCAAGATATCAGCCCTACGGGTCACTTCTTTTAAATCCTTGGTTCTGGAATGACAAATGGTCACTGTTCCGTGCTGATGCAAAAGAAGCATAGACATAGGCTTGCCTACAATATTGCTTCTTCCAATCACAACACACTCTTTTCCCTCAACAGATACATCACTTTCTTTAATCAGTTCCATAATTCCCGCAGGCGTGCAGGGAACAAAATCAAAGTCACCGATCATGATTTTACCGACGTTAGCAGGATGAAATGCATCTACATCTTTTTCGGGCAGAATATGATCAATAATAATTTTGTCATTTAGATGTTTGGGAAGAGGAAGTTGCACCAGGATTCCATGAATCTTCTCATCATGGTTCAATCTATCAATCAAAGCAAGTAATTCCTCTTCAGTAGTTTCTGCGGGAAGTGCATACTTTTCTGAATACATAGCAAGGTCTGCGCACGCCTTTTCTTTGTTTGCCACATAAACTTGTGATGCAGAATCATCGCCCACGATGACGACTGCCAGACCGGGTTTTGTTCCCATTTCGCTCAGTACCCGAACCTCTTGTTTCATTTCTTCTTTCACTCTTGCGGAAACCAGTTTCCCGCTTAAAATTTTTGCCATTATTTCTGTCTCCTTTGTGATAGTTTATTAAGCATTTTTGTGAATCACCAACCAAATCCATCCGTCCCGCAAGTTTTAATGCACGAAGAACCAGTTGATAATTCTTAGGGCGTTTGTATTGTAATAAGGCCCGTTGCATTTGTTTTTCCTCATATGTTTTTGGTACATAAACCGGTTGCATGGTTCTTGGGTCAAGTTCTGTATAATACATGCAGGTAGAAATGCTTCCCGGTGTTGGATAAAAGTCCTGCACTTGTTCCGGATTTAAATGGTGATCTCTTAAATATTCTGCCAATGCAATTGCGTCTTTTAATCGGCTTCCCGGGTGAGAGGACATCAAGTAAGGTACAAGATATTGTTTCTTACCCAAATTCTGATTGATGGCATAATACTTATCACTAAATCTTTGATATACTTCTTTCGACGGTTTACCCATATATTTTAGCACATGGTCTGAAATATGCTCCGGTGCAACTTTAAGTTGTCCGCTGATATGATGGGCGCATAGTTCTTTCAAAAATGTATCATCTTTGTCATGGATTAAATAGTCAAACCGAATGCCAGAACGCACAAAAACGCGCTTAACACCCTTGATTTTCCGTAGTTTACGAAGCAAAGAGAGATAATCCCTATGAGTAATTTCAAGGTTTTTGCATGGATGAGGAAACAGGCACTGTTTCTCTGCGCAGACACCGTGAAGTAGTTGACCTTTACAGGAGGGCGCTCTGAAATTTGCAGTCGGTCCACCAACATCATGGATATAGCCGGAAAACCCTTTTTCCTTGGTTAATAATTCGGCTTCTTTTAATAGTGATTCATGACTTCGTGAGGTAACAGTTCTGCCCTGATGGAATGCGAGTGTACAAAAATTACATGCACCAAAACATCCGCGACAAGAGGTAAGCGAGAACTGAACTTCTAAAATAGCAGGAATTCCACCATATTTTTCATACATCGGGTGATAGGTGCGCATATATGGAAGTTCATAAACAGCGTCCAGTTCCTCCGTAGAAAGAGGCTTTGCCGGTGGATTTTGAATCACATAAAAATCTCTGTCCAACTGGGCGAGCGCTTTCCCTCGAATGGCATCTTGTTCTCTATACTGAAGCCGTGTTGCATTTGCATATGACTTTTTATCAGAACATACAGAGTTATAATCCGGAAGAATAACACAGTCATCAGGCAGAGAGGACGAGAGATAGGTGGTGCCTGCAATATGCTGAATTTCCTTGATTGCTACACCTGAATTTAAAAGTTCAGCAATTTCTGTAATTTGACGCTCTCCCATACCAGAGATAAGTAGATCGGCACCGCTGTCTATCAGGATACTACGCCGAACCTTATCACTCCAATAATCATAGTGAGCAAATCGTCGCAGACTTGCCTCGATACCACCGATGATAATAGGAACATTTTTGCCATACGCTTCCCGAATTCGATTGCAATAAACAATTGTTGCGCGATCCGGTCTATGCCCGATTTCCCCTCCTGGTGAGTAGAGATCGGTATTTCTGCGTTTTTTAGCAGCAGTATAGTGATTGACCATGGGGTCAATGTTTCCGCCTGATACCAAAAAACCAAGACGAGGTTTACCTAAACGACGAAAATCTTCGCAGGAGTGCCAATCCGGTTGGGCGATGATGCCTACGCTAAATCCGGCGTGTTCCAATAGGCGGGAAATAATTGCAGGGCCAAAACTTGGATGGTCTACATAGGCATCACCAATGACATACACAAAGTCTAACGTGTCAATGTGCAGTGTATCCATATCTTCTTTTGAAACTGGTAAAAACCCATGTGATAGTGATAAATTCTTTTCCATTCTTTCATCATACATGATTTTCAATAAAAATGCAAGAGAAGACTGTTTTTTTCATAAAAAATCTTGCATTTTAAAATAATGATGTTATAATGGTAAAAGTGAAAATAAAGGGTGGTTATTGATGAAAAAATATTGTGGTGCTGTATTTACAGATATAGACGGAACCTTGATTGATGAAAACCAACAGATTTTTCATCCAACTCCAAAAGTCAAAAAAGCGTTTTCTGAATTAAAGGAACAAGGTTTTTTGATTGGTGTGGCAACAGGTCGTGCCCAATGCTATATCCCTGATTTAGGGATTGATTTTGATTGTTATGTCACCTGCAACGGTGCTGTTGCACAAGTGAATGGAAAAGAGTTTTTTAACGAAACAATTCCCTATGATGACTTAAAAGAAATGATTGCATTTATGGACAAGGAACGAATTGGATACATTATTGAAAATTCTAAAGAATGTTTCTATGACAAAAAGTGTCATGATGTAGTTATGAATATCTTAAAAGTATTTCACATTAATCCCAAGGTTTTCTCTCCGTTGGAATCTATTGAGAATCTCAAGGTGAATCAATTTATGGTTCTTTATGATGATGAAGAAAAATATCGCCGTTTGGCGGAAAAGTTTGGAGAGCAATATTCTATTCCGCAACATCGCGGTAATCTTGCGGCAGACCTTGGGAAAAAGGAAATCAACAAAGCAAGCGGCATTCATGCAGTGCTGAATGCCTTAGGAATAGAACACGAAAGAACCTATGCTTTTGGCGACCAAAACAATGACATTCAAATGCTTCAGGAGGTTGCTCATGGCGTGGCAATGACGCCCCATTCAGAATCTTTGACTTGGATTGCAGAATATTTTACTACTGGCGTAAAACAAGATGGAATCTATTGGGGATTAAAGCATTATGGCTTGGTTGAATAAATAAAGATTTTATATATAGGAGGAACACACAATGAACTACATTACACCGGAGCAGGCGGGAATCTCATCGAAATCTATTTTGAAATATTTAAAGTATCTGGAGATGCATCGTCTATCTACTCATGATTTTATTTTGATGAAAGGGGACGATATCTGTTATGAGGGATATTGGGCGCCGTTCCACAAGGATTTCCCTCATCGCATGTACTCTATTACCAAAAGTTTTGTTGCTTTGGCAGTTGGCTTTGCAGAGCAAGACGGGTTACTTAACTTGGATGATAAGATCAGTAAATATTTTCCTGAGGAAATTAAAAATCAACCCAATGAGAATATGCATAACCAAACCATTCGGCATATGCTGATGATGAGCACTGCCCAGTTAGAAAAAAACTGGTTTGCAGGCAAACCTGATGACAGAGTGAAGTTCTATTTTGAAAATATACAAGAGCAAACTCGTCCATCCGGTACCATCTTCCAATATGACAGCACCGGTTCCTTTGTACTTGGCGCCTTGGTTGAGCGGCTGACCGGCAAGCCTTTTATGGAATATCTGCGTGAGAAAATGTTTGATAAAATCGGTGTCACCAAAGAAGCGTACTGTCTGAAATGTCCGGGCGGTCATTCCTGGGGTGATTCTGCGGCACTTTGTACGGCACAGGATTTACTTAAGATTGCAAAGTTTACCATGAACAAAGGTAAGTGGAATGGGGAGCAAATTTTAAACGAAGCCTATGTAACCGCCGCAACCACCAAGCAAATTGATAACAACGCAAGAGGAGTGGACGAATATGATACTCAAGGATATGGTTATTTAATCTGGATGAACTATCACAATTCCTTCTCCTTTAACGGAATGGGTTGCCAGTTTGCAGTTTGTGTTCCGGATAAGGATTTGGTTATGGTTTATAACGGTGATAATCAGGGTAACGAATATTGCAAAAAAACCATTATGGATAACTTCTTTGGCATGATCGTAGAGGAAATGTCAGATACTTCCTTGCCAGAAGATACCGAGGCGCAAAGCGAATTAGAGGATTACACCAAGAACTTAAAGTTGATTGCAGCAATCGGCGAAACTGAAAGCGAATGGAAAGAGAAAGTAAATGGTGTCACCTATAACCTTAACAAAAACCCCATGGGAATCAGTAAACTTCGTGTTGTTTTTAATGGAAATCATGGCAAATTGGAATATACCAATGAGCAAGGCGATAAAACAATTCCGTTTGCAATGTGTGAAAATGTATTTGCAAAATTCCCGCAGGAGGGTTACGCAAAAGAAGTTGGTACTGTGGCCACAAAAGACCATTTTTATGATTGTGCAGCATCTGCAGCGTGGCTAGAACCCCATAAGTTACAGATTAAAGTGCAAATCATTGATGATTATTTTGGAAGATTGGCAATCAATCTCAGTTTTAAAGATGACATGTTGGGTGTATATATGACCAAATGTGCAGAAGATTTTCTTAACGAATATCAAGGTTACGCCACCGGAATCAAAGCATAAAATAAATCCCGCCAGATGGCGGGATTTATTTTATTACAAAAAAGTATTGACTTTCATATTCTACTATGGTAGAATATGAAAAAACTACAAATGTAGAACGAGGTGGATTTTTATGGAACGAATTTCAATCGGTGATGCGGAATTAGAAATTATGAAAGTAATATGGAAAGCAAAACTACCTATTACATCAATAGAGATTGGAAAGGAGGTAGAAGATAAAGGATGGAAAAAAACAACAATAGCCACTTTTCTCAGCAGGCTTGTTGAAAAAGGAGCACTTGAAGCAACACGACAAGGGAAATTATATTATTATCAGCCTATCCTTAAAGAAAAAGAATATAAAAAAATGCAGACAAAAAATTTGATTGCGACTCTATACAATGGTTCGCTAAAAGAGTTTGCGGTTTCTCTGTTTGAAGAAGAAACACTAAGTGATGCAGACATTAAAGAATTGCGTGAATTTTTAGAGGATAAGGAGGAAATGGCATGACGGAACTTTTTCAGTCGTTTTGTATTACATCTTTCATAGGGACGATTGTTGCTTTACTTCTTTTTATTTTTAAACCGTTAACACGAAAACTATGCTCTAGTACTTGGAATTATTATATGTGGCTTTTCATTCTTTTTGTTATGGTAATACCGATTAAAATTTCTATCATTCCAGAGGCAGTTTCCGTGCCTGTTGTGAATACTGTTGAAGAATATGAGCAAACTGTAGTTGATGTAATGCCGGAATATACACCAGTGAATGTAGAAACTGTTGAAACTAGAGGTGAAGAACCAACAGGAGAAGCGATTCTAACAATTCATTCTAATGTTTCCTCAATTCTCCCATATATCTGGATTTATATTGCTATTTTATTATTTTTAATTAGATTATTAAAATATGCTATTCTCCTGATTCGAATTAAAAAACATTCAGTACCTGTCTACTATCCGTCAATTTATGCTTATACGAAGAGGAAAATAAATATAAAGGCAACAAATACAATCAATTCCCCTTTAATTCTTGGAATTTGGAAACCAATTTTACTTTTACCGGAAAAATCTATCAATGAAGAACAATTACATTTTATTTTAAGCCATGAATCTATGCATCTCAAACGGCAGGATATTTTATATAAGTGGTTTTATATTATTGCTAAAAGTATTCATTGGTTTAATCCGATCATCTATATAATTGGCAAAGAAATCAATTTAGAGTGCGAGATTTCATGTGATGAATCAGTTGTTAAGGGATGGAACAGAGAAGAAAAAGAAAGATATATGAAAACAATACTTTCGTTGCTGACATCAAATCATCAAACACAAATTCCACTAACAACAGGGATGACCGGAAAGAAAAGCGCATTGTTAAAAAGGTTTTCAGCAATTAAAAACGGAAGGAATATTAGTAAAAAAACTAAAGTAATTTCTATTGTCATATCTGTCGTTATTATAGTGTCAACTTTTTATGTTTCTGGAATTTTAAATGGAAAATTTAATTTTTCTACCGCTGAACCAACGGCTTTTCAAACAGATGAACGTATAGGGGGCGAATTTAATCTTTTGACCATAGGAGTGGATACAAACAATCGAATAGACACTATTATTGTTTTTCATCTCGACAAAAAGAATTTAACAGGAATGATTATTCCAAGGAATGCTTTATTTGCCTCCGGAAACGATGATGTAGCGTCTTCAAGATTAACAGAAATTCTATCTAAGGAACAAAACGATCAGGATGTAATTGATGCTGTCAAAACGACATTGCAGATCCCTATTCACTATTATGCAAAAATATCTATTGAAGCGGTAGAAATGCTGATTGATTCCATCAATGGATTGAACTTTGAAATTCCTTATGATATGCGTTATGATGACCCGCATCAAAATCTCCATATTCAATTAAATGAAGGAAATCAAGTACTAACCGGTGAACAAGTTGGACATCTTTTGAGATTTAGAGACAGACACTTGGAAAACGATGAAGAGATACGACAAATTACCTGGAATTCTGTGATAAAGGAAGTAGTAATTCAAGCCATTATGGAAAATAGAATTAGTAATATTCCTAAACTTTATTATAAATTACTACCAACGATAACCACAAATTATTCGATTCAAGAGTTAGCGAAGGATATCAATCAAGTAAAAAGCATGAGCCGGAATAATATTATTATCAAAACCATTCGCGGAAGAAATCACATATCAGAACAAGGTCACTTTATCTTTCATATCAATTATGTTGATTCTCATCCTTTGCTTCAAGTATTTCAAGCCAACGCATCAACGGAAAAATTAATGTCGGTTATTTCATACCAAAATGACGAAATGGGATTCAAAATTAAACTTCCGGAGTTGTGGAAAAGCAGATATGAAGTAATCCAATTCGATGATCAAATTGCCTTTTTGCACAAGAATATTTTTTACAAACATGGAAAAGGTTACGGAGGATTGTTTAGAATTACAAAAATTAAATCTGTTGATGAAGAAAAATGGCGCGAGAGCGGTCAAACGTATGATCTTTTATATTGGTCTAAAGATGTCGCATACATATGGACAACGCCTAGCGACGTACAATTTCCTATTTGGAGTAATCGCGACCAAGAAGATGAGGAACTCGCGAAAGATTATGAAGATATGTGTGTAGATTTAGAGTTTATTAAGAGTAGTTTTGAGTACATTGGTCCAAATCACACAATATCAAATAAGAAAAACAAAGAGGCAGCACATCCACTTGTATCTCCAGAAACGCCTCACGAGGATATTAAGTTAACCTCGGTGTCTAATGAGCCATATGCTGGGTTTCAACAGATTGTAATGAATGATGCATCGGTACAGAATATTAAAAATCAACTGGTTCAACAAGGTTTAACCGCATCCAGTAGCCAAAGGGTTGATTTAAGAAGGAACTATATTCTTTCAGACTATCATTATAATGAAAATCTTTCATATAGCCACGACTTAACCTGTGATAGCAATGGCAATATTTCGATTTATATCGAGGGAAACGGAGAGAATTTGGTTGATGTTAGTTTTCAGGAAATAGATACGCAGGAGAACGTTGGAGAGTATGTAATACTTGCAAACAACCAAAACATTTATACATTTATGGGTTTTTTACCAGATAAGACGTATCAAATGAATATCCAAGGAAAAACACATGGAAACTGGAAAATAGAGGGCGATTATATTATTTATTAAAAGAGGAGAGAAAAGTATGAAGAGAGTAATAGCCTTGATTTTAATTTGTACTAATTTTATTATCATATCTGCATTTGCAGAAACCAAACAACCCGACAAGGAAATGTTAAAAGCATTATATGATTTGGAAATTATGCAGGGAGACGAAAATGGAGATCTGCATTTAGGTGACACAATTACAAGGGCAGAAGCTGTTAAAATGATTTGCGTGGCAGGAAAGTCTATTCTTAACCCAATGGATGATGAGATGACAATGTTTGTGGATGTACCGCAATCACATTGGGGGTATCAATACATTGCTCTTGCCCAAAAAGCAGGAATTGTAATCGGTGACGAAAACGGAGCATTTAATCCCGAAAGCATGATCACAAACGAAGAAATTGTGAAAATGATTGTATCTTTAATTGGATATGCTCCTCGTGCCGAGACACAAGGCGGATATCCTGCCGGATATACTTATGTTGCAAGTAAATTGGGAATTACCGATCATTTACAACTTGAGGTAAATCAACCAGCATTAAGAAGTGATGTTGCAGTTATGATTTATCAAGCATTAAATGTTCCGCTTATGATGGAAGCAGATGATGGAACTTATGTTATTTGTGACGGGAATGGCATTCCCTTACAGACTCTTATACAATAAACAAATCCCGCCATATGGCGGGATTTGTTTATTGTAAATATACTTTAGTCATTTAAAATTTGATAAATTCTCCAGATTGTTTTAGCAGCCTCAGCACGAGTAGCGGTTCCGCGAGGATTGAAACTACCGTCTTCATAACCATTTAAAACACCAAGTCCAACAAGTTCTGCGATGGCATCTTCCGCGTAGGAGGCAATGTTTTCTTTATCCGTAAACGAGAGGACTGTCTTACGATTCATATCGCCCAATGCACGATAAAGAATGGTTGCCATATCTTGACGCATAATGGATTCACCGATACCAAAGTATTCATTGGATTGGCCTTGGATATAGCCGGCTTGCATTGCTGATGTAATATAAGGTGCATACCAAGCATCGGCTTTTACATCGACGAAGTTTGTGTTTCCGTTTCCGGTGGAAAGTCCAAATAACTGTACAACCATTTTTGCAAACTGCTCTCTGGTTACCAAACCGGAGGGGTTGTAGACGCCGTCTTCCATGCCGTTAACAATTCCTGCATAGTAAAGACCTTCAATTGCATCTTTTGCCCAATCATATCTCACAATATCGTGGAACAGAACAACATTGGTGTCATTGGGTTTCTTCTCGGGTTCGACAGTTTCGTCGGAGGGGAAGATGGTGCCGCCTGTTACCCCATCATCTTCGGATGAGGTATCTTTGTTGCCGGTGTTTCCGGTTGTTCCGGCAGGAATCCCGCCATTATATCCTCCAAGGCTGCCGATAGAACCTAAGCCGTTTCCGCCCGTTCCGGTTGAGGAAGTGGTATAACAGAAGCAATCTTGTTCACCGATATAGAAAGATGCTCCATCAAGAACATAATAAGCCTTGACTGTAACCGTCATATTGTAGTCATAGACACTTTTAGATGCTCTAATCGCAAGTTCAAATTCTTTGTTTCCGGAGGGAAATACTTCTTGTATTCTATCAATTTCAGCCCCATCCTCATCGGTAACAACAACTAAGACTTCTGCTTTGAAGGAAGATGATAATGTGCTTTTGCGATTAAAGGTAACAGTATAATCTCTGCCTCTGGTGATTTCGCTCACTTTCATGCTAGGAATATCAGAAACACCGCTTTGAATCCCTTGAACAGTAGATTTGTAGCCGGATAAGTAAGAGAGAAGGTTCTTTTTACTTTCCTCCCGACCGTCAAAGTTATTCGTAACATCATTGCTGACTGCATCAATTTGGGATAAGAGAGCAGTAATATATTTTGCATAATATTTATGAGAACTTAATGTTTGGACTCTTGTAATCTGGTCACCGCATGCATAGGTTTTATCATCAAAACTTGCAGATGCAAGCGCAGTATCCAAATTGGTTTTTAATGTATCGAGCGCAGAACATGCGGTGGTTAATTCTGTTGCAGCAAGCGAACCATCAGGAAATTGGGTAGCAAGTACTTCAGTTTTCATAGATTCAAAAACAGAAAGCATAAACTGGTATTTCAGGAGTTCGCTGCCCGTAACTGTTTTTAAGGTATTTGCTATTTCAATCAAACCAATTCCTTGGTTCATTGCAGTATATAAATCATTCAGTTTTGTTAGTTGTTCGCTGGAATATCCGTTGTATATCAACACTTCATTGATATTGCTTTTTTCCTGAGCAGAAAGAGCGTCAAAATTGGTTTTGAGCGTGTTAAGGTTAGAAATCTTCTCTGCGAGAGAAACAATGGAGCCATCTTGTGCATAATAGGAAATCTCATTGGGGTTGGGCAAAGCGATGATGCCATCGTATATTGTTTGCTCTTTTTGAGTAAGTTCAGGCACAATAGGCCCTTGTTCAAAAACCACGGTGGGAGTTACCGAAACGGTTTGACCATCAGCATTAATAATGTAAAATTCAGAAAACAGAACGTTGGTTTCGGTTGGAACTGCTGCGTTTATAATTTCTAAATTGGCAAAGGCTGTTTTTTGTGCAATGCCCTGTGCTGATACACGGTTAAGTTTATAGGTAGCATCCTTTTCTCCGCGATATACGGTCTTGGTATCACCATCAAGCAAAATTTTCTCCTCAAACGCGGCACGATCTAGATCGGCGTCTGAGAGGATGATTTTATACCCCAATTCCGTAAATACCGGAATATCTGTCATGGTTGTAACTATAATTTTATATGTTCCCTCGGTTTGGGATGGATAGTAGTTTGCATTTAAGGTAATCGCCAGAGGCGCCGGGGTCTCCTCTGCAAGAATTGGTAAAACGGAAGTACATAACAATGCGAAGATAAGTATGGAACAAATCGTTCCTTTGATTTTTTTGTAATTCATAAATCAGTCCTCCTAATTGTTCTTTCTCAATCATTATAACATTACAAGATTGAAAATCCATAAAAAAGAGGTAACAATTGTGTTACAAACGCAATATTTTGTGTTTATTGGGAAATTATATTTGGAAATGTAGTATTTTCTTTCCATTTTTATTTATAAAATGAATTTTCATATTTTCCTTGCCAAAAGAATGAAAAAGTGATACAATATTAAGATATAATGGTTGTTTTATGTACATTTGTACTGGAGGTTATGAAATGTCTTTCAAAAGTATGATTGAAAAGGTAATTGGAACCTATAGCGAACGGGAATTAAAAAAAATTTACCCGATATGTGAACAAGTACTTGCCTTGGAGTCTGATATGGAAGTAAAATCCGATGTAGAACTCAGAACAATGACCGATATATTAAAAAAGCGTTTGCAAAACGGAGAAACCGTCGATGATATTTTACCGGAAGCCTTTGCGGTATGCCGAGAAGCGGCTTGGCGTGTTCTTGGGATGAAACATTTTCCTGTTCAGGTGATTGGTGGAATTGTGTTGCATCAAGGACGTATTGCTGAGATGAAAACCGGTGAAGGTAAGACTTTGGTGGCTACGCTGCCTGCATACCTGAATGCGTTAACCGGAAACGGAGTTCATATTGTAACCGTGAACGATTACCTTGCAAAGCGTGACAGTGAGTGGATGGGAAAGTTATACAACTTCCTTGGGTTATCGGTCGGTCTTGTCATTCATGAAAAAGATAATAAGGCACGCAAAGAGGCATACAATGCAGATATCACTTACGGAACCAATAATGAAATGGGTTTTGACTATCTGCGTGATAACATGGTTATTTATAAAGAGCAAAAAGTACAACGCGGTCATGCTTATGCAATTGTGGATGAAGTTGATAGTATCTTAATTGATGAGGCGAGAACTCCGTTGATTATCTCAGGCGTTGGCGATAAATCTACAGATTTATACTTGCAGGCAGACCGTTTTGCTAAGACCTTGAAATATAAAAAGGTAGTGGAAACGGATTCTAAGGTGGAAGTAGAAGATGAAGTTTTATTTCAGGATTATGATTATATTGTTGATGAAAAGGCTCATACCGCCATCCTGACTCCGCAAGGTGTGAAAAAGGCAGAAGAAGCCTTTCATATTGAAAATTTAACAGACCCTGCCAATATGACGCTTTCCCATCATATCAATCAGGCAATCAAAGCCATTGGAGTAATGAAACGAGACAAAGATTATGTGGTGAAAGATGGGGAAGTCATTATTGTCGATGAATTTACCGGGCGAATGATGCTTGGAAGGCGCTACAACGATGGGTTACATCAGGCAATAGAAGCAAAAGAGGGTGTAAAGGTAGAGAATGAGAGCAAAACGCTGGCGACCATTACATTCCAGAACTTTTTCCGCCTTTATAAAAAACTTTCCGGTATGACCGGTACTGCACAGACAGAAGAAGATGAATTTCAGGAAATTTATAAGTTGGATGTCATCGTAATACCGACCAACAAGCCGATGGCAAGGGAAGATGAGGCGGACAGCATTTATAAAACAGAACTTGCAAAATTCAATGCGGTCATTGATGAGGTCGTAAAAGCACATGAAAAAGGGCAACCGGTCCTAATTGGTACTGTTTCGATAGAAAAGTCAGAACTTCTGAGCAAGTTGTTGCATAAGCGCGGAATTAAGCATAATGTCTTAAATGCCAAGTTCCATGATAAAGAAGCCGAGATTGTTGCGCAGGCAGGTAAGTTGGGTGCTGTAACTATTGCGACCAATATGGCTGGCCGTGGTACTGATATTGTCCTTGGCGGAAATGCTGAATTTATGGCAAAAGATGAAATGCGCAAGCAAGGGTTCGAGGAAGAAATGATTGTTCAGGCAACAGGCTTTGCCGAAACCGACAATCAAGATATTTTAAATGCAAGAAAAGTATATCAGGACTTATATCAACAGTTCAAAACCGAAATTGAACCGGAACAGAAACAGGTTCTAGAGGCTGGCGGACTATACATTCTCGGCACAGAGCGGCATGAAAGCCGACGAATTGATAATCAGTTGCGCGGACGTGCAGGTAGACAAGGAGATAAAGGAGCCTCTAAATTTTATCTATCATTAGAGGATGACTTAATGCGTCTGTTCGCACCTGAACGCATTACTCGCGTGATGGAAACCTTTGGTCTGGATGAAAGTGAAGCCATTGAAAGCAAGATGCTTACCAATGCAATTGAAAGCGCACAACAAAGAGTTGAGGGCAGAAACTTTGATATTCGTAAGCATGTTCTGCAATACGACGATGTCAACAATCAACAAAGAGAAATGATTTACACGCAGCGTAATCAGGTTCTGGATGGCGAGGATATGAAAAATTATATTTTCAATATGATACGTGATACTGTGGCGTCCATCATTGCTATCTATGCGGGCGAAATTTCCATTGCCGAAGAATGGGATTGGTCCGGGCTCAAAGAACACATGACTAATATTTTTGGAGAACTCTCTGTTGACACATTTGATATTTCCGCTCACGAAATGGATCATATGACACAAGAGAGTCTGCAAGAAAGATTGCTTGAAAGCGTGCATGCAAAATACGCCGAAAAAGAAGCAGAATTTGGTGATGCTATGCGAGAAATAGAACGTGTTTTGTTATTGCGCGTGGTTGACCAAAAATGGATGGATCACATTGATAATATGGAACAGTTGCGTCAAGGTATCAACTTGCGTGCGTATGCACAGAGAGATCCGGTAGTTGAATATAAATTTGAAGCCATGGATATGTTTGATGAAATGATTGCGTCAATTAAAGAAGACACTGTTAAACATCTTTTCCATGTAGTTCCTCAAACCACGATTGAGCGAACTCAGGTTGCAAAACCTGTGGCAGAAAACCATGGTTCTGACGGCACAATAAAAAAACAACCAGTTCGGCGAAAGGTTGAAATCGGTAGAAATGACCCTTGTCCTTGTGGCAGCGGGAAGAAGTATAAACATTGTTGTATTGATAAAGAAGAGGCTTAATATAAAATTACTTGAATAAAGGAAGTGATGGTGTGATTGCTTTTGACGAATATAAACTTGGTCTGGACGGCATGAAAAAAGATATAACCGAACTGAGGGATTCACTTTAACATAGATAAAACTTTGTTAGAGGTAGAAGAATTAGAAAAAACAACCATGGCAGCAGACTTTTACAGCGATATGGATGCTGCCGGGAAAACCCTACAACAGTTAAAGGGCTTAAAGGAAAAAGTTGCACGTTACGAGGCGTTAAAATCTGCCTGGGATGACTTGGTAACATTGGTTGCTCTTGCAATTGAAGAAGCGGACGAAAGTGTTTTGGATGAAGTAAAAGAGGGTTATCAAGTATTGAGCGAGTCGTTGGAGACCATGAAATTGGAAACGCTTCTTTCCGGAAAATACGATAGCAATAATGCAATTGTTACACTGCACGCAGGAGCGGGTGGTACAGAAGCACAAGATTGGTGCGAAATGCTGTATCGAATGTTTACCCGTTGGGCGGAACGCCGTGGCTATAAAACAGAAACACTTGACTATCTTGACGGTGAAGAAGCAGGGCTTAAAAGTGTTACCGTTTTGATTGAGGGTTTGAATGCATATGGCTATTTAAAATCTGAAAAAGGGGTACATCGGTTGGTTCGAATTTCTCCCTTTGATTCTGCTGCAAGACGACACACGTCTTTTGCATCCGTTGAGGTAATGCCGGAAATCAATGATGACTTGGATGTTCAAATCAATGCAGAAGATTTGCGGGTAGATACCTATCGTTCCAGCGGTGCGGGTGGTCAGCATATCAATAAAACAGAATCCGCAATTCGTATTACGCATATTCCAACTGGTGTGGTTGTTACCTGTCAGAATGAACGTTCTCAGCATAAAAACCGTGAAACTGCGATGAAAATGCTAAAATCAAAGTTAATTGAAATTGCGGAACGTGAGCAAAAAGAAAAGATTGAAGACTTAAAGGGTGTTCAAATGGAGATTGGATGGGGAAGCCAGATTCGTTCCTATGTATTTCATCCTTACAGCATGGTTAAAGACCATAGAACTAATTTTGAAGTGGGTAATACCGGCGCGGTTATGGATGGCGATTTAGATGGATTTATTAACGCATACTTGATTGCAAAATCCAAAGGTGAGTTATAAGTAAAAGGAGAATACCATGTTTGAAAAATTATCATTTATAGAAAATCAATTTGAAGAATTGGCACAAAGAATTAGTGACCCCGCCGTGATTGCAGATCAGGATACATGGAGAAAACTTTGCAAGGAACATTCTGACCTGACTCCGATTGTTGATAAATATCGGGAGTACAAGACAAATAAAGAAACCATTGATGATGCAAAAATGTTGATGGATGACCCGGAAACCGATAAAGAGTTTAAGGAAATGCTTGTAGAAGAAAGCAAACAAGCGAAAGAAAATATTGCACGGATTGAAGAGGAACTTAAAATCTTGCTTTTACCAAAAGACCCCAATGATGATAAAAATGTTATTGTTGAAATCCGTGGCGGTGCCGGCGGAGATGAAGCGGCATTGTTTGCGGGTGATTTGTTTCGCATGTATTCCATGTATGCAGATTCTCAGCGTTGGAAGACGGAAGTTCTTAATTTAAGTGAAATTGGAATTGGGGGCATTAAGGAAGTTACCTTTATGATTGAGGGAGAGGGTGCGTATAGCCGGTTAAAGTTTGAAAGCGGCGTGCATCGTGTGCAACGTGTTCCTGAAACCGAATCCAGCGGCAGAATCCATACATCTACTGTCACTGTTGCGGTTCTTCCTGAAGTGGATGATGTCGAGGTGGAGATTAATCCTGAAGATTTGCAGATTGACACCTACCGCTCTAGCGGTGCCGGCGGTCAGCATGTAAACAAAACGGAATCTGCCATTCGTATTACCCATCTGCCTACCGGAATTGTGGTTGCATGTCAGGATGAACGTTCTCAACATAAAAACAGAGAGGCTGCTATGAAGATGCTTCGTTCCAGACTTTATGATATGATGGAACAAGAACGCAATGCTTCTATTGCTGCAGATAGAAAAAGTCAGGTGGGAACAGGTGACAGAAGTGAAAGAATTCGTACTTACAACTTCCCGCAAGGACGTATGACAGACCATCGTATTGGCTTAACGCTATATAAACTGGAACAAATTATGAATGGTGATTTGGATGAAACCATTGATGCGTTGATTACTACCGACCAGAGCGAGAAGTTAAAAGCACAGGCAGAAGGATAATGTAAAATCCACAGATTTTCTGTGGATTTTTATCCCTAAAAGAAAGGAGGAAGTCAAGATGAAAAAAAATGAAACGCTGCATTTATCAGTATCTGAAAATGATTTAAGGATTGCGGCTGATATCTTAAAGCATGGAGGAACAGTTGTCTTTCCAACAGAAACTGTATATGGTTTAGGTGCGAATGCGTTAATGGGGGAGGCAACGGAAAAAATTTTTACAGCAAAAGGACGTCCCTCTGATAACCCTTTGATTGTACATATTGCAGAAAGAAAACAATTGGCTTCCTTAGTAAAGGAGATACCAGAAGTTGCCGATACCTTAATAGATGCCTTTTGGCCCGGACCCTTAACTCTTATTTTTAAAAAAGCAGATTCGGTTCCCAAAACGGTAACGGGCGGATTGGACACAGTGGCGATTCGTATGCCTGCACAACCTGTTGCACATCAGTTACTTGCTTTGGCTGAAATTCCTGTTGCTGCACCAAGCGCAAATTTATCCGGTAAACCAAGTCCAACCAATTTTTCTCATGTAAAATATGATATGGATGGCAAAGTTGACGCGATGATTGATGGCGGCGATTGTCAGGTTGGATTAGAATCTACAGTTTTGGATATTAGTGGTGAAATTCCAATTTTATATCGCCCGGGCGGGGTAACATTAGAGCAAATGGAAGCATTGATAGGTCATGTCCAAGTAGTCACCAAAGCAACTGATGGAGAAACACCAAAATCTCCGGGGTTAAAATACAAACATTATGCCCCTGATGCAAACATACAAATTTTACATGGTTCGATGGAGCAAGCAGTAAATTATTGTAACTCTATGGCACTTTACCATAAGGTAGGGGTGTTAACATTTGATGAATTTCCCCCGTATCCCAGTAATATAATTACATATTCACTTGGAAGCATAAAAAAACCCGAAGATGCTGCAAGTAGGTTGTTTGCGGCGCTTCGAGAGATGGATTTACAACATGTGGAATACATTTTTGCGCCTGAAATTCCTGAAAATGGTGTCTGGTTGGCTGTAAAAAACCGATTGTATCGTGCGGCAGGTGAAACAATCATTGACTTAACAAAACAAGTGCTATTTGTGTGCACCGGCAATACTTGCAGAAGTCCAATGGCTGAGGCTATTTTTAGACAAATGACCGATGCGCAGATTCCTGTTTCTTCAGCAGGCATTTTTGCAGATGGTGCACCTGTTTCTTGCAATGCTATTTCCGCAATGCAAGAAGTTGAAATTGATATTAGCCGTCATACCTCTATACAAATTACTCGAGAAATGATGAAAAATGCGAATTTGGTTCTTACTATGACAACATCTCATGCACAGATGCTTTCTGCTACATTTCCCGAATTCAAAGAAAAAATACAAACGCTTGCCAATTGGGCGAAATCGGATGGAGATATTTCTGACCCGTTTGGAGGCGATTTGGATACTTATCGTCAGTGCAGAGATGAAATAACCCGAATGATTCAAAAAGGGTTGGAGAATAACTATGATACAAATTGAACTCTTGACCGAGGATGTACTTGATGAAATTCTCGCATTAGAACAATTATGCTTTCCTGATGACCCGTGGGGAAGATTGTCCTTTGAAAATGAGTTAAGCAACCCATTATCCGTGTTTCTTGTTGCGAAAGATATTGATAGCAACAAGGTGATAGGATACGGAGGTGTTTGGTTGATGTATGACGCAGGGAACATCACAAATATAGCAATACATCCCCAATATCGCAGAGAGGGCATTGGAAGTAAACTTCTTGACCTATTAACCGATATCTGCATGGAACGTGGGATGGAAACAATCACACTTGAGGTGAGAGTTAGCAACCTACCTGCAAAAACTCTTTATGAAACAAACGGATTTTTGGTTTGCGGTGTTAGAAAAAAGTATTATCATGGCAAAGAGGATGCATTCATCATGACAAAAGAATTGAGGGGAGGATGACAATATGAGAATTTTGGCGATTGAAAGTTCCTGCGACGAAACCGCTGCTGCGATTGTAGAAGATGGAACTAAGGTACTTTCAAATGTAATCAATACTCAAATTGAACTTCATAAAATTTATGGCGGTGTAGTACCCGAAATTGCATCACGTAAGCATATTGAACATATTAGCAATGTGGTAGATAAAGCCGTATCAGATGCAGGAATGACTTTACCGGATGTTGATGCAATTGCTGTTACATACGGACCAGGTCTTGTTGGGGCATTATTGGTGGGAGTGTCAACCGCAAAAGGATTGGCATATTCCTTAAAAAAACCTCTGATTCCGGTGCATCATATTAAAGGGCATATCTGTGCCAATTTCATTGAAAATTCGGATTTTACGCCGCCTTTTGTTTGTCTGGTGGCATCAGGTGGTCATAGCCATCTTGTTCACGTCAATGAACAAATGGAGGTTAGGGTTCTTGCTAAAACCCGCGATGATGCAGCAGGCGAAGCATTTGATAAAGTTTCCAGAGTTTTGGGACTTGGATATCCGGGTGGTCCCGCAATCCAGAAAAAGGCGGAAGAGGGAAATCCAAACGCAATCCAATTTCCCAGAGTCCATATGGGAGAGAACGGATTTGATTTCAGTTTTAGTGGTGTAAAAACCGCAGTATTAAACTATTTGCATCATGCGGAGCAAAAAGGGGAGAGGATTTCCAAAGCAGATGTGGCGGCGTCGTTTCAGGAGGCTGTGATTGATGTATTGTCAGAGCATTTGATTGCATGCGCAAAACATGAGGGAGTAACTCGTATTGCACTTGCAGGCGGGGTTGCTGCCAATCGTCCCTTAAGAGAGCGCATTGCCCAAAAGGCAATTGCGAACGGATTTGTGTTTCAATATCCCAGACTGGAACTTTGCACCGACAATGCAGCAATGATAGGATGTGCTGCGTTTTATGAATATCAAAAAGGAAATTTTGCTGACATGAGTTTAAACGCCGTTGCGAATTTGTCATTATAAAAAAAAGACGATATCTTTTAAGATATCGTCTTTTTTATAGTGTAGAATTTTTACCTTGAATCAATCGATCGCCTTACGCGATTTTGTTCAACTTTGCCGCATATTGGCTCTTTCTGCGGGCTGCAGTATTTTTGTGCAGAATACCTTTGGCAACAGCCTGGTCGGTCTTCTTAACAACAAAATTATAAGCTTCAGAGGCAGCAGCCTTGCCCTCTTTCAAAGAGGCCTCAAACTTTTTGATTGCAGTTTTGAGCTGAGACTTAATCATCTGATTTTGCAGAGTTTTCTTTTTGATTACGAGTACTCTCTTTTTTGCAGATTTAATATTAGGCATGGTTTCACCTCCAATTTCTCACATCAGTATTTATTATCATACCACCATTTGAACGAAAATGCAAGCATTTTTTTAAAAAAATAAGAAATATTTTCTCAATTCTCTAATATTACATAAAAAAGAGGAAGTTGACTCAAACTTATGGAGAAGGAGTGGATAGGCTATGAGACAGGTTCGTTGCGATTTAGCAGTAGAAGCCAAAGAAATGATTACAGAAATTCAGGGAGAATCCTATGTGATTCCCGGAGTTGAAATCAAAGAAGAAGATGTAAAGGGTTATATTCATATTACTAAGGTCAAGGTGCTTGATGACGATGGAGCAAAACGGATGGGTAAAGAAATCGGAAACTATGTAACCATTGAGATGCCCAGTAGATTTTATGGACAACAAGCAGTGTATGAGGAAATGTGTAAAACCTGTGCCGGTGTCCTCAAAGAACTTACCGATAACCTTTTGAGTTCGGAAAAAGAGACTGTGTTGGTGGTTGGTCTGGGTAATTGGAATATCACTGCGGATGCGTTAGGACCTAAAGTTCTTGATTCATTGATGATAACAAGACATCTCAAAGAGTATATGCCGGAAGAAATAGATGAAGGAATACGCCCTGTTTGCGGAATTACCCCCGGAGTGCTGGGTCTAACAGGGGTTGAAACAGGAGAAATCGTAAAAGGGATTGTGGATAGAATTAAACCATCTTTGGTGATTGCGATTGATGCCTTGTGCTCACGAAAAATAGAGCGTATTAATACAACCATTCAATTTTCTGATACCGGTATCACTCCTGGGGAGGGTGTTGGAAATAAACGACAAGGAATAACACAAAAAACATTAGGTGTTCCGGTCATTGCAATAGGAGTTCCGACTGTTGTAGATGCGGCAACTATTGCAAATGAATCTATGCAACGCGTCCTTTTAAAGGTAAAAGAGCAAGTGAATCAAAATTCAGAGTTCTATCATTTTTTACAGGAATTTGAAGAGACGGAGCGTTATGAATTGGTGCGCGAATCCATTCGGCCTGCATTTGGTAATTTTATTGTCGCTCCCAAAGAAGTGGATGTCATCATTGACGATATCTCAAACGTGATTGCTAATGGAATTAATATCGCTCTTCACAAAGGAATTAAACTTAGCGATATTGATAGATATGTATAACAAAAGTACTGCCCGTATGGGCAGTACTTTTTAGTTTCTTAAACTATGAATCGGAGCAGGAATTCTGCCTCCACGGGCAATAAATGCTTCGCTGGAATATTCATGAACAGGCATCACGGGTGCAGCACCTAAAAGTCCACCGAATTCCACGCTATCTCCAACTGTTTTTCCAATTGCAGGAATAATACGAACAGCAGTTGTTTTTTGATTGATAACACCAATGGCCATTTCATCTGCAATAATTGCAGAAATAGTAGAAGCAGAGATATCGCCAGGAACCGCAATCATGTCAAGACCTACAGAGCAAACACAGGTCATTGCCTCTAATTTATCAAGATGCAATGCACCGCATTCTGCCGCAGCAATCATGCCTGCATCTTCGCTTACAGGAATAAATGCACCGCTTAATCCTCCGACGGAACTGGATGCCATTACGCCGCCTTTTTTGACAGCGTCGTTTAGCAATGCGAGGGCTGCCGTAGTTCCGTGTGTACCACATTTTTCAAGTCCCATTTCCTCCAAAATGTATGCAACACTATCGCCAACCTCCGGCGTAGGAGCAAGGGATAAATCAACGATACCAAAGGGAATGCCGAGTTCTTTCGAAGCCGCTTGTGCTACCAATTGCCCCATTCGGGTTATCTTAAATGCCGTTTTCTTAATTGTTTCAGCAACAACTCCAAAATCCTTTCCTTTAATTCGCTCCAATGCAGATTTTACAACCCCCGGACCGCTTACGCCGACATTGATAACGCAATCACCCTCACCCGGACCATGAAATGCACCCGCCATAAAAGGATTATCTTCTACAGGATTTGCAAAAACGACAAATTTAGCGCACCCCATAGAGTTATTATCTTTCGACATTTGGGCTGTCTGTACTATAATTTCCCCCACTTGTTTGACTGCATCCATGTTAATACCGGCTTTGGTTGTCGCAACCCCCACAGAAGAACAAACGCGGGCGGTAGAACATAATGCTTCCGGAATAGAATGAAGCAAAATTCTGTCTCCTTTTGAAAAGCCTTTGTGAACCAATGCAGAAAATCCACCAATAAAGTTGACACCGGTTTCCTGCGCGGCTCTATCCAAGGTTTTTGCAAACATAACATAATCAGTTGCATCGCTGGCTCCTGCAACCATAGCGATTGGAGTTACAGAAATTCGTTTATTAATGATAGGAATTCCATAACGGTTGCTGATTGATTCACCGGTGGATACAAGGTTCTCTGCATAATGTGTAATCTTATCATAAATGGCATCACATGCAGCTTTAGGGTCACTCTTTGCACAATCTAGCAAAGAGATTCCCATTGTGATGGTTCTGATATCCAGATGCTCATCACGAATCATCTGAATCGTTTCGCTAATTTCATTTGGATTTATATTGAACATGATGTAGAATTCCTTTCAAATGTATTTAGATTCTATGCATGGAGTTAAATATATCTTCATGCTGAATGCGAATCTCTACGCCCATATCCTGCCCTAACTGATTTAAATCAATGGTCAAAGCGGATAACTCTTGTTTACTATTTGTCATATCAACCAACATAACCATAGTAAAAATACTTTGAACAATCGTTTGGGTAATATCAAGAATATTAACATTATTTTCAGCCAAAAGCGTGCTTGTTCTTGCGATAATGCCAGTTTTATCATTTCCCATAACGGTTACAACTGCTTTCATGAGTATCCCTCCATAAAATTATTCTGTGAATATTATACCTGCTTTTAAATTTTGTGTCAATTCAAATATACGCCAAAAAAAGAGGCAAAAAGGGTGTCCTTAATAAAACGGTAATAATGTTTTCGTTGAAACGGCATAGGTTGTCTATGCCGTTTCTTCGTGCTTAAATAATGATTGGGGTAGTATGCCAACCAAATCATACACAATGTCAATTTCCTGTGTTCTCTTTCCGTCAATAATTTGTGGTGAGTGAACATAAACACGCTTTACCATATCGTTTAATACTGGCGGAGTTAATTCCTGTAAATCAAAATATTTATGCACCTTTGAAATAAACCTTTCAATATTGTCGGTTTGTTCTTCCGTTCCGGATATTTCAGCAGATAAATTTTCAGTAAGTGATTTTAATTCTGCCTGTTCCTTTTCGTAGGTTTCCGATAGCATTTCAAATCTTTCGTCCGAAATTTTCTTGCTGACATTATCCTCATAAATACGCTGAAACAATATGTCTAATTCTTTAATTCTGCTTTCACTTTTTGAGAGCTGTTTTTTCTTTGCAGAAAGTTCCTTTTTAACCTCTGCCTTTTGCTTTGCACCCAATACCTTGCGGAATTGATTTTCATAATTTGCAACTGTTCCCATCACATATTTAAGATGTGCCAAAACACCCTGTTCAAGTATCGTTGCACGAATAAAATGTGTTGAGCAGTTTTCCTTGACTTTGCGTGATGTTGAACATACAAAATGGTCTTGTCTGCTTTCAAAATATTTGCTTGTGCAGTAGTAAAGTTTTTGTCCGCAATCTGCACAGTAGGCTATACCTGAAAACATATTAATTTTGCCTGTTCTTGTAGGTCTGCGTTTGTTCTTCCTTAACTCTTGCACTCTCTCCCAAGTATCAATATCAATAATTGATTCGTGTGTGTTTTCAAATATCAGTTGCTTTTCTTCGGGGTTATGTAATTTCTTTTTGCTTTTGTATGACTGCTTATAAGTTTTGAAATTGACAGTATGTCCTAAATATTCTTTCTTTTCAAGCATAGTTGATATTGTATCAGCTACCCAACGATAAGGATTTTTAGGAGTGGGTAAATTTGTTGTCCGTCCTATACTCTGCCAATATGCTGCAGGGGTTAAAACTTTTTCCTCGCTTAATATCTTTGCTATCTGTGAAGGTCCGTAACCATTCATACAAAGATTGAAAACTTTCCGCACAGTTTCCGCCGCAGGCTCATCCACAATCCATTTAGTTTTATCTTCAGGACTTTTCATGTATCCAAACGGCGGAATTGTGGTTAAGGTTTTACCCGATTCGCCTTTTGCTTTCATAACAGCTTTTATCTTTTTACTTGTATCTTTTGCACACCATTCATTGATGATATTAAGAAACGGAGTAAAATCACTGTCAGTTTGATTTGCACTGTCTATGCCGTTGTTAATAGCAATAAAGCGGATAGTCTTTTCAACAAACATTACCTCTGTATAAAAACCAACTTTGAGATAATCACGCCCAAGTCTTGACATATCTTTTACGATAATTGCACCGACTTTGTTAACCTCAACAAGTGCAATTAAATCATTCCAACCGGGGCGATTGAAATTCGTACCGGAAAAACCATCGTCAACAAAATATTGAAGATTTTTAAACCCATTTTCTTTTGCGTATTTACTTAAAATGTTTTTTTGATTTACAATACTGTTACTGTCGCCCTGTAATTCATCATCACGGCTCAGGCGACAATATAAAGCCGTTATTTTATCAGACTGTCTCATAAATTTCTGTTCCTCCTTTTCAATCGGACAGTCTGTCAAAACAGGATTGCTTGTATTCATTATATCGCCCATTTTATTATTTGTCAGCCCCTTTCGTATCGCTTTCGTCATTTTCCATAAGTCTTAATAATTTTGATGATACAGAACGGCAACCGTCATATACTCCGTTAAAGGTGTAAAGTGTGCCTTTATCCTCAAAAAATACTTTGACATCGGGAAGCTCATAATCCAATACAGTTAATGCTGAAATCCGTAAACTTTTCTTATCCATTCCTATCCAATCCTTTCCGTTGATTTTTGATAAAACTTTTTAATAGCAAGCACAGCAAATGAGTACCCATTTGCGAAAAATGAATTTTTTATCTGCTTGCCACTTTGACAGAATAGCAAGCAAAGCGAGTGTAGCCACACTCACAAAAATTCCATTTTTATTTTGGGGAATTTCCCAAGCCCTTTTTAATATAAATTCGTTTACGCATAATAAACGAATTTGATTGTAAAAATA
>JAZQFW010000009.1:0-1968 GCA_045539735.1 Ructibacterium sp. | reverse complement strand
AAGTCCAGAAACAAGCAAGGGGTTTCGTGGGAGAACCTTGAAACGCTCTGCCGTCTGTTGGAGTGTCAGCCGGGAGACCTGATTGAGTATGTGGAGGGCGTCCAATAAAACATTTGCTTTCCTGAACACCCGCCTGACCGTTCCAAAAGCACAGAAAAGCCGGGGAAAAGGGGCGAAATCCGTTCAGGTAATTCCCGATACCCTTTTGCGGACAGCCGGTGTGCCGGGGGTAGTATTCGGGCAGCCGATTTTGTCAGATGCCCGTTGTGGTTTTGGGTGGCCTGAAAAATCCACACAGCCGTTTTTGATTTTGGGAAACGGAATGGGTGGACTGTCTGCGGAACGGCTAACACAGCCCGTCTAACGGCAAAAACGAAAAAAGCGGAAACCGTTTTTTCTTACGGTTTCCGCTTCACTTTTTGTTCCAGTCCCGGAATATATCTTCCATGGCGGCGGCAATGGCTGCGTCAAGACTCTTTTCCACGATGGAAAAAATCTCCTTTTCCAGAACGGACTATTTCCGCTTTTTCTTCTTCCGCTCTTTGCCGCTTTTGGTGTTATCTATCCTCATTTCAATTTGACCTCGCTGGTGATATGGACTTTTGGAACGGCGTTTTTCTTGACTGCCCTATCCAGTATCATTTTATGGGCGGCGGCAAGTATCTCTTCCGGTGTATAGCCGTCCAAATACATATACGGGTAATAGTCCGGAATATTCTGTTTCACTATACTCATTTTTTCTTCCTCCAAGTATTTTTACAATTTTCCTCCCGGCTCATCCACTACAAATTACAAGCACGGTTATCCAGTCTGTTATGGTTTATGTGGTCGATTGTGGTTTTGCCCTCCGGGTCATCGTTCTCACAGAAAGCAGCCGCCACAAGTCGGCTCACTAAAAAATGTCTGCCCCGGCCATTTTGGCAGAGACAGACACGCAAATAACCTTTGTTATTCTCAAAGGCTGTGAGTAGGCGGGCGGTGGTATGTTTCAGGCTCTTCACCCGGCCCATATTGCTCACAAGATATTTTCCCCGATAGCCGTCAATGGCTCTCCACTCTTCATCGGGGAGGTTTTGGATATTGTCTATGGTTCTCACCCTCTTTCTTACAGTCCGTGGAGGTCTTAAAGAATCGCCCCAAATTTGGGGCGTTCTTTTGACCTCCCATTATAGTTTGAGAAATTGGGTGAGGGATTTAACCGGTAAGGCCCAATTAAGTCATTGTATTAACAGTAACTTTCTATATTTTAGTGGTAGTACAATGACTTAATTTCCCCCCCTTTCAATTTCCTCCTCAATACTCTGCTGAATAAGGTCCATCAGGTGAGTAATTTTATCGTTGTATATCCCGTTGAACTCCGGGATGGCCTGTTTACGAGCCACGCCACCATATTTAAAGCGCATATCACAGATGGCGTCAAAGGATTTACACCCGGCAGCAATGGTCTCCCAATACTCTTTCCACGCCTGACTATATTCACTTCGCTCCACAATTCGCTGTGTGTTTTTGTAGGCAAAGTAGTAAACAAAGCGGGTTGTGTCCCATTCCATTAAATTGGCTTTCCGCAACAACTCTGTATAGCGGGCTATGGTCTGACGGGAAAGATGCTTTCCCTCGGCCTCCATACGGGCTTCCTTTACCTCATCGGGCATAGCACGGAATTCCTCATCATTGAAAAAGTAGTAATAGAAATTCCGCAGTTTTTGATAGTCTGTTCTGCCGTCCAAACCGAACTCGTTCATACAGAACACCTTAAACGGGTTCTCTTTTCCGGTTACAGTTATCTTGAACTTTTGGCCGCGTCCTTCCGATCGGTAAGCAATACCGTTACGGGTGAGTTTTCGCGTCAGACCCTGATTTGTGCCATTGCCGAACATCTTCACCAATTCGGCTCTGGTGTAAGTTCTTCCAACCTCTAACATTGCGGTTCTCCTTTCGGTTCAAGTCATTGTATTAACACTAACTTTT
>JAZQFW010000008.1:0-52336 GCA_045539735.1 Ructibacterium sp. | reverse complement strand
CATATTCATTCACCAGAGTAAAGGTAGGGCTGGTGACCTCGTCCCCATCCCCAACCGCATCTACAACCCCCTTGACAAAGGCGGTCTTTCCGCAACCCAAATCCCCCACCAATGCTACAATCGCACCGGGAGTCAGAGTCTTTCCTATTTCCTTGCCAAGCCTGCGAGTCTCCTCTTGACTCGTTGTTGTAAACCGCTTCATACCATCGCTCCTTTATCCTAACTACTATTATATAAATTCCCGCCCGTAAAGTCAATAAAAACTATCCCTCTCCCGCAAAAAACACCAAAGCGACACAGGGGACGGTTCTATGTGTCGAAAAATAGCATAGGGGACGGTTCTCTATGCTGAAAAACGACACAAGGAACCGTCCCCTGTGTCGCTGCAAAAAAATGGCGCAACGAAACTATGCTTAGATTGCTTTGGTGCGAATCGGTTTCAGGCAGGAGTGTACTGGCTGTACATGACTGTCCGAAACCGATGATGCAACGGAGCAAAATGAGTATAGTTTCTAGCGCCTGTTAGTGAATGATTTTCATCGCTATTGTAAAGAAAATCAATACCGAGCAAGTATCTAAGATGGTGGTGAGCAGAGGGGCCGCCATGAGGGCGGGGTCAAGTTTACACTTTTTTGCGAGCATGGGGAGCATACACCCAATGCTTTTTGCCAGAACTACAATGCCAATCAGGCTTAGGCCTGACACCAACGACAGGTTCCAAAGGCTGGTCTGCGACAGCACATCGGCGTTTGAGTGATACATCAAAAAGATTCTAAGTCCGTTGACCACCGCCAGAACCACGCCGACTAAAACAGCAATACATACTTCTTTGAGCAGGACGCGGAAGAAATCTTTAAACTTAATCTCCTCCAACGCAAGACTGCGGATAATCATGGTAGAACTCTGGGAGCCGCAGTTACCGCCGGTGCCCATCAGCATCGGCACGAAGGCAACCAGAATCGGAACCGCCATGAATGCATTTTCATATTGTTGGATAATTCCGCCGGTTACAGTGGCGGAAAGCATTAAAAACAGCAACCAGAAAAACCGGTTTTTTGCATGCTTCCAGACCGGAGTTTTCAAATAGGTTTCATCGGTGGGGACAATTGCCGCCATTTTGGCAATATCCTCAGTGGTTTCTTCCTGAATGACATCAATCGCGTCATCGACAGTGACAATACCAACCAGACGGTTCTCTCCGTCCACCACAGGAATCGCAAGGAAGTCATAGCGGTCAAACATTCTTGCTACATCCTCACGGTCTTCCATGGTTCCTACATAGGTGATGTTGGTTTCCATGATATCCTCAATCAAAGCATCACCGTCGGCAAGGAGCAATTGCCGCACCGAAACCAGTCCAATCAATTTGCGGTCGCGGTCGGTAACATAACAGGTATAGATGGTTTCTTTATCTACCCCGATTCTGCGAATGCGAGCAAAACACTCTGCCACCGTCATCTGCTTTTTCAAATCCACATACTCAGTGGTCATCATACTGCCGGCACTGTTTTTTGGATATTTGAGCAGTTGATTGATGTCTTTGCGCATCTCCGGATTGGTATGACGCAGAATCCGCTTGACCACATTGGCGGGCATTTCTTCAATCAAATCCACCGCATCATCAACATAAATCTCATCCAGCACTTCTTTGAGTTCCTTATCGCTAAACGCGGAAATCAAGAATTCCTGTTGGTCGGCATCCATTTCAATAAAGGTTTCTGCCGCCTGTTCTTTGGGCAGAATCCGGAACAAAATGGGAAGTTCCGCCTCAGACGCCTCCGCGAGCGCCTGGGCAATATCCACCGGATTAAAGTTGATTAAAAATTCCCGCAGTTGTCCTATCTTTTTTTCATGCAGTAGTTCGAGTGCCTGTGCGGCAATCTCTTCTACTTCAAGTTCCATCCAAATTTCTTCCATACGCTCACCTCCTGTTCTGAGAACTGTTCTTATTCTACCATAGTTTTTTCATTTTTTCAAGAGTTTAATCTACCATGCTCTCTTGACAACTTTCGTAAAAAAGTGTAGAGTAAATTCACGGAGGTGCTTTCTATGAAATTTTTGAAACATTTACTCTGCTTACTGGTTCTTTGCCTATTCCTTGGCATCGGAGCCACGGCAGAAGAAAAAGATATTACTGTCTTTATCAATGACCAACAGTTGTTGTTTGACACCAACCCTGTTTTGGAACAGGGCCGGACGCTGGTTCCGCTGCGGGTCATTTTTGAGTCTTTGGGTGCATCCGTTGAATGGATTGATGAAACCCAGACTGCTGTTGCCAGAAAAGGGGAAACCGAAATCCGAATTTCTATCGATAACACCCAGATGCAGAAAAACGGAGAAACCGTGGTTCTGGATGTCCCTGCACGAATGGTGAATGACCGAACTATGGTTCCGGTTCGCGCTGTTTCGGAGGGAATGGGCGCCAAAGTGGATTGGGACGACGCGCTTTGGCGGGTTTTGATTCAAAGTCCGGATGTGAATCAAATCCTCTACCCTCATACCACACTGACCCCTGCGGGGCAGCAGGCTGTCAGGAATATTCTTCCAGAATATTATCAGTCTTTTATGGATACCGGCATTCCCGCTTTGCTTAACGATTTGCCGGTAAAAGAATCGATCAGCAGCGGTGCCCCCGCGGTACTGGAACTTCCCGCAAAACTTTGGAACAACGGAATCTCCCAATTGATTCTGGAAGTCCAACTGGCATCGGAAACCAGATACAATCTGGATCCGGCGCTACTGCTCACCGAGGAACAAATTCAGGCAGACTATCGGGCAACCGGAAGTAAGTACGGGCTCTCTGCTAACGACCACCTGACTGCATCCTATGTCAAAGACAAATCCGGCAAGTCGGCAATGCTGCTTACATTTAAGAACTACAAAACCAAATACCTTCTTGTCACCTATGGTGAAAACGGATTTGAATACCGCACTGCCACAGACGATACCGCGTTAAACACTCTTTTGAACTAATCACCACGCCCCGCCCTGCGGGGCTTTTTTATTAAAGCAACACAGGGGACGGTTCTATGTGTCGCAAAACAACACAGGGGACGGTTCTATGTGCTCTTTTCCAGCACACAGAACCCCCCCCTATTTTGTTGGTGTTTGGGGTATAGAAAAATCCACCCGCTTGGGGTGGATTTATTGTTATTCTATGGTTCCGCCGTGGGAAAGGTAGAGGTTCTCGATTTCCTCTTTGGTACGGATACTCAAGTAAGAGAACGGCTTTTCCAATGCTTTTTTTATCATGGCAAGACCCTCCTCTTGTTTGCCAAGGGCAATCAACACTTTGCCATAGCCATAATATGCCTCTGGGAATCTGGGCTCTGGGTCATCATTGACCAACGCCTCATAAACCTTGGCGGATTCTTCCAACCTACCGACAATTGCCAAACTATCTGCCAGATTGTCACGGATAATCTGGTCGTCTTCATTATATTCCATTGCCTCTTGGTTGAATTTAACCGCTTTTTCAGCGTCATCACTTAAGTTATACAAAATTCCAAGATTCTGATAAATCTGGGTATTGCGATAGCCGTCTGCCAAAATTTCTTCTAGCATTTCAATCGCCTCTTGGAGGTTCCCCTCTTTCCAATTCACCAATGCCAGCAGATTTTTCACCTGGTTTCGCTCCGGCTTTCCGCGGGGAATCATACCTTTACACAAATTCAGGTGCTTTCTAGCCTCGTCCAGTTCTCCGCAACGAAGGCAGACATAACCCAGCAACATCTTATTGCTGACACTCAGGTTTCCCACCTTGTTTGCCAACTGAAACAGTTTCATCGCCTCGGGATATTGCCGTTTGTTGTACTTGACTTTTGCAAACATCGCCACCAAATTGGCACGCTTGACCACAAGAAAAATCAGGACAACAACCAGAACAATTCTCCATAGTTCAATTCCAAAAATCATGACAGTATCTCCTAATATAAACTATTGACCGTTCTGGGATAGGGCAGGACGTCACGAATGTTGCTCATGCCGGTCAGGTACATGATTGCCCGTTCAAATCCCAGGCCGTAGCCAGCGTGCTTGTTGCCACCAAACCGGCGCAAATCCAGATAATGGGCATAATCTTTTTCGTCAAGACCCATCTCTGCCATTCTGGCGGTCAGTACATCCAGACGCTCTTCTCTTTGGCTGCCGCCGATAATCTCACCGATACCCGGAACCAGACAGTCCATTGCTGCAACCGTCTTGCCGTCATCGTTTAGACGCATATAGAACGCCTTGATTTCCTTGGGATAATCGGTCACAAAAATCGGCTTTTTAAAGATTTCCTCGGTGAGATATCTCTCGTGCTCGGTCTGCAAATCCATCCCCCAGGAGACCAGATACTCAAAGTCTTTTCCGCTCTTTTCCAAGAGTTCGATTGCCTCGGTATAAGTCACATGGCCAAACTCATTGCTGACCACATTGTCAAGACGCTCCAAAAGGCCCTTGTCCACAAAGTTGTTAAAGAACTGCATTTCTTCCGGCGCTTGCTCCAATACATAACGGATAATAAATTTGAGCATATCTTCTGCCAGTTGCATATTGTCATTCAAATCCGCAAATGCAATCTCCGGCTCAATCATCCAGAACTCAGCCGCATGGCGGGTGGTGTTGGAATTCTCGGCACGGAAGGTGGGGCCAAAGGTATAGATGTCCCCAAACGCCATGGCAAAATCCTCACCCTCCAACTGACCGCTGACGGTCAAAGAGGTATGCTTGTTAAAGAAGTCTTTGCTGTAATCCACACTGCCTTCCTCGGTGCGGGGCAGGTTTGCCAGATCCAGCGTGGTAACCTGAAACATCTCTCCGGCACCCTCACAGTCACTGCCGGTAATCAGCGGGGTGTGCACATAGACAAATCCACGCTCATTGAAGAATTTGTGAATCGCATATGCCACCAAAGACCGAACTCTGAATACCGCAGAAAAGGTGTTGGTTCTTGCCCGAAGGTGAGGGATGGTGCGCAGATATTCAAAGGAATGGCGCTTTTTCTGGAGCGGATATTCCGGAGAACTGGTTCCCTCGATTTCAATGGCATCCGCCTTAATTTCAAAGGGCTGTTTTGCATCCGGAGTCAACACCAGCGTGCCCTTGACCCGGAGTGCGGCACCTACATTCTGTTTGGAAACCTCAACAAAATTGCTGAGTCTGTCCTGTTCAATGACTACCTGTACATTTTTAAAGTAGGAACCGTCATTGAGTTCAATGAATCCAAAATTTTTGGAAACACGGAGGGTACGAACCCAACCGTTAACCGCAACTTGTGCCCCATCGGCAGGTTGGGTAGTAAAAAGTTCTTTGATTTTCATGAATGGGAACCCCTTTCTAGTTATATTCCTTAATCAACTCGGCTCTGGGATAGCCGCGGCTATTTTCTACACTTGCAATATAGAAACCTCTGCCGTAGTAAAAACGAATGGTTGCCGCAACATTGGATGCGGTGTGCAGACGGAGAATCTTAACTCCGTTTTGTTTCATCACCTTGTCCACCACCCGCATCAGAATCTTACCAATACCGTTGTTCCGGTTGTTGGAACCTACGGCAAAACGGCTGAGGTACGCCTCACCGTTTCCCAACATCTCGATACGAACAGCGCCCACCGGCTCGTCATCAATCCGAACCACAAAAACCTCTTTATTCTCAATATCCTCACGGATATCGTCATAAGTTTCATTCAGTGCGGCAATGTCATAGCCCAAGCCTGCCATTTCACAATACTTCAAAAAGGCATCCTTGGTGATTTTGTGAATCGCAGGAATATCTTCTTCCGTGGCGCGCTTCACTTCAAAAGCATATAAATTTTCCATGGTTTGCCCTCCCGATTACTGATTGTCCGCCATCAGTTTTACCATAATGGCTTTCTGGGCATGGAGCCGGTTCTCCGCCTCATCAAAAATGACTGACATAGGTCCGTCAATGATATCCTCGGTCACTTCATAGCCCCGATACGCCGGCAGACAGTGAATGAAGATGGCATCGTCCTTGGCATGAGCAAAAAGTTCCTGATTCACCTGATAATCCTTAAAAATCTTAACCCGCTCTGCCTTTTCCGCCTCCTGTCCCATGCTGGTCCAGGTGTCAGTGCAGACTACATCTGCATCTTTCACCGCCTCTTCAGGGTCATAACAGGTTAGGATGGTTGCGCCGGTTTCCTTGGCATCTTCTTGCGCATTTGCCACCACCTGAGCATCACACTCATAGCCCTTGGGAGTTGCCACGCTCATATCCATCCCTGCTTTGGCACAGGCATAAAGAAGCGAATGCGCCACATTGTTGCCGTCACCCACATAGGCAAGTTTTAAACCTTTGAGTTTGCCCTTATGTTCATACACCGTCATCAAGTCAGCCATTGCCTGACAGGGATGGAGGTGGTCAGTCAACGCATTGATGACCGGAACGGACCCGAACTTCGCCAAATCCAGTACATCCTGATGGTCATAGGTGCGAATCATGATTCCATCCACAAACCGGCTCATGACATTGGCGGTGTCATAGATGCTCTCGCCTCTGCCAAGTTGCATATCGTTGGCATTGAGGTACATGGGATGTCCGCCCAGTTGGTACATACCTACCTCAAAAGAGATACGGGTACGAGTAGAGGACTTGGTGAAAATCATACCCAAGGTTTTGCCCTTGAGCGGAGCATTTTCAATACCGGCTTTCTGTTCTTTCTTCAGTTTCAGTGCCAGGGACATCAATTCATCGAATTCCTGACAGGTAATATCATGGATGCTGATAAAATGTTTCATGATTTTTCTTCCTTTCTTAAAGAACCTGACTCAGCGCTTGGACCAGCGCATCAATCTCTGTTTCTTTTACAATCAACGGGGGCACCAAACGCAGCACCTTGCCTCCAACCACGCCGACAATAAATCCTTGTTCTCTGAGGGCGGCACCGACTTCTTTGGCAATTTCTTCATGGAAGACCACGCCAATCATCAGTCCTTTTCCACGTACAGTAGCAATTTTGTCACTGTTTATACTTTCCAATTTTTGTTTCATATACTCGCCCATTTTGGCAGCGTTGGAGAGGATTCCGTTATTTAGCAGTTCGTCCAGAACCACAAGTCCGGCTCTGGTTGCCAAGGGATTGCCGCCAAAGGTGGTTCCATGGTCACCGGGGTGAAATGCCGCCGCCACCTTTTCTTTGGCAAGGAATGCACCAATCGGCACTCCGCCGCCCAGACCTTTGGCAAGGGTGATGATATCCGGCTCAACCCCGTACCATTCATAGGCAAAGAGTTTTCCTGTCCTGCCGATACCGGTCTGCACTTCGTCTGCCACCAATAAGATATCGTTGGCGTTGCAAAGTTCCTGAATGGTCGCAGCAAATTCCTCGGTCAAAGGAAGTACGCCGCTCTCACCTTGAATCCACTCCACCATGATGGCTGCCGTGTTGGAATTTACTGCCGCACGGAGCGCATCACTGTCATTCACTTCCACATGAACAAACTTCTCTATTAGCGGCAAATAGGGTTTCTGGTACTTTTCCTGTCCGGTTGCCGCAACGGTTGCAAGGGTTCTGCCGTGAAAAGAGTTCTTTAAGGTGATAATCTCCCGCTTTTCCGGTCTGCCCTGCTCCACAAAATATTTCTTTACCAGTTTGATGGCGCCTTCGTTTGCCTCTGCACCGGTATTGGCAAAGAATACTCTGTCTACACAACTGTTCTCAACCAGCATCTTGGCAAGCCTCGCCTGATTCTCGTTGTAAAATACATTGGAAATGTGGGTCAACTTCTCCATCTGGTCTTTGAGTTCCTCCACCAGACGGGGATACCCATACCCTAAGCAGTTGACCGCAATACCGGCAAAGAAATCCTGATATTCCTTGCCCTCAGTATCTTTCAGTGTAATGCCGTTTCCCTCGACAAAGCAAACCGGCGTCCGTGCCCCAAAGGTATTCATGTAATATTGACTATCCAATTCCTGAACTTGCTGAAGATTCATCCTATCATCCCTTTGTAAAATTTCCTATCCGTATATTGTACCACCTTTATCCATAAATTGCAAGTAAAACATCAAATCTTCTCATCCCCACCCAAAACAACACAGGGGACGGTTCTCTATGTCGCAAAACTGCACAGGGGACGGTTCTATGTGTTGAAAAAGTGCACACAGAACCGTCCCCTGTGTTGTTCCAAATAAAAAGCCCCCAAAATGGGAGCAATTTTCATAAAATGGTAATGTCTACTTCCCTAGTTTGAGGCGGTTGATAAAGGGGGATTACGGTCTCTTCCTCGTTCCCTAACGCCCGTTTGGTCACTCGCCGAATTACTCCTTTGGTTTCCCCTGTCATCTCCTCAATCTGGCGAAGAGAAACTCCTTGCTCTCTCAGTTGACCAAGAAGTTGGCTTTTAATCTCTGCCGAAAGCGTCTGAAACCCTGTTTCGTTTTCAACGCCTGCCAGACGGCTCATCAATCGTTGTGCTTCTTCATCGGTGATACGACTGCGTTCTTCCGGAATGTCAATGCAGGTTTCCGTGCCATTTTCCCGATGAAATTCCACCAACGCTCTTAGATCCATCATAGAAAGCGCCTGCGCAGTATCGGTTAAGTTTGGTTTGCCAAGGTATTCCTGATAACTGCTCCACGGATACTCCTCAACGGTTCGAGCAATTCCCGCCTTGACCGGGTTTTGGTGGATGTAACGAAGTACTGTCATAAAATACGCGTCATCCTCCACTGGTTCGCTCCGAAATCTGTCCTGAAACAGGTGTCCTGACCGCTGGTACTTGGCATTAAACCAATACACGTATTTGCCGGCAATTCGCTTGAAACACTGTGCCAAGTCTTCCTTTCCCTCTTTGATAAGAAGATGCAAATGGTTCCCCATCAGGCAGTAAGCGTACAGTTCAAACCCGCTAATTTCCTTGTACTTCTTTAAAATGTTTATAAACTTCCAGTTGTCCTCATCATCGGTAAAGATTGGTTCTCGATTCACTCCCCGAAACATAACATGATAAATTCCGGTTTCACTTTTCTTCCGTGCTTGTCTTGGCATACTATCACCTCTTGCGTCTACTATAACATAATAAATTCCCCTTGTCAACCCTAAACGACACAGGGGACGGTTCTCCATGTCGCAAAACTACATAGGGGACGGTTCTCTGTGTTGAAAAAGTGCACATAGACCCGTCCCCTGTGTCGGTGGCATAAAAAATCTGCTGCGGTGAGCCGCAGCAGATGGTGATTTACATATTCGGGGTGTAGTTGGGAGATTCCTTGGTGATGGTAACATCATGAGGATGGCTCTCCTTTAGGCCTGCACCGGTAATACGAACAAATTTTCCGTTTTTCTTCAAATCAGGAATGGTGGGGGTTCCGCAGTAGCCCATACCGGAACGCAAACCGCCCAACAGTTGGAAGATGGTGTCGGAAACGGGGCCCTTGTAAGGAACGCGGCCTTCAATACCTTCCGGAACCAGTTTCTTGGCACCCGCCTGGAAGTATCTGTCCTTGCTGCCGTTATTCATAGCACCCAGAGAACCCATACCGCGGTAAACCTTAAACTGACGACCCTGATAGATTTCGCTATCACCGGGGCTTTCTTCACAGCCTGCAAAGATGCTGCCCATCATGATAACATCAGCGCCTGCGGCAATGGCTTTGACCAAATCACCAGAGTATTTGATACCGCCATCAGCAATGACCGGAATATCGTATTTTGCAGCAACTTCAGCCACATCACAAATCGCAGTAATTTGAGGTACGCCAATACCCGCAATGACACGGGTGGTACAGATGGAACCGGGGCCGATGCCAACCTTAACCGCGTCTGCACCTGCTTTGATTAAGAATTCTGCCGCCTCTGCGGTTGCGATATTTCCGGCAATGACCTGCAATTCAGGGAATGCGTCTTTAATCATTCTCAGGCAGGTTGCAATGTTTTGGGAATGCCCATGGGCAGAGTCCAGAACCACCGCATCCACTTTTGCCTGAATCAGTTTTTCTGCACGCTCCAGCACATCTGCAGTCACACCCAACGCACCGCCGACCAAGAGTCTGCCGTTATCGTCACGGGCAGAGTTGGGATACTGGATTGCTTTTTCAATATCTTTAATGGTAATCAATCCCTTTAAGTGGCCGTTTTTGTCCACAATAGGGAGTTTTTCAATCTTGTTTTTGCGAAGAATCTCTTTTGCATCGTCCAAAGTGGTGCCAACCGGTGCGGTAACCAGATTTTCTTTGGTCATACATTCGGAAATCCGCTTGGAGTAATCGGTTTCAAACTTCAAATCCCGATTGGTCAGGATACCAACCAGTTTTTCACCCTCAGTAATCGGAACACCGGAAATTTTGTAGGTTGCCATCAAGGCTTCCGCATCGTTTAGGGTATGGTTGGGAGAAAGGGAGAAGGGGTCCACAATAACGCCATGTTCACTCCGTTTTACCTTGTCAACCTCTGCCGCTTGTTCGTCAATGCTCATGTTCTTATGAATGATACCAATACCGCCCTCTCTGGCAATGGCAATCGCCATGTTGGCCTCGGTAACCGTATCCATTGCGGCACTCATCATGGGAATGTTCAATTTAATTTTGTTGGTCAATCGGGTAGATAAGTCTGCCTCATTGGGAACAAAATTGGATTCCTGGGGAATCAGCAGTACATCATCGAATGTTAAGCCCTCTTTGGTAAATTTGTCAGTGTACAAACCCGGACACATCCTTTCTCTTTTTAATATAAAAATTGTCCTACGAAAAGGACATTCTCAGCACGTTTATTTTAACTATTGTATCACACTATAGATAGATTCGTCAACCATTATTTTATACAAACTAAGCCTTTTTCTGGGGACATTTGCTATGGATTCTCCACGCCACTACGCACAGGGGACGGTTCCTTGTTCTCTTCGCACAACGAACCGCCCCCACATTCTCCGCTCATTCATCCTCAAATTCAAACATATCTGCATTTCTCTCCTGAAACAGTTGATAAACCGCAGATAAAACTTCGGGATCTTCTACTTGTTCCAAACAATCTTCTTCTTTGTCTTTATGAATCATAAAGATGACGACTTCGGTGACGACTTCTTCGTCATCATCATAGGGAATGCAGATGACATAGTCTTTGCCTTTGTACTGGACCGTGTCAAGGTGTTCAAAAGTCACGGTGTTGCCGTCCTCATCAATCAAATCCACCAGATATTCGTTTTCGGGTAATTCAGCCATGGAAAATTCCTCCTTATCGTAAACTATCAAGGTAACCCTGCAAGATATAGGCAGCAGAAATGCTATCTACGCTGTCTTTGCGCTTTTGACCGCGAACATTGGTTTCATTCATCAAATGATGCGCAGAAACAGTGGTCAATCGCTCATCCCAAAGAATAATAGTAAAGGATTCCCCCAACCGCTCTTTGAGTAACTGAGCAAATGCCTGCGTCTTTTCCCCGCGCGGTCCAACCGTTCCGTTCATGTTCTTTGGAAATCCAAGAACAATCTTTTCAACTCCTTGCTCCTTGACCAAAGCAGCAGTATGCTCTGCCACTTTAAGCATATTTTTCTCTTTGCACGCAGGGAGTGCCGCCGCCCCGAACCCCAGCGGATCGGAAATCGCAAACCCAGTCCGGCTATCACCAAAATCTACACCAAGTATCCGCATGATTCTACCTCGTATCAGTTTTTATGTATTGTATCACATTCCAAATAAAAATGCAAGCACAACCCAAGCGACACAGGGGACGGTTCTATGTGCACTTTTTCAACACATAGAACCGTCCCCTGTGCTATTTTTATGACATAGAGAACCGTCCCCTGTGTCGTTAATAAAAAAAGACGCACGTTTTTGTGCGTCTATGTGTTTAGTTTTCTATCAAAGCAAAGGAAATTTCGCCTTTGGCTGCTACCTGTTCTCCCACGTATGCACAAACCTCAGCCTTGCCCATAGGTCCACGCATTTTCGTCAGTTCAACCTCCAGACGAAGTGTTTCACCGGGGACAACCTGATGTTTAAACTTAAAGTTATTGATTCCGGTAAAGACAGCCAACTTTCCTTTATTCTCCGGTGCGGCAAGAATCACCACCGCACCCACCTGTGCCAACGCCTCACAAATCAACACGCCGGGCATAATGGGTCTTGATGGAAAATGCCCCTGAAAAAACGGTTCATTCATAGTGACATTCTTGATACCGACCGCACACTTTCCTTCTTCAAATTCTACAATTTTATCCACCAACAAAAAGGGGTAGCGATGGGGAAGAATTTCCATAATTTGATTGATATTGAGTTCCATGTTTTTTCCTCGTTTCTTTTGTTTGCTAAATTGGGCACGCAGAAAATGTGGTAAGATTTGTTCGTTGTGAGGCTTTTGCAGGCAGGAGTGTGCTTGTTTTGCACATGACTGTCTGCGAAAGATGATACAACGGACGAAGATTGCCGCATTTTCTAGTGCAGGCTAATTTTCGCGTTGGTCTGCCGCATTATAACTCTGCAATATCATCGGATTTTCCAATGCTTTGCCGGTTCCGTAGGCAACACAGGATTCGGGTTCATCTGCAAGATAGGTTTTGATTCCCACTTCACTTTGAATCAGGCGTTCCATTCCGTATACAAGAGCACCGCCACCGGTAAGCATAATTCCGCGATTACTGATATCTCCTATCAGTTCCGGCGGGGTTTCCTCCAAAATATTCCGAATTTCTTCTACAATGGTCATGGCAGGTTCCATCAGTGCATCATAGACCTCATCTGAGGTAATTTGAATGGTTTTTGGAAGACCGGAAACCAGACTTCTGCCTCGAATGTCCATGGCAAGCAGTTTGTCACGCTTACGGACACAACCAATTTTTATTTTCAGTTCTTCTGCAGTTCGTTCACCAATCAGAATGTTATACTTTTTGCGTATGTATCTGATGATGGCATCGTCAAAATTATCACCGGCAACCTTAATCGACCTGCCCGTTACAATTCCGCCAAGAGATACAACCGCAATATCACTCGTTCCACCGCCGATATCTACCACAAGATTTCCGCAGGCTTCGTTCACATCAATTCCGACCCCAAGCGCCGCTGCCAAAGGCTCTGCAATCAGGTGTACCTTTCTGGCACCCGCCTGCATACAGGCATCAATCACCGCACGCTCCTCAACTTCGGTGACATTACTGGGAACACAAATCACCACGCGAGGCTTAAACAAATTCTCGGGAAAGTTCCGCTTGGTGACTCGCTGTAAGAAATACCGGAGCATTCGTTCGGTAATACTATAATCCGAAATAACCCCCTCTTTTAAGGGTTTTACGGCAACAATATTGCCGGGCGTTCTGCCCAGCATTCTCTGCGCTTCCCGTCCCACCTGAAGCAGACGGTTAGTGTCCTTGTCCACCGCAACTACGGCGGGTTCTTTTGCCACAATCCCTCTGCCTTTCACATAAATCAGGATGGTCGAAGTGCCCAAATCTATTCCAATGTCCTGTCCAAACATAGTAAAAGTTCCTTCTTTCGATTCTCAACAATATTACAGTTCTGTTACAAATATGTTACAAAGAGTATTGTACCTCATTTTTAAAGCGGTGTCAATAACTTCTACATAAGTTTTTATAAAAAGACAAAATACACCCCCTACCACACAAGCCCGACACAGGGGAGGGTTCTCTATGCTAAAAAAGTGCACATAGAACCGTCCCCTGTGCATTTTTTCGACACATAGAACCGTCCCCTGTGTCGGTGAGAAAAGAAAAGCACGCCAAATGGCGTGCTTATCCGTTTTTTGTTATTTGGTGCCGAAGATTCTGTCACCTGCATCTCCCAAACCAGGAACGATATAACAGCGTTCATTCAATTTTTCGTCTACATTGGCACAGTAGATTTCAACATCCGGATGGGCTTTGGTAAGGGCTTCAATTCCCTCAGGTGCCGCAATCAGGCAGAGGAATTTAATCTGCTTGCCTCCATATCCTTTAATTTGATTGATGGCGTCAATGGCAGAGCCGCCGGTTGCCAGCATCGGGTCAACCACAACAATCAAGCGGTTTTGAATATCCGCCGGAAGTTTACAATAGTATTCCTGCGGTTGCATGGTTTCTTCGTCCCGATACATACCGATGTGTCCCACTTTTGCAGAGGGAACGAGGTTCAGCATGCCATTTACCATACCCAAACCTGCACGGAGAATCGGCACAACTGCCATCTTCTTTCCCTTAATCATCTTTTTGGTTGTTTTTTGGATTGGAGTTTCAATCTCCACATCTTCCAAAGGTAAATCCCGCAACGCTTCATAACACATCAACATGGTAATTTCTTCTACCAGTTCCCGAAACTCTTTGTTGGTGGTACTGGTTTGGCGAAGAATGGTAGTTTTGTGCTGAATCAGGGGATGGTCAAATACTGTCACTTGTTTCATAGTTATCTCCTACTCTTCCTTTGCTTTGGAAACAATGATGTTGGTTAAAATGCCAAGAATCAATGCACATGCAATTGAGGTAATGGTAATCTGCCCGAAGTTTAAAGTCAATCCGCCGATACCTGCAATTAAAATGACAGATACCACAAACAGATTTTTGTTTTGGTTTAAATCAACCTTTTGTACCATCTTAAGGCCGGATACTGCAATGAATCCGTAAAGCGCCATACAAACACCGCCCATAACGCAGGAAGGAATGGAATTTACAAACGCAATAAACGGAGAAATAAAGGCAATCAAAATTGCAAGAATTGCAGCAGTAATAATGGTGCTGACCGATGCGTTTTTGGTAATTGCAACACAACCAACGGATTCGCCGTAAGTAGTGTTGGGACATCCGCCAAAGAATGCTCCAACCATTGAGCCAATACCGTCACCCAACAAAGTTCTGTGAAGACCGGGGTTTTCCAGCAATTCTTCTTCAATAATGCTGGAGATATTTTTGTGGTCTGCAATATGTTCTGCAAATACTACGAATGCAACCGGAATATACGCCACTGCAATGGTGCTGATATAAGATGTATTGAGTTCGCCGATTCCTTTCCATGCAGTTACAAATGTGAAATCAGGTACCGAGATAAAAGTCTTCAGCGTAATACCATCTTCAACCAAAGCCTTAAGCGGTTCTACATTCAAAACTTTAAGTGCATCTAAATCTGCCGCGTAACCAATGGCAGTAAAGATCGCACATGCAAGATAACCGCCGAGAATGCCCATAATAAAGGGAATCAGTTTCAAGGTTTTCTTACCGTAAACCGAACAGATAATGGTGATAAACAAAGTGATTACGCCGCAAAGAACCGTAATCAACGGAGATGCCGTAACATCAGGAATACTACCTTTGCACATATCACCGATTGCATTGCCTGCAAGACTTAAACCGATAATTGCAACGGTAGGACCGATGACTGCAACCGGCATTACCTTATCAATCCATTTGACGCCTGCAACCTTAACAATTGCCGCAATCACAACATAAACAAGGCCTGCAAAGAAAGCACCGATAATCATTCCCACAAATCCGAGGGACATAGACACGCCGCCGGCAAATGCCGCCATCATTGACCCTATAAACGCAAAAGAGGAACCTAAAAATACAGGACTCTTTTTCTGTGTAAATGCCACATAAACCAAAGTTCCAAGACCGGCACCAAAAAGTGCTGCTGCAGAACTCATATTGGTTCCGCAAGAACTGTTGATGATGACCGGAACTACCAAAGTAGCCGTCATAATCGCCAATAACTGTTGAATTGCAAATACAATCAACTGGCCGAATTTAGGTTTGTCTTTTACGCCGTAAATCAATTGCATGTTTTATCCCTCCAAAGTATAATTTTTGATAAAATCCGAGGATTTTATACCTAATTATTACTATAACGAATGTGTTATTATTTGTCAATAAAAAAGATTGCAACATTCTAAATTTTGATTTATAATAAGAAAGAATTTATGAAAAAAGGAGAATCTTCATGTACTTGAAAAATTGTTATCTCCATTTTAAAACCATTACCCGCCATCGGAATTTAGTGATTCTTCACTGTTTGAAAGCAGGAATTCTCTGGCGAGGACTCATGCACGACCTTTCCAAATATTCGCCAACTGAATTTCTTGCCGGAATCAAACACTATACCGACGGAACCCGAAGTCCCAATGAAAAAGAGCGGGAATTGTTAGGCTATTCTCCTGCATGGATGCATCACAAAGGAAGAAACCGACATCATTTTGAATATTGGAATGATTATAACCCAAACGAAAAAAAAGTAATGCCTGTTCCAATGCCGATGCCTTTTTTCAAAGAACTGATCTGTGACCGTGTTGCTGCAAGCAAAATTTATCAAGGAAAAAATTATACCAATCAACATCCTTTGAATTATTATTTAAAAGGTGATGCCAACCGATTCATTGCACCTCAAACTTCTGATTTAATTATAAAAACATTAACCATTCTTGCAGAAGAGGGAGAAAATGCAATGTTTCAGTATTTAAAACAACTATAGTTTTTTCAACATACTTATTCTTTTTCCACTGTGGACAGACTGTGGATAAAAATTTAACTTTTCTCTCCTTGGGGAAAGTGTGGAAAGCAGAACTTGGTTTTCCATAAGGTTATTCACCTCAATATTTCTTATTATAATCAATAAAAATTAACTTCTCCACAGTTTACACGCACCAACAACAGCGACAGCAACTATAAAATATATATATTATATTTATATAGATAAACAAAAATAAAAAAAGCCCTTCTCTTGAATGAGAAAAGCTTTCTTTTTGTGAATTATTTGATAACATCGACTCCCATATAAGGACGAAGTACTTCCGGAATGGTGATACTGCCGTCTGCATTTTGATAATTTTCCAAAATGGCAGCAGTGGTTCTGCCGATGGCAACGCCGGAACCGTTTAACGTATGCACCAGTTGTGCTTTATCTTTGACCGAATTCTTATAACGAATATTGGCTCTTCTTGCCTGGAAATCTTCAAAGTTACTGCAGGAGGATATTTCAACAAAACGGTTATAACTTGGCATCCAAACTTCAATGTCATACTTCATGGCAGCGGTGAATCCTAAGTCACCGATACAAATTTTAACCACGCGGTAAGGAAGTTTTAAGAGTTTGAGTACATCTTCTGCATCTGCAACCAGTTTTTCTAATTCCTCATAGGATTCTTCGGGTTTGGTGAACTTAACCAGTTCAACCTTATTGAATTGGTGTTGACGAATCAGACCTCTGGTATCTCTGCCGGCAGAACCTGCTTCTGCACGGAAACAAGCAGTATACGCACAGTATTTGATAGGTAATTCCTCACCATTTAAAATTTCATCCCTATGCATATTGGTGACAGGAACTTCCGCAGTGGGAACTAAGAAATAATCTGTATTTGCAACTTTAAACGCATCTTCTTCAAATTTAGGAAGTTGTCCGGTTCCGACCATGCTGTTTCTGTGAACCATAAACGGCGGAAATACTTCTTTATAACCATGCTTTGAAGTATGGGTATCAAGGAAAAAATTCATGATTGCGCGCTCTAAACGTGCACCAAGGTCATGATAAACAGTGAAACGGGTGCCGGTGATTTTAGCAGCAGTTTCGGGGTCTAAAATACCTAAATCTTTACCTAAATCCCAATGTGCTTTGGGTTCAAAGTCAAACTGTGTCGGTTCCATAAAGCGACGGATCTCAATATTATCTTCATCGGTGTCACCGTCCGGAACAGAGGGATTGGGAAGATTGGGAATGGTGTATGCAATGGCATCCATTTTTTCATCCAATTCTCTTAAGGTTTCGTCCAACTGCTTGATTTCATCAGAAAGTTCTTTCATTTTCGCAAAAACAGGAGCCGTATCCTCCCCTGCTTTTTTCATAGCAGGAATTTGCTTAGAAACTGCGTTTTGTTCTGCTTTTTTCTGCTCAGCATCAAACAAAAGTTCCCGACGCTGCTTATCCAGTTCCAAAAGACCGTTAAGATCTACCTTTTCTTTTCTTCTTGCGAGGGCTTCCATTACCTTCTCAGGTTCGGTTCTTAATAATTTTAAATCAATCATGTTGTACTTCCTTTCTTTATTGCAATGCATTTACTAATGCTTGATAAGATTTTTTCCTCTCTTCATTCATGGAAAAATCTTTTAATTGTTCTGCTTTTGTTTTTGCATCCTGAAACTGTTTCTTTTCTATCAACATCCATGTTTCATTCAACAAAGTAAGAAACTGAATTTCTTCACTTTGTTGGCTGATGATTTGTGATTGCTTATCCATTTCTTGTTTTAAGGAATAATTTTCATCAGTCAGTGAAACTATTTGATTTTGAATGGTAAGATTGACTTGCTCTTGCTCATGAATCTGTGATTCAAATAATTCTTCCCGATTGTCTGCCATGGCTGCAAAAATAATTAAAATAACAATGGTTAAAATCATGCAAATGACATAGGTAGTCAAATTTTTATATTTTTTCTTTTCATCCGGCAACCAAATTCACTCCTTTTTAAAATACGCTTAAAAATGGCCCTAAATGGCACGAAAATCATTTTATAATGAAATATCATTCTATAACCTTTAAAAAGAGATTTTAGATAGTATTTTTAACTTCCATTTTTTACCAATTATTTACGAAGTTCAAACAAAATTCTCTCTAAATCGTCTTTGCTGTAATATTCAATCTCAATTTTTCCTTTTTTACTTCCTTCGGAAATTTTGACCTTAGTGCCAAAACGGGAGGAAAGGTTGTCTTCTACATCTTTATAATATTTTTGAAGCATTGGACTGACCGGTTTTTTGGATTTTGATTTTTTTGGTGAGGAAACATCCGAAACCAATGCCTCTACTTGACGAACATTCAACCCATCGTTGATTATTTTTTGAGAAATTGCAATTTGGTCTTTGGTATCTAAAGTTAAAAGGGCACGCGCGTGTCCTTGTGTCAACTCTCCGTTGATAAGAAGTTGTTTTACTTCGTCACAAAGGTGATTCAGGCGTAGCGCGTTTGCAATCGCACTGCGGCTTTTCCCAACTTTTTGGCTGATTTCTTCCTGAGTTAAGGAAAAAGTATCCATTAATTGTTGATATCCTTGCGCTTCTTCTATGGGATTTAAGTCTTCCCGTTGCAAATTTTCCACCAAGGCAAGTTCCATCACCTTTTGTTGTTCAAAGGTGCGGATGATACAAGGAATTTCTTTGAGTCCCGCAAGGCGGGATGCTCTCCAACGTCTTTCACCTGCAACAATTTTATAAGTACCACTTTGGGTGGGTGTGACCAAAATCGGCTGAATCACACCATGCTCTTTGATAGATTCGCTCAGCGCCTGTAATTTTTCTTCATCAAATTCTTTTCTCGGCTGAGATTTATTTGGCTCAATATCTATGGTTTTTAATGTAACCACTGAATTTTCATCGGTTTTTGGTGCACCGATGGCATCAATTTCTCCAATAATATCACGCACGGAATCGGGATTATCATTGGAATCGTCCATAAACAAAGCACCAAGACCTTTTCCCATCGGTTTTTTTTTCTTTTCCGCCATTGTTTTACTCCTTATTTTGTTTGATTACTTCAGATGCCAGTTTTTTATAGCACTGTGCACCTTTGGAATTTTTATCAAATGCAATGATTGGCATTCCGTAACTGGGAGCCTCGGAAAGTCTTACGTTGCGGGGAATCATAGTTTGATAAACGGTTGCACCAAAGTATTTTTGTACTTCTTGTGCTACCTGAACTGAAAGATTGGTGCGTGAATCGTACATAGTCAAAAGGATTCCCTCAATCTTTAATTCAGGGTTCAATCCCTTCTTTACCATTTTTATGGTACGGGTCAGTTGTGCCAGGCCTTCCAAGGCGTAATATTCACATTGAATCGGTATCAAAACACTGTCTGCAGCGGCAAACGCGTTTAATGTAATGAGTCCAAGTGAGGGAGGACAATCGATAAAAATAAAATCAAATTGGTCTTTGACTCCTTGCAAAGACTCTTTCAGCCTGTGTTCCCTTTTTTCTGCATCCACCAATTCCAGTTCTGCACCGGCAAGATTAATGTTTCCGGGAGAAAGAGAGAGATTTTTATACTCGGTTTTTATCATAACCTCTTTCATAGAAGTTTGATTAACCAAACAATCATAAGTGGTAAGTTCTGACTCTTTTCCATTAACACCAAGACCGCTTGAGGTATTCCCTTGCGGGTCGCTGTCAATAATCAGCACCTTTTTACCGCGTGCGGCAAGACAAGCACTTAAATTAATGGCGGTTGTTGTCTTTCCCACTCCGCCTTTTTGGTTGATAATTGCTATAACTTTTCCCATAGCGTCCTCCAATCATAGATGACATGCTATTAGTATACCACGAAAGTTTAAAAATTACAATAGAAAAATGTTTCACATGAAACATTTTTTAAAAGAAAAAAGACTGTTTCACGTGAAACAGTCTTGAAAAAGGTTAAGATACCAGGCTTTTAATCCATTTTTTTGTAGAAAAATGGCGGAAACAGATGATAAATTTGACTACTTCCTCCAAACTCATCATGATATAACTGATAAGTAAGGGAAGATGAAACACCAAACCACCCAGGATTACCATAGGAACACCTACCAGCCAAACCGAGGTTACATCAATCAACATTGCAGCCTTGGTATCCCCGCCGTTTCGAAAGACACCTACAATCATTAAGAATGTAATTGCTTTAATACACATCATACCGGCAAGAACAACCAAAAGATTCATACATTGTCGGTATACATTTTCAGAAATTTGGTAAGGCATCAGCATCAGTGGTCTTGCGGCAATAAAGACCGCGGCAAGAAAAACGCCGCAAAGAAGCATTAACTTAGCAAGGCGCTTGGCATACAGATAGGCATCCTCATAGTTACCGGCACCCACGGCTTTTCCAATCAAAACGCCGCCTGCGTTTCCGCCGCCGTGGAAAAATACCAGCATCAGGCGTTCAATGTTTTGAACTATGGTGATAATTACCATGGCATCGGGACTGATTTTAGCAAACACCCAGGAATAGGTGAGAATGCCCAAAGACCACATCATTTCATTAAAAACGACAGGGGTAGAGGTTTTGAAAAAACGTTTCCACAAGTCTTTTGGGACAGTGAGTAATTCTTTTGGTTTTGCTGCCTGAATCATCTTTTTGCCATAAACGGCAGATAGTATCATAATTAATTCTGATATTCTTGCAATGACCGTAGCATACGCCGCACCCTCAAGTCCAAGAGCGGGTGCGCCGAGGTTTCCAAATATCAGCACCCAGTTTAAAAAGATGTTAATCACCAAGCCGCTGGCACGAACCAAAAAGGGAAGTCCTGCCCGTTCGCTGGCACAAACACTGTAATCAAATGCTGTGGTAATTGCGGTGGCAAGGAAACCAACAGAAACCAGCCGTAAATAACGGATTCCTTGCTGTAGGGTCTCTGCGTCAGCGTTAAATGCCATAAATATCTGCTTTGGAAATATCCACGAAACTGCAAGAAAGAGTGCGGCAAGCAAGGACCCTAAAATCAGGTTAAGACCAAGCATTTTCCGCATTCCCTTGATGTCCGAATTTCCCCAAAATTGAGAGAAAAAGACGCCTGCACCGCTGCCAATGCCAAACAGAAAGACATTAAACAGAAAGAAAACCTGATTGGCAATTCCAACCGCCGCAATCGAAGATTCCCCCAACTGACCTACCATAATGGTATCTACCAGATTCACCAAAGAGGAAATTAACTCTTTCAGTGCCATGGGTATCATTAAAAGGAAAAAGGTCTTATAAAATTTCTTATTTTCCATATTTTACCAATTATTTTATTCCTTTCATGGTTAGACTGATGCGATTTTTCTTGACATCCACGTCCAGAATACGAACTTTCACAATATCGCCGATGGAAACCACATCCATAGGATGTTTGACATACTTATCAGACAGTTGGGAAATATGCACCAGACCGTCCTGATGGACGCCGATATCCACAAACGCACCGAAATCAATGACATTTCTCACAGTTCCGGTCAGTTCCATTCCCTCTTTTAAGTCCTCAATGCTCATGACATCGCTACGCAGAATGGGTTGCTCCACCTCATCACGGGGGTCACGGCCCGGCTTTTTCAGTTCTTGCATGATGTCTTTTAAGGTGGGAACACCGACGGAAAGTTCATCCGCAAGTTTTTGCATTCCGTAGGAAGCAGCATCTTGCTCAAGGTGGTCAAGGTTTTGTCCTAAGGCATAGCCCAGCGCCTCTAAAAGCCCCTTTGCAGCCGGATAACTCTCAGGGTGGACCGAGGTGTTATCCAAGAAGTTTTTTCCGTCTTTAATCCGCAAAAATCCCGCACATTGCTCAAAGGCTTTGGGACCCAGTTTGGGAACCTTTTTCAGTTGGGCACGGGAGGTAAAGGCGCCCTCTGTTTCCCGATAGGTGACGATATTCTTTGCGAGCGCAGAAGAAATGCCGGAAATATGGGTCAAGAGAGGAACGGATGCGGTGTTTAAGTCGACACCGACGCTGTTAACGGCGTCCTCAACCACACCGCCCAGAGCCTCACCAAGGCGTTTTTGGTTCATATCGTGTTGGTACTGACCTACGCCAATGGCTTTGGGTTCAATTTTTACCAGTTCTGCCAGAGGGTCCTGAATCCGGCGGGCAATCGAGACCGCACTTCTGCGGGTAGCATCCAAATCGGGAAATTCTTCGGCTCCCAGTTTGGAGGCAGAGTAGACCGATGCTCCCGCCTCATTGGTAATCAGGTAGCGTACCTTACAGTTGGGGATGGATTTTAACAAATTTGCCGCAAATAGTTCGGTTTCTTTTGAGGCGGTACCGTTGCCGATAGAGATTAAATCCACGTTATGTTTTTGAATCAGTTCTTTGAGATATGCGGCTGCGGATTCTTTTTGTGCCTCAGAATGGGTCACATAAATGACGCCGGTGTCCAGAACCTTACCGGTGCCGTCCACCACCGCAACCTTGCAACCTGTTCGGTAACCGGGGTCCAGACCGATGACGGTTTTTCCGTGAATGGGAGCCTGCATCAAAAGGTTTTTCAGGTTCACTTTAAAGACCGCAATTGCTTGTTCCTGTGCAGTTTCGGTCAGTTCGTTACGGATTTCCCGCTCAATCGAAGGGGCAATCAAACGGGTGTAAGCGTCCTCTGCCGCAAGGCGAACATACTCGGATGCGGGAGACGGGGTTTTGGAAACCTCTTTTTTGTATAAAAAGTTAAGGATTTTCTCGGTATCTGCCTCAATGGTGACAGAGAGCATTTTTTCGTTTTCACCACGGTCAATGGCAAGGGTTCGGTGGGGTGCCAGTTTGGTGCAAGGTTCGGAAAAATCGTAATACATCCGGTAAACGCTATCCTCTTCGGTTGCCGCTTTGGCGGTGACCAGACCGGAAGTAAAGGTGATGTCGCGAATCCGTTTTCTGTATTCCGCGTTATCTGAGATACGCTCTGCAAGGATGTCCATGGCACCTTGGAGCGCCTCTTCCGTAGAGTTGACCTCTTTTTCCTCGCTGATAAATTGCTGTGCCAAAGCCTCAATATCACAGGATACCTCCTGTGCGGCAAGGGCATCGGCAAGCGGTTCTAAACCCTTGGCTTTTGCCACGGTGGCACGGGTTTTCCGCTTAGGACGGTAGGGTCGGTAAAGGTCCTCAATTTCGGTCAGTTTCTGGCAGGCATCAATTGCCGCCGCCAGTTCCTCGGTCAGGTTTCCCTGTTCCTCAATGATACGCTTGACATCCTCTTTTCGCTCCTGCATGTTGCGAAGATAGGCAAGCCGTTCTTCAAAGGTACGCAGAATCTCGTCATTGAGTTCACCGGTTGCCTCTTTACGGTAACGGGCGATAAAGGGAATGGTGTTTCCCTCGTCAATCAGGGCAATGGTGTTGTCCACCTGCCATTGTTTCAGGTTGAGTTCCTGCATCAGTTGTTGTGCGATATCCATGTTATTTCCTCCCTTGTGCCATCGCTTTGAGGGCCTTGCTCCGGTGGCTGATGGCGTTTTTCACTTCAGCAGGAACTTCTGCCAAAGATTGTTGATATTCTTCTACATAAAAAATGGGGTCATACCCGAATCCGCCCTCTCCGCGAATTTCGGTGAGAATTCTGCCGTGGCATTCTCCGCGGTAAAGTTTGGTTTCTTCTCCCGGAACTGCCACCGCAATGACGCAGACGAACTGAGCGCCCCGCTTCTCTGTGGGAACAGAGTCAAGCGCAGAGAGAAGTTTTTGGATGTTCTCTCCATCGGTGGCATGTTCTCCCGCATAGCGGGCAGTATAAACTCCCGGTGCACCGCCAAGATAATCCACGCAAAGTCCGCTGTCATCTGCAATACAGGGCTTGCCTGTTGCCTGCATGATGGTCTCGGCTTTCTTTTTTGCGTTTGCTTCAAAGGTGGTGCCGTCCTCAATAACCTCAATATCTCCTGCACCGGCATCGGTCTGGGTAATGATTTGATACCCATTACCTAAAATCTGCTTAATTTCCTCTGCCTTGTGCTGATTTATACTTGCTAAAATGTAGGTCTGCATGAAAGCCTCTCCTTTCGTGTATCTTTTAAAACCATACCATTATCCCCCAATTTTGTCAAGAATAATACCAAGCGACACAGGGGACGGTTCTCTGTGTCGTAAAAATAGCATAGGGGACGGTTCTCTATGTTGAAAAAGTGCACATAGAACCGTCCCCTGTGTCGGCATAGAACCGTCCCCTGTGTCGGCAAAGTTTTGCTTGATTCTTTTTGGGGTTATGGTATAATGAATTTATAGCATAGAAATGAGGGATTTTGTATGACAAAAACCGTGAAAATAGCAGATAAACGAATCGGCGGGGGGAATCCGGTTCTGGTGCAGTCCATGACCAATGTTCCCACGCAGGACGCCAAGGCGGCGATTGCGCAGGTGAACGCCCTCAAGGCGGCGGGATGCGACATTGTTCGCCTTGCGGTGCCCGATGAGGCGGCGGCAGTCGCCATGGAAGAAATTTTGAATCACACCTCGGTGCCGTTGGTGGCGGATATTCATTTTGACTACCGTCTTGCCCTGATGTGCATTGAGCGTGGCGTCCATAAAATCCGTATCAACCCCGGAAACTTAGGGGGAGAGGACCGCGCCCGTGCGGTTGCCGAGGCAGCAAAGTCAAAAGGGGTTCCTATCCGTATCGGCGTCAACGGCGGTTCTCTGGAACAGGGGCTTTTGGAACGGTGCGGCGGCAATCTTGCCAAAGCCATGGTAGAGAGCGCCAAAGGGCATGTGGAAATCCTGAACCGTTGCGGGTTTGAGGATATTGTGCTTTCCATGAAATCCTCTTCGGTTAAGACCACCATGGAGGCATATCGGCTTGCCCATGAAACCTTTGATTATCCGCTTCATCTGGGCGTGACCGAGGCGGGAACCTACCAGAGCGGAGTGGTGAAGTCTGCCATCGGTATTGGTGGACTTTTGGCAGACGGAATCGGGGATACCATTCGGGTATCGCTGACGGATGACCCTCTGAGAGAGGCAGAAGTTGCCCGCCGGATTCTTAGGGCACTGGATTTGGACCCCAACCATATTGAGGTGGTATCTTGCCCCACCTGCGGACGGACCAAAATAGACTTGATTTCCATTGCCAATGCGGTAACTGAGGCAGTGGAGAAGATTCCCGCACGGCTTAAGGTGGCGGTGATGGGATGCGTGGTCAATGGCCCCGGAGAGGCAAAGGATGCCGATGTTGGGATTGCGGGCGGTGACGGTTGTGCCGTCCTGTTCAAAAAAGGTGAAATTGTAAGGAAATTGCCGGAAAACGAGATTCTTCCGGCACTTCTTGATGAGATAAAGAGGATGACAGAATGAGCGGAATTTTAGAGTTATTTGACAAGGTGACGGTGTTGGAATCTCTGGCAGAGAAACTGGAGAAGACCACCCTCACCCAATGCAATCTGTTTCTGGAGCAGAATCGGGCGGAGTTGGCACTGACTTCGCCTGTCTATATTCCCCCCATGGAACTATTGGAATATCGGGATTCCATTCGGGCAACCTACGCCATTGGCGAGGTGGTGATTCGGATGCAGTATCCCGATTATACGCCGGATAACCGGTATTTTCAGGATTTAATTGACCGTTTTTTAAAGGAAGAACCGGTCTGCCGTATCTGTTTAAACGGTGCCAGAGCAGAGTATAGGGACGAAACTTTGACGGTGCACGGCGTCAACGGCGGAGAGGAACTCCTTGCCAAACACCGGTTTTGCAAATTTTTAACCGAGTTTGCGCGTCAGGAATTGGGCATTTCCGTTTCTGTGAAACTGGAAACCGAATCTGTGGATCTTGACGCCTACTTAAAACAGCGTGACGAACAGGAAAAGACCTTGATTGCCACGGTGGCAGCCGCAGCACCCAAAAAGGCAGAAACCAAGTCTGATGGTAAGGTAGGAACAGGTGTGCTCTTTGGGAAACCCGTCCCGCCGGAAGACGTGATGCCAATCGAAGAACTGGCAGAGGGAATGAAAAACTGCGTCATTGAGGGGAAAATCCTCACCGCAGAAACCCGAACGGTAAAAGGCAGAAACGGAACCAATACCATTATTGAATGTAATGTAGGGGATGACACCTGGGGATGCTTTTGCAAGGTATTCGCCCCCACCGAACGGCTGAAAAAAGCAGAATCCGCCATGCAACCGGGCAGTCGTGTCCGTCTCAAAGGTGACTTTGAGATTGATGACTATGCCCATAAACCGCTATTGAAACTCTCGGCGGCGGAATTGTTGCCGCCACTCCCTGTCCGTCAGGACGACGCTGAGGAAAAGCGGGTCGAACTCCATTTGCATACCAAGATGAGTGCCATGGACGCGGTTTCTTCCGCAACCGACCTCATCAACCGTGCCGCCGCATGGGGGCATAAGGCGATTGCCATTACAGACCATGGTGTGGCACAGGCGTACCCCGAGGCGGTGAAAGCCCTGAACGGAGTTCGCAAAAAAGGCAACGAGGAATTTAAGGTTATCTACGGTGTGGAGGGGTATCTGATTAACGATACCGACTCCGCGGTACATCGGCTTGCTGCAAGCGGGAAAAAGGGAAGTTATGTGGTGTTCGACATTGAAACCACAGGCTTAAGTCCCGTCCATGATGCGATTACCGAAATTGGTGCCGTCAAACTGGTGGACGGAGAGGTCACCGATACCTTTTCGCAGTTAATCAACCCCGAACGACCCATTCCTGAGAAAATTGTAACCCTGACCGGCATTACCGATGCCATGGTGGCGGACAAACCCACCATTGATGCGGCCTTGCCGGAGTTTTTGGAGTTCTGTAAAGGTTGTACCGTGGTGGCGCACAATGCCGCCTTTGACACCGGTTTTATCCGTCAAAAAGCAGGAGAACGAAACCTCAACTTTTCTAATAAGGTGCTAGACACCCTCCGGCTTTCCAGAGAACTCTATCCTCAGCACGCCAAACATTCTCTGGGCGTAGTGGCAGAGCGCCTAGGTATCTCGCTGGAAAACCACCATCGGGCGGTGGATGATGCCACCGCAACGGCAGAGATTTTTGTGAAGTTTCAGGAACTTGCCATGGAGCAGTTTGACGGCAAGGAGCAGAATATTGACAACAACCCTGCCCTCTTAAAAAATCCTAAATATCACATTATTCTTCTGGTACAAACCCAGGAGGGACTGAAAAACCTGTATCAACTGATTTCCAAGTCCAATCTCAACTATTTTTATCGCAAACCGGTAATGCCTCGCAGCGTGCTGGAACAATTTCGGGAGGGTTTACTCCTTGGCTCTGCCTGTGAGGCGGGGGAACTCTATCGTGCCGTTGCAGACGGCAAGGACGAGGCGGAGTTAAAAGAGATTGCGGAATTTTATGACTTTTTGGAGATTCAGCCGCTTGGCAACAACCAATTTATGGTACGAAACGGCACGGTCAAGGATGAAGAAGTCTTAAAAGACCACAACCGAACCATTGTGAAACTGGGTGATTCCTTGGGAATTCCGGTGGTTGCTACCTGTGATGTCCATTTCATGGACCCTCAGGACGAGGTCTACCGTCGAGTTTTGATGGGTGCGCAAGGCTTTGAAGATGCCGATCAGCAAGCGCCGTTGTATTTAAGAACCACCGATGAAATGCTGGAGGAATTTGCTTATCTGGGCGAGGAAAAGGCAAAAGAGGTGGTCATCACCAACACCAACCGGATTGCAGACCGCATTGGTGATATTATTCCCTTAAGGGATGGTTCTTACCCGCCCTCCATTGAGAACTGTGAACAGGATTTGGTGGATATGTGCCAAAAGAAAGCCCATGCCGTCTATGGAGAAGTTCTGCCGGAGATTGTTAAGGCAAGAATGGATAAAGAACTGGATTGTATCACCAAATACGGATACTCCGTGATGTATATGATTGCCCATAAACTGGTGAAAAAGTCCAATGAGGCAGGGTATATGGTAGGTTCCAGAGGCAGTGTCGGGTCCTCGTTTGCGGCGTGGCTGTCCGATATTACCGAGGTCAACGCCCTCTGTCCCCATTATATCTGCCCAGAGTGCAAATACAGCGAGTTTTATGACAAAGGTGAATACAATGTCGGCCCCGATATGCCGGACAAGGAATGCCCCCACTGCGGGACACCGCTCAGAAAAGACGGAATCAACATTCCCTTTGAAACCTTTTTGGGATTCAAAGGCGATAAGGTTCCTGATATCGACTTAAACTTCTCCGGTGAATATCAGGCAACTGCCCACAAATATGTTGGAGAACTGTTTGGGGAAGAATATGTCTTTAAAGCAGGAACCATCGGTACCATTGCGGATAAAACCGCCATTGGCTTTGCCAAAAAATACTATGAGGAAAAGGGAATTGACGCACCCGAAGCCGAGTTGATTCGGGTTTCGCAGGGGATGATTGATGTCAAACGAACCACCGGTCAGCACCCGGGGGGAATCATTGTCTGTCCCAAAACCATGGATATCCATGATTTCTGCCCGATTCAGCATCCGGCAGACAAGGCGAACTCGGATATCATTACCACCCATTTTGACTTCCATTCGATTCATGATAACTTGTTAAAACTGGATATTTTGGGGCATGATGACCCATCCACCATCCGTATGCTGGAGGACTTGACCGGCGTGGATGCCAAGACCATTCCGCTGGACGATAAGGCAACCATGAGTCTTTTCTCCTCCACCGAGGCACTGGGCGTCACGCCGGAGCAGATTCATAGTGAGGTGGGAACCTTTGGTATTCCGGAGTTTGGTACCGCATTTGTTCGCCAGATGTTGGTGGACACCCGTCCCACCACATTCTTTGAACTTTTGATTATTTCCGGTCTTTCCCACGGTACCGATGTATGGCTGAATAACGCACAGGACTTGATTAAAAGAAAAGAAGCAACCCTGTCGCAGGTTATCGGCCTACGTGATGACATTATGGTCTTTTTGATGCAGAACGGCTTAGAGCCGGATATGGCATTTAAGATTATGGAGTTCGTTCGTAAGGGCCGTGCTGCCAAAGAGGGAATGCCTGAAGATTTTGAGGCGGCAATCAAAGCACAGGAGTCCATTCCCGGTTGGTATTTGGAATCTTGTAAAAAGATTAAGTATATGTTCCCCAAGGCACACGCCGCCGCCTATGTCATGATGGCGTTTCGGATTGCCTATTTCAAGGTAAACTATCCGGTGGAGTTCTATATTGCCTACTTCACCGTCCGTGCGGATTTGTTCGATGCCACATTGATGGCACAGGGCGAGGATAAGGTAAAAGCAGAGATGCGCAAACTCAGTCTCAAGGGAAATAACATGACCGCCAATGAAAAGTCGCTTTATACGATTTTGGAAATGTGTCTGGAAATGTACGAACGCGGCATTGACTTTTTGCCGGTGGATTTGTATGAATCCCACGCCTCCAAGTTCCGCAAGGTCGGAAACTCCATCCTTCCGCCGCTCAATGCGTTCCCCGGTGTGGGAACCGCCGCAGCAGAGGCAATCTACCAAGCGGCACAAGAGGGGAAATTCCTCTCCCAAGATGATTTGAAAAACCGTTCCGGTGCCAACAAATCGGTACTGGAAACCCTGAGCGAAAACGGAGTCTTAAAGGATTTGCCGGAGAGCAGTCAGATGGATATGTTTGGCTTATTCTAAGCGGAGAACACGGGAACTGCGCACAGGGGACGGTTCCTTGTGCTATACGCACAACGAAGCCGTCCCCAGATGCTCCGTCCCCTGTGCGTAGCGTACCGATTAAGAATTGTCACGCATTAGGATTCGGCTCAAACCGATAGACGTCGTTATAATTTTCCAACTCGTCCTCGTTTTGCGGTGGAACCTGAATCAATCCGGTGCACTCTTGAAGACAGGCGGCATTGGTAAAATCCAAATCCTCCCGCTCTGCGGGTCCGATGATGGGTATTTTCTTGTCTTTCTTCATAAAAATCACTCCCAAATATTGTTGATTCGCGGAGAACATGGTGACTGCGCACAGGGGACAGTTCCTTGTGCTATGCGCACAACGAAGCCGTCCCCGTGTTCTCCGTCCCTTGCAATAAAAAATCACTCCCGAGAGTAGTTTCCTCGGGAGTGTATTTTTTATACTTAAAAACCTAATTTTTTTGCAACAATTTCTGCCGCACAGCCGACCAATTCGCCGCATGGCCGCTTTTTGTAATAGGCATTGGTCCTTGCCTGCGGATTTTTCTGTGCTGCCTCTTGGGCACCCAACAACTCGCGACAGATGATGGAGGAATGTTGTTGCTTAAATGCATCAGCAAGTTCCTGAATCAGCCGATAATGTGCTTGCTTGCCGTCCATGTCCTTGGCACCGGTGTAGCCTTGCTTGAGTCCCGCAACCATAAACATTCCGCTGACCGCGCCGCAAACCCCTCGCAGTCCGCCCATCCCTGCACCAAAGGAAGAGGCAAGTTTTAACGCGGTTTCCTTGTCCATCCCTAATTCTTGGTGAAACGCAAGAACCACTGCCTGACAGCAGTTGTAGCCCTCATGAAAATAATTCATTGCTTTTTGCTTAAAATCCATGGTATTTCTCCTTATAGAGTCATATCCGGCGCAGTTTTTACATTCTCACCGCCGTAGTATTTAATTTCGTCCAAGCGTTTGAACACATAGCCCTCGCTGCGCAACTGGTCGATGATTGCCGGTAGCGCCTCTGCAGTGGTTTTTTTGGTTGCCGCATCGTGCATCAAAACCACAATGTTCTTCGGCCCGCTGGTCTGGCGCATCCGGTTTACAAGTTCGCTCACCGTGCGGGTTCCGCTTGCCTCAGCGTCACCGTTTAAGGCGTTCCAGTCCGCAAAGTAGTATCCGTGTTGCTTAAGCAGAAGTTTATACTGTTGCTTTTCTTCACAGTAACTGCCGCCGTTGTTCTGGCCGCCGCCGGGGAACCGAATCAAGCGAAACGGCTCTTCGCCGGTAATTTCCCGAATCAAGGCATGAGTTTTGTCAATTTCCGCCATAAAACTCTCGCCCGAGGCATATAAATCCTTGTAAACATGGGAATACGAGTGGTTTGCCAGTAGATGCCCCTCCTCGTGGGCGCGTTTGGCAATCTCTCCGTTGGCGGTAATCATTTTCCCAAGCAGGAAAAAGGTTGCCTTGACATCCTTTTCTTTCAGAACATCCAACACGGCGGGTGTTACCTCTTGGGTGGGGCCGTCGTCAAAGGTGAGATAACAGATTTTTTCTTCGCTTCCCTGTGCCTTGGTGGCAATGGCAAGCAGGTCGTTTTCCTCCGCCGCGGGCGGAATATCGGGCATCGGCTTGGGTGTCTGTACGGGAACCTCACTTGGGGTGGACGCCTCGCTAATCGGCTCTGTCTGCGGGCTTACGGAGTTCACGCCAACCGCAACCAATACCGCAATCAGCGCAACCAAAAGAATACAAACCGGATAAAACCAAACCGGAGATTTTCCTTTGTTGTTCATGTTTGTCGCCTCCTAAGTAGATGTAAGAGTATTGTACAACGAATTGTAAAGTTTGTCAATGCAGAATCGGAGCACACGAGGATGGTTCGTTGTGCGTAATATCAAGCGGATTACATGGGGACGGTTCTGTGTGCGCAGCAAAGCGGAGAACATAGAACCGTCCCCTGTGAGCAGCGGTGCGTGTTAAGCGTCACGCTTAATAGATGCCGTAGCGGATGATTCGGATTGCCCGCATCAACCCCAGCATCCCCCAATAGACCAACAGGGTGCGGGGCGAAAACAGGGTTGCCTCAAACAACGCAGAAACCGAAACCCCCAAAAGCATAGCAAACCCTGCTGCAAAATAGGGTTTTAAGTCCTTGGGTGCTGTAAACAAGGAGGTAAAGGTGGCGTGCGCAAGCCGTAACAAATACACCAAAAACAGAAATAAGCCAAACATTCCAAGTTCCAGAACCAGGCTGAAATACAGAGGATTTACTCCTTGGGCGGGAGCATTTAAGGCATTGGCGGAATAAAACTGTAATAGGGTTCCGCGCTCAATTCCAAATCCGTTCTGCCAGAAATTCTGCACCGCATGAATCAGGTTCACAAAAAAGTTTCCGTGGGACTTGGGAATGCTCCACATCAGGACAATATTCTCAGCGGCAGTTTCGGTCATTGCGGGTGCCAAAAAAAGCAATAGGGGCAAATACCGCCAGTCAATCAGCAAAATCAAGAGCAAAAGTTCAGCGGAAAAACCAACCAATGCCGCACGGGAGCGGGTTTCGGTCACCGCGGTAAAGGTCAGCATCAGCAAAATACCCAGATACAAAAACCGCCGCGGCTTGTCCTCAAAGGTCATGGGTGCAAGGAAAGCAAAGGGAAATAAAAGTATCAGCACCTCACCAAAGGCAACGCCGCTTTCAAAAAAGACGATTTCCTGCCCCAGTACGGAAATTCCGCATAAAATCAGCAAAAGGCAGTATAAACACCGAAGCGAGTCAATAAAATCCTCCCGACTCCGCACCGCAAAGGACACCAGAAAGAAAAATCCGATTCCCAGCAGCAAGTAACCCAAAGAAACCGCTGCCGCCGCAGGGAGCGCAAGAAACAAAATTCCCCAAAATAGCGTTAAAAGCAAGATAACAAGGGCAAACACCACCCCGATTCGGCTGGTAGAATGATGGGAGAAAAAGAAAATGGCCATCGCCAGAAAGATGGTTGCAAACAATGCTCCTGAAAGGGCGTGGTTTGGCAATAGCAATAAAACCGCCAAAAATCCCCAAAGGGCAGGACAAGACCATCTCACCGAGGCACGGGGCGTATAAAAGGAGAGGCGTCGTACGCCAAGCGCAGTATTTTTATAGAAGAAACTGGCATAGTAGGCGTCGGTCAGGTGGGTCGGGTCAAGAAACACCTGCACAAACCGGCTTTTTAGAATCCGCTTGTCAAACACCTGCCACGCGTTCCATATAAAACTTGCAAAAAAGGCGTCGCAAATTCTACGCCAGAGCCAAACCGAGCCGTTACGGATGTAACTGCTTTGCCAAAGTTTCATCCAATATTTCATACCGCACCTCCTTTCGGACGAATTTCTTCCTTATTTATTATTATATATAATACAGGCATTATACCCAGCGGATCACCTGGGGACGGTTCGTCGTGCCGGGGACGAAGAACACGGGGACGGCTTCTCTGTGCGTTAGAACAGAGAACTGTCCCCTGTGCGCAGTCCCCAACTTCCGTTCCCAGATGCTTCGTTCCCTGTGCGTAACCTTTTTCACAAAACAACGGGAACTTTTTTGGCTTTTCGCCGTCTAAATAACTGTACATTGGTAATTTGTTACCTAAACCTTGGGTTGACAAGGCAATCATAGCACAATCTGCACAAAAAAGCAATTATTTTTCAGAAAAGACTTGACAGATGCGTGATTAGGTATTACAATGTATGATACATCTACAATGGAAATGTTATGTGGTTACAACTTTTCCGTTGTGCTCCAAAAAGGATGGCGAGGTGTGCGGCATCGGTTTTGGGGCAGTTCGCTTGAGCGGAACGATAGTTTTGAATGAATTTTGGCCACTTTGTTACAAAACTATTAAAAATCAAATTAAATATTGACATTTAACCCGCTTTAGTGATATAATTTGAACTAAGTTAACAGGTATATTGTCTTTTTTGGCGATTGCTTGTTGATGAAGTTGCTGTGGTACTGGGTGAGCCGCAGCGTTTAGGCTAGAAAAAAAATAAAACTTTTATAAATTTTAAGGAGGATTTGAGAATGAGAAATCTCAAAAAAGTAATTGCTTTGGTAGCAGTTTTCGCTATGCTGGTTAGCACTGTAGCATTCGCTCAGACTTACAGCGACGTAGCAGAAACCGACGCTTACGCAGAAGCAATCGAAACCTTAAGCATGCTCGGCATCCTGACCGGTGACGACGCAGACAACGACGGTAAAATGGACTTCAGACCTGCTGATACCATTACAAGAGCAGAAGTTGCTGCTATTGTTTGCAGAATTCAGAACATGAATTCCGCTGCACAGACCAGCACTCCGTTCACCGATGTACCTTCCAGCCACTGGGCTTCTGGTTATGTTAACCAGGCTGCAGGCCAAGGCATCGTAAATGGTTATGGCGATGGCAACTTCGGTCCCGATGACAACGTAACCTACGAGCAGGTTATCAAAATGCTCATGGAAACTCTGGGTTACAACCTGTTCGCAGCAGACAACGGCGGTTACCCCACCGGTTACCTGACCGCTGCTCAGCGTTACGGCGTACTCGAGGGTGTGATCGGCGGCGGTAGCGGTACTGAGGCTAACAGAGGCATGGTTGCTCAGATGGTATACAATGCTATCGACACTCCTCTGATGGACAAATACTACTACGGCAAAGACGCTACTTACATGATCTATGATGGTCAGACCACTGGCGTAAGTTACATGACTCTGATGAGCCGTGACCTGAAGATCGTTAAGGGTTCCGGTACTGTTGTAGCAAACAGTTACACCGAACTGGGCGGTAGCACTGCTGTAAACACTGAAGAAGAGAAGAAGATGACTCTGGTTGCTGACGGTAGCGATGTAAACTACTGGTACCTCGGCAAAGGCAAGGGTGACAAGCAAGTATTCAAACAGGGTGATGTTGATGCAGACGCTCTGCTTGGTTACGCTGTAAACCTCTACGCTAAGAAGAACGTAAACGGCACCTACACTCTGCTTGCTGCTGCAAAAGACAGCGCTAAGAACGAGTCCGTTTCCTTCAACATTAGCTTGTTTACTGAAATCGACACCACCGGCAAGACTGTTCTTTCTTACCTGAAAGACGAAGATGCTACCACCGATTCTACCGCTACTCTGGCTACCGGTGCTGACATCATCTTCAACGGCGTTGCTGCTGGTAACGATGCAACCGCATTCTTTGCAAACTCTGGTACTGGTAAAATTGTTCCGGATTGCAACTACAATGGTAAAGTTACTTTGATTGACACTAAGGATGCTACCGGTTACGATGTAGTAAGCATTGAAATGGCTACTACTGCAGTTGTTAACAAGGTTGCTACCACTGGTCAGGTAACCTTCCTGAACAGCGTAATGCTGCCTTACTTGAACAGCGGTTCCTTGGCTAACAAGAACCTGGCTAACCTCAAGTTTGACGACGAAGATACTTCTTACATCATCAACCTGACCAAAGACGGTGAGGCTATGGACTACACCGAACTGACCAAGTGGGATGTACTGAGCATCAAGAACGGCGGCGCAGCTAACATCTATGATGTAACTGTACTTGGCGAAGCTAACTATGTTGATTCTTATGTAAAGGCTACCAGAAACGACGGCAAAATCATGCTGGCTGATGGCAACCTCTACGAAGTAGCAGCAAACGGCTATCAGGTAGCAGGCCTCGAGGCTGGTGACGCTGGTAGATTCTACATTGACGCTTATGGCAAAGTTGTTGCTCTGGACGACGATGTTGTAGTTGAGGGCGTTGAAAGCGCAATCGCTGACAACTATGCAATCGTTCTGAATGCAAAAGACGATGCTAGTCTGTGGAATGATCAGACTGTTGTTATGCAAATCCTTGACAAGAGCGGTGAAGTTTACGAAGCACAACTCGCTTCTAACGTAACTGTTCAGAACCTGGATGCACATGCTTTGACTCTGGCAGAAGGTCTGTCTGGCGTAGATATGAGCCTCAAGACTGGTACTCAGGAACAGAAGGATGAGTATGCAGCAACAATCGCTGACTTCTCCTTCAAGACTGACGCGCTGACCACTGCAAATGCTAAATCTTTGGCAGCGGCTCTGTCTGGTAAGATGATTTCTTACACTGCAAACTCTGCAGGCGCAATCAGCGCAATCACCTTTGCACAGACTGCTGACAATGAAGAAGATATGTATCAGGTTGGTACTCTGAACACCGCTGCTTCTGCATCTTATGATGAAGATGACATGAAGATGGGTTCTGTTCAGATTGATGAAGATACCTATGTATTCTTTATGACCAACGCTGCAGGTGCTGCTGGTACTGTTGTTTACGGTACTGCTGGTGCAACTGCTGCAAACGCTGACTATTCCAGAGTAGGTAAGGGCGCTGAACTGGTTGAAGGTTCTTACAACTACATTGCATTTGACAATGGTGATGATGTTGCAAAAGCAATTATCGTACTGAACACCACTGGTAAGATCTCCCCTGCTGCTAACGTTGCAGTTATCGATGGTATCGGCGTAAGCTCTTCCAACGGTTCCAAGATCTACATCGTAGACTACTGGATGAATGGTGAGAAGCAGACTGCTACTACCGCTATCGATCTGAACGACATTACCGATGCTAATGCTGCTAAGGGTGATGTGTTCAAACTGAATGTTGCTAACGGTGTTATTACTGCAGCTACCAAACTGCATGACTACAGCCGTGCTGCTAATGGTACTGTAACCATCAGTTCTTCTTACGGCGTAGATGCATTCCAGACCGGTACTGTATTCGGTGCAGTTGCTGCAATCAGCAAGAGAGGTAACCTGAGTCTGACCGTTGCTGGTTCTAGCGTAGGTACCATCTCTGCTAAGGATGCAGAAGCAGCTAACGTATACGTTCTGGATCCCAACATGAGCGAAGCTAGACAGCTGAGCGTTGGTTCCTTGGCAAACGCTTACGTTGATGAGAACCTGACCAAGACTGGTAACCAGATTGACCTGAACAAGGACAATACTGCTGACTTGACTGTTGGCAAGGATGCACTTGGTAATGATGAACCAGGTAACAACGAAAGACTGCTCGACTACGCATTTGCTTATCAGTATGAAGGCGATGCAATCGACATCGTAATCTACAAAGCGTACGACTTCGTTTACGATTATCAGTTGATTATTCCGACCGTATAATTGTTAACAAATCAAAGGGATACCCAAATGGGTATCCCTTTTTTGTATTTCAAACCCAGCGGAGCATCAGGGGACAGTGCGTGGTGCGAACAACCCAGCGGAGCATCTGGGGACGGTTCTGTGTGCGTAGCAAAGCGAAGAACATAGACCCTTCCCCTGTGCGCAGCGATGAGGGTATGCGAACCGTCCCCTGTACGCAGTCTTGCACGCACATTACTATATAGGATTCCTAAATAAAGGTTGACGATATTTAGAAAATAATGTATAATAAGAAAAAATATAAAAGGATTTTAGAGAAATGAGAGAAAAGCACAAGAAAAAATTTACTACGCCTATACAGGAGTCTGTGCTACAAACGATATTACATCGATTAAAAGAAGTCATTATGACACTTAGTTATAAGCAGCAACATCTTTTAGGGCAATGGATTCAACAATGGGGCTCATATCTAAGTAATGAAAAAGAATTTGACCCAAACAAATTGCGATATTATAAAAGGGGAGAAATTCTCTTAGTCGATTTTGGCTATAATGTTGGAAGCGAATTAGGCGGCATTCATTATGCGGTTGTAGTTGAAAGCAACAACAACAAGGCTAGTGGGCAGATTGTAGTAATTCCCATATCTTCTATGGAAAAAGGAGTTGGGATAGATAAACTACATAAATCAGAAGTCTACCTAGGAAAAGCGATTGGTGATGTAGAGAGTTATGCAAAGACGTTACAAATCAGAGCAATTTCAAAGCAAAGGATTCGCAGACCAAAGTATTCCGGGCAACACATTGGTAGAATATCTAGTGCAACATTATCTGAAATTGATAAAAGAATAGAAATGTTTCTTTTGAGGAAGAAATAGTGTCATACAATGCCCTAAAGTGAAAAAAAGATTGACAAAAAGAAAAAAATATGGTATTATCTATATGCAATGAAACATATTGTTTTTTTTGCGTATAATATTATACCCCTTGCGGGTCGTGGCATAAATGTCACAGTAAGAGAAACCCTATACGGGTCGGAGTGGGAATTTCCCACTCTTTTTTTATTGCAAAAACCGGTAAAGCAACCGTGAAAGAAAAAATGCATAGTTTACTATAAATTACAGAAAATAAAAGAAACTATTAGTCATTGGAGGTAAAACTATGTTTAAACATGAAAAAATGTTGTTTCATCCGGTGGAAGTAGAGCGCCCCAATCCGCAGTATGCAGCACTGTTGCAGGAGCAACTGGGCGGCGGCAATGGGGAACTCAAGGCGGCAATGCAATATATGTCACAAAGTTTCCGCATTAAAGATCCGGAAATTAAGGATTTGTTTCTGGATATTGCGGCAGAAGAACTTGGGCATATGGAAATGATTGCACAAACCATAAATATGCTCAATGGCCATGATGTGGATGCCGCCAAGGTACAGGCAGGCGAAATACAATCCCATGTTATTTTGGGGTTAAATCCGGGTCTCATCAACGCCTCAGGCTACTCATGGACGGCAGATTATGTTACGGTAACCGGTGATTTATGTGCTGACCTCTTAAGCAACATTGCATCCGAGCAACGGGCAAAGGTAGTGTACGAATATTTATACCGCCAGATTGATGACAAAAAGGTAAAGGAAACCATTGACTTTCTTTTAAATCGGGAAGAGGCACACAATCAAATGTTTCGCGATGCATTTAATAAAGTGCAAAACAGCGGCTCCAATCGGGATTTCGGTACCACCAAGGCGGCAAAGATGTATTTTTCTATGTCTGACCCTGGTCCCAACGCCTTTGCGAACAATGAAACCACCCCGCCCTCATTCAACCAATAAGAAACCTACGCCACCGGCGGCGCATCGGCGGTTCACCCGTTCACGCGGAAAACCGGGTGCAACGAGAGTTCGACTATCACGCACAATCGAAAACAAAAAAGCACCCTGATGGGTGCTTCCTTGTTTTGGCAGGGGTAGAGAGACTCGAAAGGCTCCGCCCTCTTGTGCTTAGCGGGTTCTATCTTCGCTCTCGCTTGATACAACCCGAGCACTGCGCTTCACCGCCTCGCTGTATCCGCCACTGGCGGCGCATCGGCGGTTCACCCGTTCACGCGGAAAAACCGCGTTGGGGATGTCCGAGGCGTTACAACTCAATACAATAAAAAACAAGCCCCCAAAGGGACTTGTTCTTTTATGGCAGGGGTAGAGAGACTCGAACTCCCGGCACGCGGTTTTGGAGACCGTTACTTCTTTCGAAAAGCAATCTCTCAAAAACCTCTATTTTAAGGCGTTTGTAGGGATTGCTTTACTTTTTTATCAAAAAATTATGGCAAAATTATGGCAACATAATTTTAAAAAAATTGTTATTTTCTTTTCTGATTTTTATCTTGTTCAAATTATGCTCAAAAATGTCTACAATGGGTTAAATGATAAGATAGGTATAAAATAATAGGTTGATATTTATTTTTGCCACAATTGCTTTTATTTGTTCAAAAACTTAGGGCGCCGTTTCGATTAGTTAAAAATTATGCCAGTAAAATTTTTTCTGATGTGCCAATTAAAATTTTACTTCGTATTTTATTTTTAGAATATCGGCGCCGATACCGTAAATTTTCAAAATTAAGATTAAAAATAAAACTTAGGGTGCTTAATTTTAACATAGAAAATCCTAACAGATAAATAAATTTTAAAACAATTAAAGAAAACCCCAGATAAGCCTTGAACAATTTTAGAGAGTACGCTATAGTAACAGACGCAGGCTCTGTTTTGTTGCGACACACTTTTTATCATACAAAAGCCGTAAAATCACAGATATTATTCTATCTTCTATAGAGAACAAAAATAGGAGATGATTTTATGGCTTTGTATGACGAAATCAGCTTTGGGATAGAAATTGAGTTAACCTTTGGTACAAGACGTCAGGCGATTTCTGTAATAAGTAATTATTTTGGTGTAAGTTATGAACATACAGGTGGGCATTATGACCGCTATGAGTGTGTTGATAATCTTAATAGGCGTTGGGTGGTATTATCCGATTCGAGTATTACTCCGTTAAAAGTTGGCAGTTCTGGGCGTGCGGTAGCCGCTAGTTCAGAATATCAGTGCGAAATTGTATCACCTATTCTTTATGCAAAAGATATAGAAAATTTACAACAGTTGATTAGGGAACTTAGAAAAGCGGGTTTTAAGCCTTCGACTACATGTGGCCTGCACTTGCACCTGGGCTTAGCTATGGTTAAGGATGAAACTATAGTCCACATACTAAATAATATCCATAGTAAACAAAAATTACTTTTTGAAGCACTTGGTGTTGATACTTCTTCAAGCCGCTATAGGTACTGTAAGGCTATACCAACTGAACTTGTAGAAAATCTTAAAAAGAAGAAGGCAAAAACTCTTTCACAAATAGCAGATGTCTGGTACAGCACTCTTTCTAATGGGAATGAAAGGTATTCCAGATATCCTCAATCAAGATATTATATTGTGAATTTAACACGTGGATTAGTTCCTGATTCGCCCTATTACTATGGGACAGTTGAATTCAGATGCTTTCCCTCGACTGTTCATGCTGGGAAAATCAAAGCCTATATTCAATTTTGTTTATTGTTGGTATCGCACTGTGCTGAACTTAGCAGAAGTTCCTATAAAATAACAGAAATAAGAGCAGACGAGAGTAGGGCCTATAAACTAAGGGTATTTTTGCTTCATCTGAATGCAATCGGCAAGAATTATTCTACACTCAGACACCATTGGCTCGAAAATTTTGGAAACCAGAGCAAAGCGTGGCGCCGTGGTGACCGAACTTCAGCATAAGGAGGAATGTTTGATGAAAGAACAATATTATGTTGCCTATGGAAGTAATCTTCATAGAACACAACTATTTATGAGGTGTCCTGAAAGTAAGGTTGTTGCTACTGGGTATTTAAAAAATTATGAATTATTATTTAGGGGAACAGACGGAAATTGCTTTTGTACTGTAGAGAAAAAGCAAGGCTCCAAGGTGCCGATATCAATAAATCTGGTAAGCGAAAGGGATAAACTCGCGTTAGACCGTTACGAAGGTTATCCGAGGCATTATAGAATATCAAGGCTTAAGCCAAATGATATTATAATTACAAACGGAAATATAAAGGGCTGCAAAGAACTCTTTATGTATGTAATGAATAAGTATATGGGCGACTTAGGTCATCCGTCCAATAGATACTATAATATAGTATATCAAGGCTATCACGATTGCGGCTTAAATCCACAGTTTTTACAAAGAGCTCTACAGGAAAGTATTAACAGGATGCCGCAAAAGAAACCCAGATACACAGACTTCTGGCCGAGATAATATCTAAAAGCACACACCTTTTCTTATACTTAGTGACAGTATGGAAAGGGTGTGTTTTTATATGGCTAAAATCGATTTGAAAGATGTAAAGACCTGTGGCGTAGAATTGGCTCCAGGACCGTTGATGGTAAGCAATAGGTTGAATAGTTTGCTTTCAAAATATCAGGCAGAAAAAGGCGTTTTTATCGATATTACTAATAATTTACCAAAGAACTTATATGCCGTAGATGATATCGGTGCTGCTTTTGAAGATAGAAATCTGCGTAAAATAATTGCACAGGCTGTTCAGGAAGATGTCAATGAAACGGGCGGCAGCCTTGCCTCTGGCTTTTATCAAAGTAATATTAAATTGCTTACCTCCCTGTATTTGCTTACGGGTTTAACATACTGTTCCGTAGAGTCTAAAGATGGGCATAGTCGTTCAAGTTACCTATGTACAAAGAATCCGTTTTGCTTAAATTATATGTTAAGATATTGCAATTTGGATAAGGTTAGCGATAAAAGGCTTGATTCTATTGAATCAAAGCGGCTGATTACTCAAAAAGAACTTGAAGGAGCCTACTTTGAAGTAATAAAATTTGAGGATAAGAACAAAGACGGCGGTAAGTTTTACCTAACAACTGCCCGACTATACCCTAACAGTAAGAAAACTCTTATCTTGCCGTATACCTTAGCGAGCAAAAGAACAGATGCCATTATGGAAAGGCTTAAAAGCAGTGTTTTTGATATCTCATGCAGGATAGCAGGCGACATGAGAGTTATCAAAGGAACACTCAGGAATCCTGAAGATTATAAAAAGGCGTCCGATTATACTGTCTTGGATGCGTGCGTGTTCCCAATCAGAGATTTACTTACTAATGAGGTTATCCTGTTGAACACTTTGGATGTTTATACTATAAAAGAATCTGGTAAAGGCGGTGCTTCAAAATGATTTTAAGCGATAAAGCGGCTTCTATGCTTGATGAAGCGTATTTTAATGTATTACTTGCGGGGATAATTGCTCCTGATGTTGCTGGTCTTGAAACTCATGTGTATCTTGATAAACTGTTTGTGTATTATGAAGTTCGCAAACGCCGTATAAAAGCGGCACTTGGGATGCCGTTGTTTGTTGATATTGCAGATACATATGCAGAGCTTACTAAGGTTCCTAAAATCACACTTCAGACTAATGAGCCCGTAAGTATTCTTATAAGTGGTATAAAATTAAGCAAGCACGAGCAAAAGTATTGTATTTATACTACTTGGGAACAGCGTAAAGGTAGGTTGGCTTTGATTCTAGCGGCAGAAAATAGTCTTATGCTTGGCGGGACAGATTTGTCTGAAGTGTCTGGGTATACTTATCCACCTACTGACCTGCTGCGTTGTATGTTTGATAAGAACAATGAGGAGGCGTAATGTATGAATTTAATAAAAGAAATAACTCTTGAAGCGTCTGGTAATGAGCTTATTGATAGGCTTAAGGATTTTGTTTTGGATTGTAATTATCTATGTCATAAGCAAACAATAGAGAAAGTTCAGACCTACATACACTGCGACTGTGATGTTAAAAGAACAGTTGAAGAGCTTGGCGGTACCGTAGATGAGGATGGGATTCGTAATTCTGTCTGGTATGCAAATTTGCGTCTTAAGGAAATCTTCTCTGCTGGTATATTAGATAAGGTTTATGATGACCCATCACTTGCCGATGAGCTTATATCGTGGGCAGAAGAACACCCCGAAGAGATTATACTAAGTCAGGTTATAGAGCATATTCCTGCTTGGAATCACAAGCGATATAACTGGGAGGAATGTATTCCAGAAATCAAGTTCTTCAGAGCCTACTCTTATCCGACTATAAAGAAGCGTGCGGAGGCTCTTGATAAAAGGAAACTCGCTTATATTCTTCATGTACTTGAAGAGCCTGATGCAAGGGATATAGAACTATCTCTTGCTTTAAAGAAAAATCTTACCTATTCATAAATTCCCCCTTCTAAACCCTTGATGCTGCTTATGTGGCGTTGAGGGTTCTTTTTTTATTCTAAAGGATTACCTAATGATTTTTAATATTATAAAAAGTGCGTCGACTATTTGTTATCGACGCACTTTTCAGTAGAAGTATTGCTTTGTTCATTTGTTATTATTTTTTCAACGATACTTGTGACCATTTCTAAAACAATATTTGGGGATGGGCTTGGACCTGGCATATAAACACCTCCTAATCTAAAATATATCCTATATCCAAAATTTCTTTGAAAATTTTAATATCTTTATCAGTTGTATCGCATTTTTGTAATAATTCTTTATCTAAACACCTCATATGATTCCATAATTCTGATTGTGAAAGAAAATTATATGGAGCATTAACACACTGGTAAGGTCTGTATGAATATATGTCACATAAATTATTATTCAGAAATATACAACCTGTGCTAGTTGATTTTAATGAATATATACATATACTATTTTTATTAATGCTGATTATATTCTCGTTACAATATGTATTTATAAATGTTCTTTTATCTATTCCTAGACCATTACTTATTTTTATTACATCAGACGGGAAGACAAAGGGTCCCATTGAGCCCTTGCAGCATTGTCCACACTTATTGCACTTTGGTTTTATCTGCATAAGAAAATTTCCTATTCATATAGTATTTGGCATATCTTGATTGAAATGCCGAAAGAAGCAACCTATCTATTGCTGATATTTTTAGTGGGGTCATTTTATAATCTTTTGCTGTACAATCAGAATTTTTAGAGAATTCAGTATAAACACCCGTAAAACAAGGAGTGTGTTGAGATTCTTCTTCTCTTGATAAATTAAATGTTCCTATATCGTTAGAATATGAATCATTAGATTCACAATAAGATAAAGATATCCTATTCCCCTTAATAAAGCCTAATCCCTTATAGATATGGAATCTATCATCGTTTGTATGTTGATATAATTTAACACTCAAGTTGTTTTTGGTTTGTTTGAATCTTAAGAGTTCATATGCAGAATACTCTACTCCATTTTCATTTTTTGATGAATGAAATGAAACCCAATATCCAGATATTGAATAGGGATTGATGTGGTCATTTAGTTTGTCTTTTGCGAAAAATATCAAATGTTTTAGCATTTCATAAAGAAACGGAGCTATAAAACACGTAAAAATAATTCCTTTATCCAATAGTAACACCTCTTTTATATTATACCATATTATTCTATAATTTTCAATATTTACAAAGTAATTGTTAGTGATTATTTTGATTGTATTTATGCCCAGACTAAAAATTAAAGTTAAAAATTTCATTATTAAGGTTTGTTGGTCTTTAAATCGTTGCCGTATAAAATTTTTGCTATTTTTCTTGACGTGTATCAATTCTGTTTAGATGTGCCGTTTAAAAGTGATGTGATATTGAGTAAATGTATAAGAGGAAAGTCTCATAATCGCCGTGTAAAATGCCGCATGTATTTTATGTAAAATGTGATGTGGGGTTTGAATAGGATGGAACTGCTCTGTTAGTGCAGGATGACAATTTTTGAGAAATTGTACCAAATTCATTTACAAATAGCGTAGTTTGTGATATACTTGATATGCTACATACTATACTTATAATGGGTTAAGTATAGTTTTCGGCACAAGGTGTACGCTAAATAGGTAAAAGCGTACACTCTGGCTATCATAACTTTGTGTCGAAGTATGTAAGTATAAGTGTGTAGCAACCTTATGTCAGAGCTTGTATGTTTTTCGTGCGCGGCTCTGTTATGGGGCTGCGCATTTTTATATATGGAGGGATTTTCAAATGAAAAGAATTATCAGCTTGTTTCTGACAGTAACTATGATAGCAAGTTTAATTGTTGCTATTCCTGTGACCAATGTTGCTGCTACAGAAACTATCACACACGAGGCATTATTTATGACCTATCCTACCTATCTCTCAAATAGTGAGATGGATGAAGGTCTTCAAAAGGCGGAGGCGGCATTTCGTGCAGTTATGAGCAGTTACTCAAAAACAGATGAACTGATTGCTGCATTTATGACTGCGATGAGCGAAGGAATATCTCTTTCTGTACAGGATTATCTTGGTAAGTTAGGATTAACAGAAACATTATATGAAAAGTATGCAAGGGAAGCAGCAACCAAGTATATACAAAGCATGCTTTCAAATCCTAATGCTGCAACTGAACCAACAAAAAAAATAGATACTGCGTATAAAGCGTTAAAAACTTCCTATTCTGTTGGTTCATCTGTAGATAAAACAAAATTGATGGCTGACCTTAAGAAGGTTGCGACAGATTCTAATATCAATGTAATGCCTAAAGATATGGAAGAATTAGTTGATAATCTTTATGATGCAGGCTCTCTGAAGAAAGACTTAGATGCTATAGGCGAATCTATGAAACTTTGGAAGGTTGTTTTAGAGCTTACAGAAATTCACGCAATAGAGAAAACAGCTATAGTGTCAACTATGGAAGAACTACAAAAAGCAGGGCTTACTAATAGCGACTTGTATTTGGGTTTATCGTTGTTAAAGTCTGATATCGAAAAAAGTCCTGCTGAATATGTATTAAAATATTATGGAACTGATAAAGTAGTATCTTATATTGCAAAAAAAGCAGATGACTTAATTTTCACTTTCGCAACAGGAACAACTATTGTGCCGTTGGTTAATGCTTTTACTAATTTATTTTCTAATTATGTTTATGTAAATGCAAAAGCAGACGCTTTAATTCAGGCTTCGATGCAGGCAAGTTTTGTTTCTTGCCTAGATATTTGCCTCAGCAAATATCGGACAAAGTTTATAAATAAGCAAGGAACAAGTGCAGATATAAACAAATACGAATTTTTATATTCATCGTATTTGGGTGCTTATAAGGCAGTGCTTGATAGTTGCTATGATGTTGCTAAAATTGGTGACAAGTTTAGTCTTGGTGGTGACTGCATGATTTGGTCATCAAATATTGAAAGCATTTATACTTATGATAATTATATCAAGTGGTGTAAAGAGGAAATTGCTCATGATATTGAAAATGCCGAACTTGATAAAACAACAGGCGACTCTACAATCACAGATGCGCTTAATGAAGAAACAATAAAAGCAAGACTTGACAAAATAATGTCATGGTATCCTCACGGTAGCAGCTGGGCTGGAGATTTTATGGGTGTAAGTGAGTCCCTCGGATATGTGTGTAAAAATTTTAACCATATTTTTGATACATCTATGGTCGGAATGGTTCAGGAAGACTATAAGTATATTTTAAAAAGCAATGTTAATGTAAGATTAATTGGTATGCTTGAGGAAGAACAAGTTACAGAAACCGCATTGAAGGAATTATTTTCAAAAGCAAGAGTTGGTGATGTTATAATTACTTCGGGTCAATATGACTATTTACATGCGATGATGTTAGTTGAAGTTGGTGAAAATGGTCCTGTAGTTTACGATGTCGGTTCTGTATATGGCCCAGAACAAGACCCATATAAGTACACATGGTTGATTCAAAAGTATGAATTCCCGTACTCAAAAATGGCGGACGCTTTTAGTGAAAATGGCAAGTATATGACCAAACCAGGAATTTCAATTTATAGAGCTATAAAAAAGGTTAATACCACTAATTCTGGAACAAGCCTCTATTATGAGGAATACGATGATAGTGTAAACTATATAATTGAAAACGGAGTTTTGAAAGGCTATAATGGTTCAAGAACAACGATAGAGATTCCTGATGGGGTAACTTCAATTGCCGCTAATTGCTTTAAGAATAATACAAGCATTAAGTATGTATATATGCCTGATACTATAACTGAAATAGGAGCGGGCGCCTTCTATAAATGTACAAATCTTAGATATGTAGGATTGTCAAAAGGATTGGTGACTTTAGGGTTTCATGCTTTTCATGGATGCCAGTTGTTAAAATCTATACAAATACCGAAATCTTTGAAGAACACAACATCAGATTGGCAATATGGTTCGCAAGACTATATTTATAACTATTATAGAGGACCATTTTATGAATCGGGTCTTGAAACTGTAACTTTTGAAGAAGGAACTTTATCTGTTGTAGGGTCGCTGTTTTATGGTGCAAACAATCTTAAAAATGTTTCTTTAGTTAATACTATGGTATCTATAGATTATGGTGCATTCTATGGGTGTACCTCTTTAGAAGATATAGTTATACCAGATACCGTTACTAAAATTGGAGAATGGGCATTTTCTAATTGCACAAATCTGAATAGTGTAAAATTATCGAAGTCACTTGAAAGTTTAGGATTTTATGCCTTTAAATCGTGTCCTTCTTTGAAGAACATGCACATGCCAAAATCGTTAAAAAGTACATCTGATGATTGGCAATATGGGGCAACAGAGAATATCGCTAACTATTTAAGAGGACCATTTTATGAATCGGGTCTTGAAACTGTAACTTTTGAAGAAGGAACTTTATCTGTTGTGGGGTCACTGTTTTATGGTGCAAACAATCTTAAAAATGTTTCTTTGGTTGATACTATGATATCTATAGACTATGGTGCATTCTATGGATGTTCATCTTTAGAAAAGATAGTTATACCAGATACGATTACTAATATTAAAGAATGGACTTTTTCAAATTGCACGAATCTAAATAACATAAAACTATCGAAATCACTTGAAACGTTAGGTTATTATGCGTTTAAGGATTGCTCTTCGCTAAAGACTATCGAAATACCTAAAGCATTACAAAACACGACACAAAAATGGCTTTATGGAAGTTCTTACTATACAGGACCATTTTATGATTCAGGATTAGAGACTGTATCTTTTGAAAACAATACAACAAAAGTAATTCAAAACCTCTTTCATAATGCGACAAACTTGAAAAATATAATTTGGACAGATACAATTAATACAATAGAAATGGATGCATTTTCTTATTGTACATCTTTGGCTGAAATAACTATTCCTGATACAGTGCTGGAAATTAAGCAAGGTTCGTTTATGGGTTGTTCTGGATTGAAAAAAGTAACACTTTCTAATTCAATTTCAATTTTGCCAAGTTATGTTTTCAGCGGTTGCTCTTTATTGGAAGATATAGAAATTACAAGCAATATTACATCAATTAACACAGAAACCTTTAAAAATTGTACTACATTAAAATCTATTGTTATACCAGATAATGTAATTTCTTTAGGAGATAGTAGTTTCTATGGTTGTTCCTCTCTCGAAAAAATCAAATTATCTGATAAAATAAAGATATTACCAGTAAATACATTTTATAATTGTGCAAATCTGTATGAGGTAAATATCCCTATAGATTTAGAAGAAATAAAGAATAATGCTTTTTATGGTTGTTCAAGTCTTTCTAATATAAAATTAAATAAATCATTAAAAACTATAGGTAATAAAGCGTTTTATGAGTGTGCTGCTTTATCACTAATCACCATTCCTGAAAATGTAACTTCGATTGGTTCAAGTGCATTTCAAAACTGTGATGCGTTAACCAAAGCCGAAATCAAAGTTTCTGGCACTATAGGTTCAAATGCATTTTACGATTGCGACTTACTTGAAAGTATAAACATTGGAGATAAAGTAACATCAATTGGCACTAATATATGTTATGGCTGCGATAAATTGATTGACATTAAGCTGGGCGGAGGAATAACAACAATTCCTGATTCAGCATTCAGATTGTGTCAGAGTCTTGAAACTGTGACAATACCAAGATTCTGTACTACTATTGCTGCAAATGCTTTTGCTGAGAATACTAAACTTAAATCAGCGTATATTCCTGTAAGTGCAACAAGTATTCAAAGTAATTCATTTTCGTATCCTAACATAATGAGTATTTATGGAAAGACTGGTTCGTATGCAAATGAATATGCTGAAGAACGAGGATTTACATTCGTTTCTGTAGATGCTCCTATAACCACACTTGCTTATCCCGAAAGCAGTATGAATATTGGTTATCGTGTAACCGTAACACCTGATATGCAAATTATGCCAGAATTTGATACGGATACTATAACATTTACTTCTGGTGATGCAAATATCGCTACTGTATCTGCAAGTGGTGCCGTTTACGGCAAATCTTATGGAACAACTACTATTACTATGACAACTGAGTCTGGATTATCTGATTCTATTGAGGTAACTGTAGTAAGACCTGCGACCTCTGTAACACTTAATAAGGAAGGTCTTGAGCTTGCTGCTGGTAGTTCAGAAGTTCTTACGGCTACTATAAGCCCAACTAATTCAACAGATGTGATTAAGTGGTCAAGTGATAATACTGCCATTGCCGTAGTTGATGAAGCGGGTAAAATTACTGCTATAAGTAAGGGTACTGCTAATATAACAGCTACTGCTATATATGGCAATAAGTCTGATACCTGTCTTGTTACTGTAGTAGAGTCTAATGTTCCGATTGTTAATGTTACTGGTATAACATTAAATTCTAATGAGCAGGAAATTACAATAGGTAAAACATATACTTTAAAGGCTAATGTGTTGCCTCAAGATGCTACAAATAAATTGGTTGAATGGACGACTTCAAATAGTTCTGTTGCCGATGTTGCAGATGGCGTTGTAACTGCAAAATCTTTAGGAGAGGCTACCATTACTGCCAAACCTGTAAGCGGCGGCTTTGTTGCAACCTGTAAGGTTACAGTAGTTCCTAAGGTTGAAATAACTGCCTTTACTGCTGCAAATTATGGTCCGTATGCGTTTATTAACTTATCTGTTGTAAATGCACCTGCGACAGCTAAAGTATATATTGCCTCTTATGATAATTTGGGTAAATTATTAGAACTTCAATCTCCTGTTTTATCAAATGGAACTACCAGTGCTATTTTCCAGACAGCTAGTGTATTTAATTATAAAGCATTTATCTGGAAGGGCGATACTATCAGACCTCTTTCAGACCCGAAGGAGTGTAAACTGCAATAGTGGGTATAGTTTACAAAGGCTCAAAATTGCTCCAAAAAGGCTTTAAAATAATTTCATAGGGTAAAGTTATTACTTAAATATGTTTTTATGACACAGGCTTTACAATAAGTTCAAAAATAAAAATCTCTGAATTGCTTTAATTAGCAGCTCAGAGATTTTTTATGTCTGTAATCAGATAAAGGGGATTAGTTCATGGGGATAATTCGGTGTTTAGAGCCTTTGACCTTACACCCACCCTCACTTTCGGGTTCGGCACAAGTAGGGATATAGGAAAATTGCCTTGCAATTTTTATTACTCCGATAGGAATGATGGTAGCACTACCTGTCTGAATAAAATACCTAAGTGCAAAAATCACCTTAACCAGATATACATAGGATATTATTTAAGACATAGGTATTGCTCCCGTTAATATATAGTAAGTACTGTCTTTAAAATCTGCAGAAGAACAAAAATTACCTGTTTCAATTTTATCTTAACCCCCTTTCAAAAATATCTTATTTCACATATCACTATTTTACCCCTCGATAATACCCTTATTTTACCCCGTATGTAAGATTTAGATTTTTGTGTGTAAACTCTGAGGTAAATTATAGAGGTATGGATGTGAAAAATGTCATAGTGCTTTTTTCGTAATCTAAATAATTTTTAAGGGGTTGATTTTCGTGGATGAAATCAAAAAATTGTTAGTGCTGCTGGCTGTTCGTGGTCTTGTAGATGCTTTTTCTTTTAAAATCACAAAGCCTGAAAGCGTTGTTTGTTTAATGTCAAAGGCTGCTTATAGTGAGTGTGATAAAGCGGCTATGCTGAATCCTGATGATTACCTAAGTACCTTTAATATCAAAATGAACACTCCGTTCTTAATGGGGTTGTTCAGTTTCTGCTACTTGAATGCTGAAGTTGCCCGTAAAGGCACTCGGTTCAGCATAAAGGTAAATGACTTAAAAAGGTATCTGTCTTTAAGTAGCGGTGGCAGAGGGTTTGATGTTGTTGGTGCCGTAAAAGATTTTGAATCTATTTATGGGTATATTGAAGGTCAAGAAATTCATCCGATTGTATCGGATATTGCTTGTGATGCGGGGGTTCTTTCCTTTGATTCGGTTTACTTTGCTTTCCTTATATATTATATGGAAACTCAAATTAAAGCAGGACCTATGTATTCTTCAGCGGTGAGTTCTGACATTGTAGGCGGTAGGTTTACTGCTGCAAAAGAGGTAGCGGTTGTTCTTGCAAATATTGTTGCTCGTAAAAGTAAGGGCGTGTGCAGTATATCTTTAAATCGGTTACTTCAGCGATGCCCCACCTTTGGTGCAAGATTCAAAGAGCTTTCTGACAGTGAGGCTAACAGGTATCTTAAAAGAACACTTGAAGATGGTAAAGCGGCTTTTAATACCTATTGCTTTTTTAAGGGAGTTAAGGTAAGTGTGGTGCTGCCGACAATAAATCGCTTTGAGTTAAGGCATGAGGTATATATGACCATTAAAAAGGTAGGTGTTAGCAATGGCGACTCAAATTGACTTAAAGAAGTTGGCTCTTGCTGACCTGAATATTGCTGTATGTAGTTATGGGGGTAGTAAAATCAAGGCGGATTTCTTTAACAATCTGCCTCAGGAGGAGCGACTGAATGTACTTAAGCAAATGCTTAAACTGGTGTGCAATGGTTATAAAAAAGGTAAAATTCATTGTCTTTCTTGTGAACATGAAGATTCGCATCCGTCTATGGGATTATATGCAGAAAAGGATATAAATGCTTTTGTTGCTGGTGACAAGGTGGCATTTCATTGCTTAAGTTGTAATGCTACTTATGACCTGTTTGATATTGTGGGTGCTACATTTGGGATAAGCAGATTTTCTGATATTTATGCTAAAGTAGTAGACTTATTCTGTGAGCCTGGCTCTTGCAGAGAATACAAGAGTCAGCGACCACCTAATTCAAAAGAACACAAGCCCTATGCGGCAAAGTCTAAGTATGAGCAGGTTCTGGGGTGGGATTTTTATAAGACTATTACTCTGCCTTTTGATGAAG
>JAZQFW010000007.1:0-19137 GCA_045539735.1 Ructibacterium sp. | reverse complement strand
TTATTACTAAAATACAAGAACTTTTTCTTTCATATTAACAGAAGGCATTTAGAAGAACAGATTATTAAAAAAACAATTAACACAGAAGGGAACGATGAGATGAAAGGGAATTTTAAAAAGTGAATATAGACTTTGATAAGGGTGAAATTTACTCGTGTCAAGTCTAGCAGTTTTAAAAGATTAGTTTGCCGATTTATAATATTTACATATACTATCGGAACGAGAAAATCCAGTATTCTCGCGGGTTTTAATGAAAAGTGATTAAGGAAAAACAGTTGAAAAATTAAGGGAAAAATAGTAGGTCCTATTATTCACTGTTCTCCTGACTTGACACGAACTATATAAATATGTCGCATATTGTCGAAAGATTGGAGGAGCATATGAAAAAGAAAAGTGTTATTTGGGTAACTATAATTTCTCTAGTTATAGCTTTGGTCATCTTAATTTGGCGATATTTTGGATTAGCGATTATAGTTATGATTGGAGACATGAATGTTCCTGACAAAAATGAAATAATTGAATTAGTAAACGAAAATCAGATAGAAATAACTAATGCAATAGAAAACAATAATTTCGAAAACATAGAAAAAATCAAAGGAATAGAAGATATTACTGTAGAAGAGAATTATATTGATTTTTATTGTGGGGGTAAAGGTATTGGTTCAGCAACAAGTTATTATGGGTTTTATTTTTCTGAAGACAATGCAGTAGATGTTAAAGAAAACATTGAATATCCAAAAGGTGAAACTTTACAACAAGATGGAAAGGGATATTCTTGGAATGAGCCTGATGGAGATAACAGGTTTTATGTCGAAAAAATTATTGATGGATTTTTTTATTATGAAAGCCATTATTAATTTTAGTCCTAACTTGCTATGAACTTGCGTTAAAAAGGTTTGCATCTAAACCTTATGTGTCGCAATGTCGAAATTTGTGAAACAAAAACATAATCAGTGTTCAGATTTGTTTTGCCTTGTTTTCATTTTCTGCCAGTTGAGAAAGCCATAAATATCGTTGAAAAGAAACGCAATAAAGCACACTACTACAGAAGTATATTGTACTTTATAAAAACTTGCCAATACCCAAAGAAAGATTAGCACAATGTCATTGGCTGCATAAGCCAGAGCAAAGTATGGACTTCTACGGAATGTGAGATATACAGCGAGAAAACTTGTTGTGACTGATATTGTGCTTGGAATCATATTTGCAGTGTTGAAATGTTCTAATATGAAGTAAAAGATAATTGTAATAATGATTGTAAGTGCACACATAAAAACATTTTCTTTTTCACTTAAAGAATTGACCTTAACTTCTGTTTTGTTTTCTTTGTATGGATTCTTAAGCCATGAGATAAGTGCAAAAACAGCCATTGGCATTGTCATACCGAGATAGGTTATCATTTCACCGTAATAGGCAAATGTGTATGAGATTATTCCGTAAAGCATGCTGAATATAATCATCAGGAATTGCCCGAAAGGATTCCCCTTGGCATTGAAAATAAGAGATGTGACACCAACAAGCGATGCACATAGTGTTATATAACTTTTTCTGTCGAACACATAAAAAGCTACAATAATAAGTATTGCAGAAGATCCCCATAATACAGTTTCAGTTCTTGAAAAATAAGGTTTTGATTTACTCATTTACGCCTCCAAAAAATAAACATTCGCAAGTATATCTTCAAAGACCTAACGATATACAAACGAATGCCCAAAGCATCGACTACCCGGTGGCAGTTTAATTATTCAATTCATTAGAGTGTAGCACATAATAAAGAAAATTGCAAGAAAGATTTCAGTTTTATGATAAGATAATGGGAAGTTCTATTATCTAAACGAAAGGTATGATTATTTTACATATACTATCGGGAGCGAAAAAAACCAGTATTCTCGCGGGTTCTAATGCGAAGAGTTCTACTCATTCACTGTTCCCCTGACTTGACGAGTAAGAAGTGTGTCGAATGGTGTTGAAAATTATAGTGGTGATGATTCAATGAAAATAAATTTCTCATACGTAAAAGACATTCGAAAGATGTTGTTTTCTGCAATGTTTTTATCATTAGGTATATTATTACCTTTTTTAACGGGTCAAATGAAAGAAATAGGGGACACCTTGCTTCCAATGCATATTCCCGTTATGCTTTGTGGACTTATTTGTGGCTGGCAATATGGTTTGATTGTAGGTGGGATTTTACCATTTTTGAGAGCCGTAACGGTTGGGAGTCCGCCCATATATCCTAATGCTGTGTGGATGTCAGCTGAACTTGCTACATATGGTTTTGTTGTTGGTTTCTTATATTTTGCTTTTCATAAAAAGCAGATGTGGTGGTTGTATTGCTGTATGCTCATATCTATGGTTAGCGGACGTGTGATATGGGGTATCACAAAAGCAGTTTTGCTTGGAGTAGCAGGGAAGTCCTTTGCACTTCAGGCTTTTATAGCAGGCGGATTCATAGATTCGTTTCCGGGGATTTTGTTACAGTTTATCCTTATCCCTACAATTATTAGATTAATTAATTTAGAAAGGAAAAAACAAGAGTTATGAAAGAAATATTATTTCCATACGGAAAAGAAAAATTGAGTCATGAGTTTGAATCAAAAGAACTTGCAGGGGGTTAAACATCTTCCATAGAGGAATACGAGCCAGAATTTGATGAAATAACTTTGGTAAAAAAGGCTCTGGAAAAGCCGATAGGCTTGGCTGAATTATCTGATTTTGCAGAATGGTCGCCGCAAGTCATGAAGAGAATGCTTGATGAAGTAAATTCTGATCACCTTAAGGTTATACTTGATGTTTCTAATATGACTCATGCACCAACACGCCATAGGCAACGCGATATTATCAATGACTCGTTTGACCTTTTTGGTAATAAAATAGCGGCTGTACATCTTAAGGATTTCACTTTTGATGAGGATAGTAAAAAGCATTTTGCCGTAGCCGGAACCGGAGAATTAATGACAGAACTTATTTTTGACCGATTAAAGGAACTTAAAATGATGCCTGAACTGATTCTTGATGAAACAAAACTGGAACTTTATGAAGAAAGTTTAAAGGTTCTCAGCAAGTTTTCTGAAAACTCAGAACAAGATAACTAGGAGGATGATAGTATGAATCAATACATAGGAAACGCATTACAGTTATACGGAGTAGAAGAGATGCGGCTTTGCGGTGGCAAGGCTGAGGGGATGCGGATTCTGCATGTCTGGAATCAAAAAGGACTCGTTTTTGATATTTCTTTAGACCGATGCGGCGATATTTCCCGACTCTCAGTCAAAGGAGATAATTTCGGTTATTTCTCTCCCTCGGGTTATGTGGCACCTCAGTATTATGACAATAAGGGCGCAGGATTTTTAAAATCCTTTACCGCTGGTTTTTTCACCACTTGCGGATTGGCCGCCGTTGGCTCGCCGTGTACCGATGACGGCGAGGAACTGCCGCTCCATGGCACGATTTCCAATACTCCTTGTGAGAAGTTTTCCTACCAAATTGAAAACAATGCCATTGTAATTCGCCTGACGGTTCGGGATGCGGCAATGTTTTCCCATCAACTGATTCTGCAGCGGGAATATATTTGCCCTATTGAGGAAAATGTAATCTATATGACCGATACCATCAAAAACATCGGGCCGCGGGAAACTCCGCTTGAAGTCCTGTATCATTGCAATATGGGATATCCGCTCTTGTCAGAGCATGCTGAGGTAACGATTCCTGCAACTAAAGTAGAACCCCGCAATACACATGCGGCAGAAGGACTTGAGGATTGTCTTAAGATGGAAAAGCCTCAAAGGGGTTATGAAGAAAAGTGTTATTATCACACCCTTTCCGGCAAGCCTACGGTTTCTATTTTCAATCCGGATATTAAAAAGGGAATGCAAATGACCTTTGATACCAAGGAATTGGGATATTTTACTGAATGGAAGATGATGGGTGAGAAAGAGTATGTCCTTGGCTTGGAACCCGGAAACTGCACACCGGATGGCAGAGATGTCATGCGTGAAAAAGGGATTCTGGAATTTTTAAAACCTGACGGAGAGAAAGTGCATCATATTACCTTTGCCTTTGTAGAAAATAAATAATTGGGAGGCTATCCGCATGGAAAGTGTAAAAGAAGAAGTTCTGCGGTTAAGAGAACAACTGGAACAATATAATTATGAATATTATGTCATGGATAACCCCACCGTTGATGATTTTACTTATGACAAACTGATGCAGAGGCTGATTGCGTTGGAGGAAACCCATCCGGAACTAAAATCCCCCGATTCCCCTACTCAACGAGTCGGCGGAGAGGTCTTAGAGGGATTTGGCGAGGTGGTACATCAGGTCCAGATGCAGAGTCTTGGTGATGTGTTTTCCAAAGAAGAGTTTTATGATTTTGACAAACGCACCCAGTCTGGTTTGGAAACCGATACTGTCGAATATGTGGTGGAAATGAAGATAGACGGACTTTCTGTTTCTTTGGAATATGAAAACGGCCGCTTTGTCCGTGGTTCTACCCGTGGCAACGGCTTTGTGGGTGAGGACATTACCGCAAATTTAAAGACGGTATCGTCCATTCCTTTGCGGCTAAAAGAAGAAATTCCCTATCTGGAAGTGCGTGGAGAAGTTTTTATGCCCAAGGAAAACTTTCTTCGTTTAAATGAACAGCGGGAACTGACAGGAGAACCCTTGTTTGCCAATCCCAGAAACGCAGCAGCAGGTTCGCTTAGACAACTTGATAGCAAAATTACTGCGCAACGGAAACTGGATATTTTTGTATTTAATGTTCAACAAATCGAAGGAAAAACGCTTACGAATCACAAAGAGTCTCTGGAATATCTGGCAGAACTTGGGTTTAAAACCATACCCCAAAAACGGTTATTCTATGGTGCAGAGGAAGCCTATACTGAGATTTTGCGAATTGGTGAACTGCGTGGAGAACTCGCCTTTGATATTGACGGCGCGGTAGTGAAAGTGAATCGGTTTTCTCAACGAGAGAGCCTTGGCAGTACCTCAAAAACTCCCAAGTGGGCGATTGCGTATAAATTTCCCGCAGAGCAACAGGAGAGCAAATTGTTAGATATTGCGTTGCAAGTAGGGCGTACCGGTGTGGTTACGCCGAATGCGGTGTTGGAGCCGGTTCGGATTGCAGGTTCCACCGTCAGCCGTGCTACGCTTCATAATATAGACTATATTCGGGACAAGGATATTCGCATTGGTGATACTGTGGTGATTCAAAAGGCCGGAGATATTATCCCTGAAGTGGTACGGGTTCTTACTGAAAAGCGTGACGGATGCGAACAGGTGTTCTCTATGCCTGAAACCTGTCCCGCTTGCGGAGAACCGCTGTATCGGGAAGAAGGAGAGGCGGCGGTTCGTTGCTTGAGTTCTAACTGTCCTGCCCAGCAGATGCGAAGCATCATTCATTTTGCATCCAAACCTGCCATGGATATTGATGGAATGGGTCCAGCGGTAGTTCAGCAACTGTTGGAGGAAAAACTGATTGTGGATTCTGCCGACCTCTATTCCCTGAAATTTGAGGACTTGGTGAATCTGGAGCGGTTTGGTGAAAAATCTGCACAGAATTTACTCTCTGCCATTGAAAAATCCAAAAACCAAGGACTTGACAGAGTACTATCAGGTCTTGGAATTCGATTGATTGGAACACGAGCGGCAACCTTGCTTGCAGAGCGGTTTGGGGATTTGGATTCTTTGATGGCGGCAGATGAATCAACCGTTGCGGAAATCGATGACATCGGCGGAAAAATGGCGGCGAGTCTGGTGCATTATTTTCAGGACAAAAAAACCCATGAAATTATTGCAAAATTAAAGGCTGCCGGTGTTCGTTTGGATTATGAACAAAAGCAAACCGATGACACATTCCTAGGGAAAACATTCGTGCTTACCGGTACACTGCCTACTATGAAACGGGATGAGGCAAAGGCTTTGATTGAAAGCCATGGCGGAAAGGTGAGCGGGAGTGTTTCCAAAAAGACAGACTTTGTGGTAGCGGGCGAGGAAGCAGGAAGCAAATTAGACAAAGCAAATGCTCTGGGTCTCACAGTTTTAAGCGAAGAGGAACTTCTTTTCATGTTGTCATAAAAAATGATAAATTTATCTTGACAGAGCAAACTAATTGTGATAAAATAATTGTTGGATTTTATGGGCAACCATAAAATAAACCTATGGCTTAGATTTCGGGGCTGAAGATTCACCGCCCATTTCCAAGCTGTACGGGGTTATCAAATATATGGAGGTGAAACACAATGGATAAGGACATCAAGCAGGAAATCATTCAGAAGTATGCGACTCATGAGGGCGATACCGGTTCTCCCGAGGTGCAGATTGCACTTCTTTCTTATCGTATCGATCACCTGAATGAGCATCTTAAGACCCACAAAAAGGATCATCATTCCAGACGCGGTCTTTTGAAGATGGTCGGTGTACGCAGAAGTTTCCTTAACTATCTGGCAAAGAACGATATCAACAGATATCGTGCCATTGTCGAGAAACTTGGTCTCAGACACTAAAAACAAAGGGGCGGTCTATGCTATTAGACTGCCCTTTTTGGTAGCAAACACGGAAGACAAAGCGTTAGCAGTTAAAAACCCATACTTTCAGGCGGAAGTCTGCGTTTTTAAGTGCTAAAGCAAGTCTTCCAACAAAAATTTAAGGAGGTCATTGCTATGACTAAAATTTATGAAACAGAAGTAGCAGGCAGAAAACTGTCTTTAGAGTTTGGCAAAATTGCAGGACTCGCAAACGGTTCGGTTCTTGTTCGTTACGGTGATACTGCAGTAGTAACTGCAGCAACCGCATCGGACAAGCCCAGAGATGGGATTGATTTTTTCCCGCTCAGTATTGATTATGAAGAAAAAATGTACGCAGTCGGTAAGATTCCCGGTGGCTTTACCCGCCGTGAGGGTCGCCCCTCTGAGAATGCGATTTTGACATCCCGTGTCATTGACCGCCCGATGCGTCCTTTGTTCCCCAAAGATTTGCGTAACGATGTATCCATCGTTTCCACCGTCCTTTCTGTAGAGCAGGACAACGCACCGGAGTTCTGTGCGATGATTGGTTCTTCCGCAGCGGTTTCCGTTTCGGATATTCCGTTCAACGGTCCCATTGCGGCTGTTTATGTAGGTCTGGTAGATGGTGAATTTGTTATCAACCCCACTGAGGCACAAAGAGAGGTCAGCCAAATGAACCTGACCGTTGCAGGTAGTGTCAAAAAGGTAGTTATGATTGAAGCAGGCGCAAACGAAGTTCCGGAAGACCAGATGTTTGATGCCATTATGTTTGCCCATGAAGAAATCAAAAAGATTTGTGCGTTTATCCAGAATATTCAGGATGAAATCGGCAAACCCAAGTTTGAATATGAACACATGGTAGTAGACGAAACTCTGTTCGCTGATATCCGTGCTTATGCAGAAGCAAAGGTGCAGGAAGCCATGGATACCGATGATAAGACTGTTCGTGATGCAAGACTTCTGGTTGTTTATGAAGATGTATACAACCACTTCGAGGAAAAATATCCGCAGGACGAATACAAAGCCCAGATTGATGAGGCTCTGTATAAACTTCAGAAAACCGTAGTAAGAAACTGGCTGATGTATGACAAAAAGCGTGTAGACGGCCGTGGTATTTTGGAACTGCGTCCTCTGTCTGCAGAGGTAGGACTTCTGCCCAGAACTCATGGTAGTGGTCTCTTTAGCCGTGGACAGACTCAGGTTTTAACTGTTGCAACCCTTGGCCCGCTCAGCGATGCTAAGATTATTGACGGTCTTGATAATGAGGAATATCGCAGATATCTGCATCACTATAACTTCCCGTCCTACAGTGTAGGTGAAACCCGTCCTTCCCGCGGTCCCGGCCGTCGTGAAATCGGTCATGGTGCTCTGGCAGAGCGTGCTCTCGTTCCGGTGCTCCCAAGCGAGGAAGAATTCCCCTATGCAATCCGTTTGGTATCCGAGGTATTAAGTTCCAACGGTTCTACCTCTCAGGGTAGTGTCTGCGGTAGTACTTTGGCATTGATGGATGCAGGTGTTCCGCTTAAGGCTCCGGTTGCAGGTATCTCTGTTGGTTTGATTACCGACCCCGAAGACGATGATAACTACCTGACCATGGTTGATATCCAGGGCGTGGAAGACTTCTTCGGCGATATGGACTTTAAGGATGCGGGTACCCAAAATGGTATTACCGCAATCCAGATGGACTTAAAGGTTGACGGTTTGACCCCCGCAATCATCCGTACTGCGCTTGAGCAGACCAAGAACGCTCGTTATTATATCTTGGATGAGGTTATGCTCAAAGCCATTGCAGAGCCGAGAAAAGACCTTTCTCCCTATGCACCTAAGATGATTACCATCACCATTGATGCTGAAAAGATTAGCGAAGTCATTGGCCGCGGCGGTGAAACCATCAAAGGTATTCAGGCAGAAACCGGCACCAAGATTGACATCAAGGAAGAAGGCGCAATCGGTAGAGTATTCATTGCTGCTGTGGATTCCGAGATGGGAGAAAAGGCACAAAAAATGATTGAAGCAATCGTCAAGGAGCCGGAAGCAGGCGAGATTTACGAGGGTAAAGTTGTTCGTATTATGGACTTCGGTGCATTCGTAGAAATCCTCCCCGGAAAAGACGGTTTGATTCATATTTCCAAACTGGCAAAAGGCAGAGTGGAAAAAGTAACCGATGTAGTCAAAGAAGGTGACATCGTTAAGGTTGAAGTCATCGAGATTGACGACAAAGGCAGAATCAATTTAAGAAGATTGGAAGACTAAGATTAAAAACCCCTGATTTCCTAAGAAATCAGGGGTTTTCTTATTTCATGGTTTCAAATGCTTTCAGCCACTCTCTGGCAATCAGTTCGTGGCCGGCTTCGGTGGGATGAACGCCCTCCTTGGTCCAGGGTTCCGGATGGACAGCAAGCATTTCATCAAATTTACCTTGCAATGGAAGATAGGTTAGATTATATTTCTCTGCAATTCGTTTTGCAGCGGCTGCACGTTTGGAAACTTCAGACTGAAAAACATTCCATTGTTCTTCGGTCGCAGTTCCTTTTGTAACAAACGGCTCCATAATCATGATTTTTAATTCGGGCAGCGCTTCTAAAATTTCCCCAATCAACATATCATAGATTTTCTCATACTTTTCAACCAGAACCCCGTCTTGACGTTCCACCTGATGCCAAACATCGTTAACACCGATTAGCAAACTCATATAATCGGGTTTTAAGTTGATGATGTCCCGACACATTCTGGCATAGACATCGGTAACACGGTTGCCGGAAATGCCTCTGTTGATAAATTCATATTCACCGGGATGGTCCATTCCCATGCGGGCAGCCAAAAGTGCCACATAACCCTTCCCTTTAAACGAATCATCTTGGTAACTGCGACCGCAGTCGGTGATGGAATCACCTTGAAATAAAATTCGTTTCATGCTTGTTTCCTCCATAAGTATATTTTATTCCTTGCCGTTCCAGCAAAAGGTACAAAGTTTGCAAGGCTCAATGCCAATGGACTCAATCATACCATCCAAAGACTGAAATTCCAGTGAGGCAAAGTTAAACTTTTCCGCAATGGCTTGACGAAGTTTTTTACCCCTCTCAGTGGAGGAGTCGCTATATTCTTCCAGATAGTTCAGTCCATCCTCGCCCTCAAGTTCCACAATGGTTTTTCTGGTAATCAGTTCCATCGGGTCAGTCGCACGGGAGAAGTTTAAATATTTGCAACTATGCATAATGGGAGGACAGGCAGAACGCATATGCACGGCTTTGGCACCATGTGAGTATAAAAACTCAACCGTTTCCCGAAGTTGGGTTCCTCGCACAATGGAGTCGTCTACAAATAACAAACTCTTATCCTGAATCAAATCATGAACAGGAATTTGTTTCATCTTCGCAATTTTGTTCCGCTCCTTCTGTCGGGTGGGAGTGAAACTTCTTGCCCAGGTCGGAGTATATTTGATAAAGGGACGGGCAAAGGGGATGCCGCTTTGGTTGGCATAGCCGATTGCATGGGGAGTTCCGGAATCAGGAACTCCGCTGACATAGTCAACGCCCTCTGCGTTTCCAACTTCAGCATCGTGTTTTGCCATGATTTGCCCATTGCGGTTTCGCATGGTTTCTACATTGACGCCCTCGTAGGTAGAGGTTGGGAATCCATAATAGGTCCAGAGAAAAGAACAGATTTTCATTTCCTTATTCGGCGGCACTAATTGCTGAATACCATCAAGAGAAATTTCAACAATCTCTCCTGCACCTAACTCTTTTTCGTCTGCATAACCGAGTTTCTGGTAGGAAAAAGACTCAAACGATACACAGTAGCCGTCTTCGTTTTTGCCAATCAAAATGGGAAGTCTGCCATAGTAATCCCGTGCAGCAATTAAAGAACCGTAATTGGTTAAAATTAAGATAGATGCCGTTCCGTCAATGGATTCCTGAGCAAAACGGATACCATCTGCAAAATTATCTTTTTGATTGATTAAAGCAGCAACCAAGTCCACCGAGTTGACAGTTCCGCCGGTCATGGCATTGAAGAAACTGTTGCCGGGGTTGAGATATTGCTCCATCAGTTGTTCGGCATTGTTGATAACACCAATCATACAGATTGCGTAGGTTCCAAGACGGGAGCGGAACAATAACGGTTGCGGGTCGAAATCGCTGATGCACCCAATTGCGGCTGTTCCTTTCATTTCATCGAAAATACGCTCAAATTTGGTACGAAAGGGGGAGTTTTGAATGTTATGAATATCCCTTTGCAACCCAACTTCCTTGTCGTAGGCTGCCATGCCTGCACGGCGGGTACCAAGATGAGAGTGATAGTCAGTCCCGAAAAAGACATCCGAGATTGCATCGTGTTTGCTTACTGTTCCAAAAAATCCTCCCATAATAAACCTCCTATTTTTCATTGATAAAATTATACAATAATTTCAGGTGCAATGCAATACAAAATATTGATTTTAGAGAATGTTTTTTTTATGAATTATCCACACTAATTTTTTTAAAAAACACCTTGACAATAGGCATATTCTGTGTTATTATATTATTGTGATGCGGGAGTGGCTCAGTGGTAGAGCGTCACCTTGCCAAGGTGAACGTCGCGAGTTCGAATCTCGTCTTCCGCTCCAATTTCAAGCACTTAGCAATGCTAAGTGCTTATTTTCTTATTGATCTAAGGAGGCGTCTGAATTGAAGTTGTTTAAACTGGTAAAAAGTCTTTACCTTTCCCATATTGGAGGGAGTCTTGCGGCGATATTTCTGTTGGTTCCCCTCTGGTCTGTGATATCACGTTCCGGGCTTCTTTATACTATACTTACTGCCCTGATTCACATTGCTTTGATTTATTCTTCGGCTTGGCGGGCAGGAGATAAAGACGGCAGAAAAATCCCCGGCTATTATCCGGATGTTAAGTTAGCAATCAAGGCAGCATTGTGGGGAACGGTTCTTCCGCTTTTGCTTTTGGCAGTAAGATACTTGGCTCCTGACCTATGGTTTGTGGATTTCCCCATGATCAGTGGCGAGAGAGAATTTTTATCTACCGGGATCTACTTTGAAGGAACGCCGGATTTGATTTATAAACTGTGGTATTTTCCCTACCTTGTTTTTTTAGGGAACGGAAACATCTTACGCTACTTACTGCCGATTTTGTTACAGAGTGGCGTTGTGATTGCCGGTTACTATGTGGGAACCAAGCGGTTTCGTGCCTTTGATTATGTCATGCAGAAAATGATGTTTGCACCAAAGAAAAAAGAGCAAAAATAAAACATAAACATCATCATCTCCTCATAAGGTGAGAGGGGGTGATGATTTTGTTTTATTTGGTCAAAAAAGACAGGCTGCTTTGGGTCATGGCAGGAGTGTTAGGGTTTGCGGCAATTTTTCTTTGCGGTGTCATTGATGAAAAGAATAGGGTTTACGACGCAGTTGCTATCCCCATTGCCAACAAGGTTATCGTCCTTGATGCCGGACACGGAGGTTTTGACGCCGGAGCCTCTGCCAATGGGATAGAAGAAAAAGCGGTTAATCTTGCAGTGACGAAGTATCTGGCTGGATACATCGAACAGGGTGGAGGAGTAGCGGTGCTTACGAGAAAAGAAGATGTTTCCACCGCAGAGGCGAATACCATGGGGTTTTCTGCCAAAAAATCTGATTTGGCAGCAAGAAAAAATCTTCCGCAGACATCGGGGGCAGATGTGTTTGTCAGTATACATATGAATAAGTTTCCTCAGACACAATATAAAGGAGCACAGGTGTTTTATTGTGACAAAGGGAAAGAATTGGGAGAGGAAATACAGGCGTCGTTACTTGAGGTGTTAAACGATGGCAACACAAGAAAAGCAAAAAAAACAGACGGTGGTATCTTTATCTTAAAAGATACCTCGGTGCCGTCTGTGATTGTTGAATGTGGTTTTTTATCCAATCCCCAGGAAGCCGAGTTGCTTAAACAGGAAGCCTATCAAAAGAAGATGGCGTGGGGCATTTACCTTGGGTTGGTTCGGTATTTTAATCGTTGATGGTAACGGTAACCAATTTTGTTTCCTCGTCCCAAGCGACTTTTCCGCCAATGGATTCAATGATGTCGCGGATGGGAACCATGATTCTGCCGTTAAATTCAATGGCAGGACAGGAGAGATAGCGGACGGTTCCGTTCACCATCATAAAAGGTTCATTGGGACGGATTAAAATGCGGGTATCAAAGACGCTGATACCTGCTGTGTTAAAAGTGTTATCCCATGTGATTTTCGCGCCCAAATCCTCCAAAACCGCGCGCATAGGAACCATGGTGCGGTAATGTTCGGTGTTAGTGATAGAGGGCTGGTCGAATATGACTTCGCTTCCGTTTACCTTTACGGTGATATATTCCTCAAAGGGAATTTCGTGTTTCATAGCATAAGCATAGGGGACACTCTCCGTCTTGGCGTAAAGACGGAAGTGTTCCGTCACAGGAAATGCGTTCTCGCCAATGGAAGTAACTGTGCCGGGAAGAGAAAGAGCAGTCAAAGAAGAACAACGCCCAAAAGCGTTTTTGCCGACGGTTTTTACAGTTCTGGGGAGGGAAAGCGTCCAAAGATTCTCACAATGATAAAAGGCGCCATCCGGTACCGCGGTCAGACCTTCCGGGATTGTGACTTTGCGTAAACTATGGCTGTAAGCGAAGCAGAAATCACCGAGTGTGGTTAGGGTGTCGGGCAGGACAACCTCTTCAATCATCGTACATCCGCCCATGGCACCGTCTCCAAGAGCGGTTACAGTGAACCGTCCTAAGGTTTCAGGAATTTCCACAATGGTTTTGGTATCATCAACATTGATGATGGTACAGGTTTTACCGGAAATGGTGTAGGTAAAAATATCGTTTTTGTAGGTTCTCTCTGCAGCGGAGGCAGGCAGACAACCGAGCAGGGTTGAAAGGCATACAACCCATAAAAGTAATTTTTTCATAAAATAAATCACCTCGCAGAAAGTATAGCACATTTTTTAAAAAAATGCAAGTTTTTGCGTTTGACAACCAATGAGAAGTATGGTAAGGTTATGATGGTAAAAGGATGAATGAAAGGGGGCGGCTTTATGCAACAGGAAATGGAACTGGTTAAACGGGCACAAAGCGGAGATGTTGCGGCATTTGAATCTTTGATTGAAGACTACCAAAAACGCATTTTCTCGATTGCGTACCGGATGATTCAGCATCAGGAAGATGCCGCCGACCTGACGCAAGAGGTTATTTTAAAGATTTTCAAAAATCTGGACAAGTTTAAGGGAGATTCCAAATTCTCTACCTGGGTCTATCGGATTGCAACCAATACTTGTCTGGATGAAATTAAAAAATCCCGCCGCCGAACAACCTATTCTTTGGACAAAGAGATAGAAACCGAAGAGGGGAGCATGGCGGCGGAACTTCCGGATACTGCTCCCGGACCGGAAGAAGAAGCGGAGAGAAAGGATATCAAAAAAGCAGTCTATGCTGCCATCGGGCAACTGGGTCAGGAACATAAGCAGGTGATTGTGCTCAGAGATTTACAAGGGTTGTCCTATGAAGAGATTGCAGAGATATTACATTGTTCGGTTGGAACTGTGAAATCACGGATTAGCCGGGCGAGAGGAAATTTGAAAAAATTGTTAGCAAAAAATCGGGAACTTTTCTCTGATTATATCGTCCAATAAAGAAAACGAACTTGAAAGGAGGGGAATACAATGTACCAAAAAGAAAATGCATCATGTAAAAAGTGCAAACATCTGCTCTTTGATTATGTGTCAGATAATACCACGGCGTCCCAAAGTCAGTGGCTGAATGAACATTTGGCACATTGTCCTTCCTGCCAAAAAGAGTATGAGGAAATTCGCCTAATGCTTTCGGTACTTCAAGAAGAACCCGAAGCAGATCTCCCTGTCGGATTTCAGTTGAGCCTGCACCGGAAATTGGTAGATGCAGTACAGGAAAAGGAAAACAAAAAGGCAAAATCATGGATGGAACGCATCAAAGATATGCCTGCCTTGAGAACGATTGCGCCGGCTTTGGTGTGCTTGGTTCTGGTACTTGGAGTCTTCACATCCGGCTTGTTTGAAGATTGGAAGAACTCCGATTCTGTGTTTGTGAATGAACCAAAACAAGTCGTCCAAGAAACGCAGATGCCCACCCAAACACCCGTGCCAACTATGGAAGAAATTGTGCCCCGAAAACCGGTTGTTCCCAAACAGACAACACCAATAACGGAAGAGATTCAGGATGAACCGAAGCCGGTTCCGGCAGTGGAACCGGAACCTGTGACGGAGGAATCTGTGCAGGCAGAAACGGCGATTATGACAGCCGCGGAACCCATCAAAAGTGCGGGCGGCGGTAGCAATAGCCGTGCCATTGCAGTCGCAGAGGATGCTTTGGAGGATGCTGCTGTTGAGGTTTCTGCCTCTTATCTTGTAACAGTTTCTCAAACCATCATCTCTTTCTTAGAAGATGCAACGACTGCGACTAACATTGATTGGTTGTCAAAGGCGGAGTGCGTGGAAACTACCGCCACACTTCGCCTGTCTGAATCGGAGTGGGAACTACTTTGTGGCTATATGCAATCTTTGAATCTTGTGCCAACTTTGCTCACTGACGCAGACGGAGGCACGGAGATTACGGTAACGATTCAGGGAGTTGAGGGATAACAGATGGAAAAATTATTGATTGTTGATGGTAACAGTATTTTAAACAGAGCCTATTATGGAATCAGACCATTGACCGCACCGGATGGAACTCCAACCAATGCGGTCTATGGTTTTTTGAATATTCTCTTTAAGTATCTGGAGGAAGAAAAGCCGGATTACCTTTGTGTTGCCTTTGATGTTAAGGCAAAGACGTTCCGTCATAAAATGTATGACCAGTATAAAGCGCAAAGAAAACCTGCACCGGAAGATTTTATTGTACAACTTCCGGTCATCAAAGAGGTATTGGGCGCCATGAACTGTGCTTGCATTGAAAAAGAGGGATACGAAGCGGATGATTTGATTGGTTCGGTTTCCCGCTTGTGTGAAGAAAAGGACATCGCGTGTCGGATTTTAACCGGTGATAAAGACGATTTGCAACTGGCATCGGAAAAAACGGTGATTAAGTTGGTGATTACCCGCATGGGTAAGACCGAAACCACCGATTATAACGCTGATGCGGTGGTTGAAAAATATGGGGTAACACCCAAAGAGTTCATTGATGTGAAAGGCTTGATGGGAGACCCGTCCGATAACATCCCCGGCGTCAAAGGGGTGGGAGAAAAGACGGCGTTCTCCTTAATTCAAACCTATCATAGCATCGAAGAAATTTATGAAAACCTGGAATCGTTGGAGGTCACTCCGGCGGTGAAAAATAAACTATCTGCGGACAAGGATAGTGCGTTTATGAGTAAAACGCTGGCGACGATTGACAGACAGGTTCCCATGGAGTTTGATTTTGCAAGTTTCAAACGCTCCCCTTATGACACCAAGGCTTTGGGGGCTTTGTTTCAAAGACTCAACTTTAAATCCTTTATGGATAAACTGGATATACCTGTTGAGGAACGCACTTCACATCAGGAGGCTGTAACCGGAACACTCATCAAGGTTACGGCAGAGGAGTTTTCTGTCCGCATTCAAAAACTGACGGAGGCAGAGTATCTGCTCTCTCAAACTGCGGGAGGATTTGACCTGTTTGTTTCCGGTGATGGGACAGAAGTATTATCTCTTTCCGATGCAAAAACGCCGGAACTAAAAGCCTTTTTTGAGGATGCCGGAATAGTAAAATACGGCTATCAGGTGAAAGAAGATATTCTCGCCCTGCGCAAAAGCGGGATTAGGATGGCAGGGATTGGATTTGATGTTCTGATTGCGGCATATCTGGCAGAACCTACCCGCAGCAGTTATGACTTGGAAACTCTGTGTATGACCTATCTGGGGCAGGAACTTCCTGAAACCTCTGCCCGTGTAGAGGATGATGGACAAATTTCTATGAATTTAGGATTGGAAGACGACACCCAAACTTTGCAAAAAATGGCAGACCGCACTGTTGCAATTTCCCGCCTTAGAAAATTCTTTACCCAAAAACTGGACGAGGATGGACAGAAAGAACTCTATGATGAAGTGGAACTTCCTTTGGTTGAAGTTCTTGCTAGCATGCAATATGAGGGCGTTTATGTCGATAAGGAAGCGCTAAAGAAATTTGGGGATACTCTTGCATCTAAAATTTCCAATCTTCAAGAGGAGATTTACTCCCTTGCAGGAGAGGAGTTTAACATTAATTCCCCCAAGCAACTCGGTGAAATTTTATTTGCCAAGTTGGGACTTCCGGGCGGGAAGAAGAATAAAAACGGATATTCCACCAATGTGGATGTTCTGCATAAACTCTTGGATAAACATCCAATTGTTGCTAAGGTTTTGGAATATCGTCAGGTTTCCAAACTGCAGTCTACCTATGTGGAGGGCATGCTTCCCATGATTGATACTAAAACGGGGAGAATTCATTCCAATTTCAATCAGACGGTTACGGCAACCGGAAGAATCAGCAGTACGGAGCCGAATTTGCAGAACATTCCGGTGCGGACAGAACTGGGACGGGAAATTCGCAGAATGTTTGTTGCTCAGTGGGAAGATACCTGTCTTGTCGATGCGGACTATTCACAGATTGAACTTCGTGTGCTTGCCCATATCGCAGGGGATAGCACCATGCAAAATTCCTTTATCAATAACGAGGATATTCACACCCGTACCGCATCACAGGTTTTTGGTGTGCCGATGGAGGAAGTTACCCCTGCGATGCGTTCCGGTGCCAAAGCGGTTAACTTTGGAATTGTATATGGAATCGGTGCCTTTTCTCTGGCACAGGATTTGGAAATATCGGTCAAAGAGGCAGATGCGTATATCAAAGGATATTTACAAAACTATCCCAAGGTAGATGCCTATATGAAAGAAACAGTGGAACAGGCAAAAGAGAACGGCTATGTCACCACGTTAATGGGCAGACGGCGGAATATGCCGGAACTAAGTGCCGGCAACCATATCACCCGTGCCTTTGGAGAAAGGGTTGCTATGAATGCACCGATCCAAGGGACTGCCGCAGATATTATAAAGGTTGCCATGGTTCATGTGTATCGTCGGCTTAAGGAAGAAAAATTAAAATCCAAACTGATTCTTCAGGTGCACGATGAATTGATTATAGAAGCGTATCGTGACGAGGTTGAACAGGTGAAACGAATTCTCAAAGAGGAGATGGAACATGCCTGTAGCCTTTCCGTACCCTTGGTGGTAGATATGAACACAGGAAAAAGTTGGTACGATACCAAATAGGAGGAAACGTTATGTTGACAAGTAAGCAAAGAGCAAAACTGAGAGGAATGGCGAATACCATTCCTGCACTATATCAAATTGGCAAGGACGGAATTACAGAGAATATGGCAAAACAGTTTGCTGACGCCTTAGAGGCAAACGAACTGATTAAAGTGCATGTGCTTGAAAACTCCTTAATGGATACCCGTGAGGCGGCAGAGGCGGCAGCAGAAGCAGTCGGTGCAGACACGGTCCAGATTATCGGGAGCAAATTTGTGCTTTATAAAGAGTCCAGAGAAAACAAAAAAATTGAACTATAAAAAAACGCCTTTTAGGCGTTTTTTGTTTGATAAATTTCGTCCAGGGTAATCCTAATACTATGGTTTAACAATGCTTGTAAAATCTCATCTTCTGTCAGTGTGTAAAGCAGACGCTGATGTTTGTCTACCACATGCACCAGTGAGTATCGGTGGAAGGAGAGTTTGCGAAGCAATTTTCGTGCCGGAAGATGCGAATAAGCGGTGAGAGAAATGCAAGCGTTTAACGATTCTCTGTCCAGTTTTTTGTTGTGATACAACAATTCTTCCAAGGCTTGACGGGAGATGTTTTTTTGCTCTGAGAACAGATTTCCAAGCAGAAAGACACCAATCATCAAAACAGAAAATTGAAATCTTGTGGTTACCAAACATCCAATGCCGATGGCAAACAAACCTCCTGCAATGATACGGCTCAGCGAGGTTGTGATGCGGTAGGCAGACAGGGTACCGGTTCCCAAGTTGAGGATGGAACGGAGAATTCTACCGCCGTCTAATGGCAGACAGGGCAGAAGATTTAAAACTGCCATAGCCAGATTGACGTCTCTGCCGTAGACCATCAGCGGAGAAGAAACTTGCGTGTGGGTAACCTCAAAACCAAATGCTAACCCCAAATTACAGAGGGGTCCGGCGAGCGCCATCAGGATTTCTTTCCACGGTTGCTTGATGAAAGGTTCTTTCAGGGGTGCACAAAGTCCAAAAGGCATAAATATAATACCAGACACAGGAACAGAGAGCCGTTTTCCGGCTAAAATATGGCATAGTTCATGAAGGCCTGCCGAGCACCAACTGATAAAAAACAGAGAAAGGTAGTTGCCAAGATAGGCGGAGACGAGCAAAGGAAGTAAAAGCAGATGAATACGAACACAAAATCTGCGCCCAAAGCAGAGAAATCCCTTTTGTAGTTTCATGCTCAGTGCTCCGTCAAAGGTCGGTCGCTTTCCGGTAAGGTTTCCGGTTCTTCGGATGAGATGAAACGCTCCTTAAGTTCCGAAAGAAACGAAAGGTCAGTTTCATAGCGGAGCGCATTGCCAAGGGCATCCGTCCAATCACTCAAGGGTTTGGACGGGGCATGAT
>JAZQFW010000006.1:0-41719 GCA_045539735.1 Ructibacterium sp. | reverse complement strand
AACCCTCGCGCCGCTTTCACGACCTACACCCTTAGCAGGGGCGCCTCTTCGGCCAACTTGAGTACTTCTCCGAATTCATAAGATATGAAATTGTAACTTGAAAAAGAAAGTGGCGGAGAGGCAGAGATTCGAACTCTGGGTGCTTTCGCATCACTAGTTTTCAAGACTAGCTCCTTAAACCACTCGGACACCTCTCCAAGCACATATTGTGCCGCATCGGTGCGACTTAAAAAGTATACCATGTGGGGGTGGGATTGTCAAGCCTTTTTTGGAAATTTTCACAGAAAATCATGATCTGCCCTTTCTTTTGGCAAAATTGCAGAAAAAGATAGAGAAGTAAGACGGAAATTTTAAAAAAATTAGCAAAAGCACTTGATTTTTTTGTTTCACTAGTTTAAAATTAGAATATCTGTAATATAAATTTAATGTGTATATAATGACACATTAAATTTTGCTGAGTGGGAGATGAAATCTTGCTTGATTACAGAAAAAAACAAATGCGGAACAGTCTTGTGTCCGGCGTAGCAAAAGGTCTTTTTATGATAGGTGCCGGTCTTTGTTTTGTGGCATCCGTCGATGGGCTACCTTCTGGGGAGAGTCAGTCGGTGGTCGTCGCGCAGGTACAAGGTCCGTTAGAGGCGGCGGGGCCCAAAGAAGACATCTTTGCGGCAACCGGTTCTTTTACGCAACCGACACAAGGAGTATTGACTTCAGAGTTTGGTTCCCGTTGGGGCAGACAACATAACGGAATCGATATTGGCAACGATATCGGCACCGAGATTATGGCGGCAGACAGCGGCAGGGTGGTATATGCCGGCTGGATGGAAGGCTACGGGAATTATCTAACCATTGACCACGGCAATGGGTTTGAAACAGCGTATGCACACTGTGATGAACTTGTGGTCTCTGAGGGGGATTGTGTGATGCAAGGTGAAACCATTGCCTATATGGGTAATACCGGCAACAGCACAGGCCCGCATCTGCATTTTGAGATAAAGAGAGACGGTGTATTCCAGAATCCAATGGAGTATGGTCTCTACTGACAAAAGTTTTGATAAAATTCCGGGGGTGGAAGAAACATGGGAAAGAAAATTTTGGTTGTGGATGATGAAAAGAGCATTGTCGATATTTTGAAACTGAACCTGCAGAATGAGGGATACACAGTTTATGAAGCCTATGATGGGGAAGAAGCAGTATTAAAGGCATCCAATCTGGAGCCGGATTTGATTCTTTTAGATGTCATGCTTCCCAAACTGGATGGATTTTCGGTCTGTAAAAAAATCCGTGAAACCTCATCGGTGCCGATTTTGATGATTACTGCCCGCGAGGAAGAAGTGGACAAGGTTCTGGGTTTGGAATTGGGAGCAGATGACTACGTGACCAAGCCATTCAGTGTACGGGAACTTCTGGCTCGTATTAAGGCAAACATGCGTCGTACTGAGATAGAGCCGGCGGCACAGGCGGAGGATACTGATATTGTCGATGTTGGATGTTTCCGTTTGGATTGCAACCGATATGAACTTTACAAGAATGGTCAACTCATTGACCTGACGGTCAGAGAGTTTGAACTGATTAAGTTCTTATCCGCACAACCGAACAAAATTTATTCCAGAAAAGCATTGCTGGAGTATGTTTGGGATTACGAATATTACGGTGATGTGCGTACGGTGGATGTAACTGTCCGCCGTGTCCGTGAAAAGATTGAGGATGATCCCTCTCAGCCCCGCCATATCATGACCAAACGCGGTGTCGGCTACTATTTCGCAATCTAGCCTATGTTGACAATTACGGTTGTATGTGTAGGCAAAATTAAGGAATCCTACTTCACAGACGCAATTTCGGAATATCAAAAACGTCTGAGTAGGTATTGCAAATTGGAACTGATTGAAGTTCCGGATGAAGCGACGCCGGACAATCCTTCGGAGCGGGAAAAGGCACAGGTGCTGGAAAAAGAAGGGGAGAGAATTTTGAAAAAAATTCCCGACAGCGCCCATGTGACCGCCCTTTGTATCGAGGGAAAACCACTTTCATCGGAGCAGTTGGCAGAGCAATTTTCTCATCTGGCATCGTCAGGAGTCAGCCATCGAGTGTTTGTAATTGGCGGCTCTATGGGACTTTGCGATGCGGTCAAGCGAAGAGCTGATATGAAATTAAGTTTTTCCCCCATGACCTTTCCCCATCAGTTGATGCGTGTGATTTTGCTCGAACAAATCTATCGGGCATGCAATATCAATCACGGCGGAAAATACCATAAGTAAACGAAAAGTGCTATCCAATCGGATAGCACTTTTTTATACAATAATATCGTAAAATTCAGCCTGAATCAGTTCGGCAAGATAGTGGGGTGCAAGTTCAATCTGTGCGCCCAGCCGTCCGCCGCTAAAACAGATGGTTTCATGGTTTAGTGCAGAGGAGTTCACCACGGTTTTAAACTGTTTTTTCATTCCCAGCGGGCTGCAACCGCCCCGCACATAGCCGGTCAGGGGTGTGATTTCTTTGACCGCAATCATCTCAACAGACTTTTCGCCTACCGAGGCGGCGGCTTTCTTTAAATCCAGTTCTTCGGCAACCGGAACCAGAAAGACATAATGGGTTTTACTTTTGCCGACGGTGACTAAGGTTTTGAACACTTTTTCCGGTGGCTGCCCCAGTTTTTGGCTGATGGAAACGCCGTCCATAAAGCCGTCGCTTTCATACAAGAGTTCGTTGTGGGGAATTTTATGTTTTTCCAGATACCGCATAGCGTTGGTTTTGGATGCTTTCTTCATAGTTACCCCCGTACCTGACCGGTTCCGCATATCATATATTTGGTTGAAGTTAATTCTGCCAACCCCATCGGTCCTCTTGCGTGAATCTTTTGAGTACTGATTCCGATTTCAGCGCCAAAACCGAACTCAAAACCGTCTGTGAAACGAGTGGAGGCATTGACATAAACAGCGGCAGCATCGACCTCATTTTGGAATGTTTGCGCCGCGACAGAGTCGTTTGTAATGATTGCCTCGCTATGCCGGCTGTTGTAGCGATTGATATGGGAAATGGCGTCTTTTAAAGAGTCAACTACTTTAACGCCGATCTTCAAATCCAGATACTCAGTGCCCCAATCCTCTTCGGTGGCTAAAATGGCATCGGGATATAACGCTAAAGTTTTTGCATCACCGATGATAGTGACTCCTTTTTCTTTGAGGGCGGACAACATATCCGGCAGAAATGCTTCAGCAACCGAGGCGTGAACCAGCAGTTTTTCTTCCGCATTGCAAACCGAGGGACGCTGGGTTTTTGCATTGATAACAATGTCCTTTGCCATTTTGAGGTCTGCGGAGGCATCTACATAGACATGGCAGTTTCCGGTTCCTGTTTCAATGGCGGGCACGGTGGCGTTTTCCACCACGGCACGAATCAGACCGGCACCGCCGCGAGGAATGATAACGTCCAGATATTCATTCAATTGCATCAGGGCGGTAGCACTTTCCCGACTGGTGTCCTCGACCAGATTGATAGAACCATTGGGAAGTCCTGCCTTGTAACCGGAAGTCTGCATCACCTTGACAATGGCACGGTTAGAATGTGCAGCCTCTTTTCCGCCGCGAAGAATCACGGTGTTTCCGGACTTGATACAAAGGCCCGCGGCATCTGCGGTTACATTGGGACGCGCCTCGTAGATGATGCCAATGACTCCAAGGGGAACCCGAACTTTCTGAATGACAAGTCCATTGGGACGGGTAGTTTCGGTCAGTACCTCTCCAATCGGGTCGCTGAGAGAGGCGATTTGTCTTAGACCCTCTGCCATAGCCGCAATACGACTTTCGCTCAATGCCAGCCGGTCAAGCAGACCCTCGTTCATGCCATTTGCCTTACCTTTAGCAAGGTCTTTGGCGTTTTCTTCTAAAATATATGTGCTTTCTTGACAAAGTGAATCTGCCATAGCGAGAAGTGCCTGGTTTTTTGTTTCAGCAGACAGAACGGCAAGTTGGTAAGATGCGTCCTTGGCAAGTTTGCCTTTTTGATTCAGTTCTTCCATTGCGGTCATTAAATTCAACTCCATCTTAGGATTTTGAGTTGATTATATCACAAAACTGTGGTATAATCAACCGGAAAATAAAAACCAAGGAGATTTCACCATGCTTTTTGATACACACGCACATTTTGACGACCCGCGTTTTGACCTTGACAGGGAGGAAGTGATACAAAGTTTATCCTCGTATGGGGTTGGTCTGGTTACCAACATTGGGGCAAATATTTCTACCTCCAAGCAGGCGGTAGCACTTGCCAACCGCTATGACTTTATCTATGCGACAGTTGGCATCCATCCCGGTGATGTAGAGGAAGTCAAGGAAGAAGATATAGAAGAACTTCGCCGTCTGGCAACGGAAAATCCAAAAGTGCGTGCCATCGGGGAGATAGGGCTTGACTATCATTATGATGACGTCCAGCCGGAACTTCAGCAATTCTGGTTCCGTCGGCAGTTACAACTTGCCAAGGAACTGGATATGCCTGTGGTGATTCACGACAGGGATTCCAAAGGAAAGTGTATTGAGATATTAAAGGAAGTGGAAATTAGTAATGGAGTGATGCATTGTTTTTCCGGCAGTGCAGAAACTGCAAAGGAACTGATTAAGATGGGATTCATGATTTCCTTTACCGGTGTGCTGACCTTTAAAAATGCCCGCCGTGCTATTGAGGCATGTGCCGCGGTACCGCTAGAACGATTGATGGTAGAAACCGATTGCCCATACATGGCACCGGAACCCCACCGCGGCGAACGAAACTTTAGCGGATATGTAAGACATGTGGCAGAAAAAATGGCAGAAATCAAAGGGGTATCGGTGGAGGAGTTAACACGGATTACCACCGAGAACGGAAAGCGATTTTATGGAATATAAAAAAGGCACGCAACCGCGTGCCTTTTGTCTTAGTCTAAAATACTTTTGATGTAGTCTGCAATTTCCGGAACCTGACAGTTTGCAAAGAACAAATCTTTAAATTCTTTACCGCTGACTGCAGTTTTCAAAAATTCCTGATCAATGTTTTTCAGAATGGTCAGCATATCCTGATGGGTTACCTTTTTCACCTCATCCAGAATTTTTTTGTTTCTCTGTTCGGGAATTGCCCGCTCTCTGGGATAACCCAGACCAAACTCGCCGGAGAAAAGTTTTTCAAAGGTATAACCAAGATTGAGTTCTGCACCCCAGCCAAAGTTTTGCGCAAAGGGCATTGCAACTGCATTGCCGTTGTTTACCTGCGCAAACAAATAGCCGTCAGTGGGGTCGGTGACATGACCACAGAGGACACCGGGGAAAGAGTTGAGGGCAAGCATTGCACCCTGACCGGTGCCGCAACCGGTTACAACAAAGTCAACGGCTTTGGAATTGAGCAGAATTGCAGCAAGCAGACCGTTCATAACATAGGTCAGTTGGGTTTCGTCGTCGCTAGAGTACATACCAAAGTTCAGAACCTCGTGACCCATGGGCTCTACTACAGACTTTAAAGTGTTGCAAATCAGTTCATTCTTTGCAGCCTGAGAATTTTCGTTAATCAAAGCAATTTTCATGTTTTTACACTCCTTTATGTATGCTACCTTTTTAGTATAAATATAAATTTCAATTTTGTCAATGAAAAAACAAAAAAAGCAAGTCAAATGACTTGCTTTTTGGAGCTGCCCAGCGGATTTGAACCGCCGACCTCTTCCTTACCAAGGAAGTGCTCTACCTACTGAGCTAGGGCAGCATATAAATTGGCGATCCGGATGGGGTTCGAACCCACGACCTCCAGCGTGACAGGCTGGCATTCTAACCAACTGAACTACCGGACCATGCCGAACAACTCGTATATAATATCACAGATTTCACTGCTTGTCAATAGAAAAATGCAGAAATTTTGAAAAAAATTTAAGAAGAAAAACGCACATCCCAATAGGATGTGCGTTTAGACTATTTTGCATATTCAATTGCACGAAGTTCGCGGATGACATTAATTTTAATCTGACCGGGATATTCCATGGTATCCTCAATCTGTTTTGCCATCTCTCTTGCCATCAAGATGGTTTCGTCATCATTGACAGCGTCAGATTTTACAATAACACGAACCTCACGGCCTGCCTGTACAGCGAAGGAACGCTCAACACCTTTAAAGGAATTGGTGATGCCTTCCAATTGTTCCAGACGTTTGATGTAAGATTCCAAGTTCTCACGGCGAGCACCGGGACGGGCTGCGGAAATACCGTCTGCCGCCTGAACCAGGCATGCCTCAATGGTCTTGGGTTCAATGTCACCATGATGTGCCAGAATTGCGTGAATGACTTTGTCACTTTCTTTGTGCTTTTTGGCAACGTCGCCGCCAATGGTCACATGAGAGCCTTCAACTTCATGGTCAATGGCTTTGCCGATATCGTGGAGTAAACCTGCGCGTTTGGCAAGGTTTACATCGGCACCTAACTCACCTGCCATCAAACCGGCAAGGTGGGCAACTTCAATGGAATGCTGAAGAACATTCTGACCGTAACTGGTACGATACTTCAATCGGCCAAGCAGACGAATCAGTTCCGGTTGCAGACCGTGTACATGGGTCTCAAATGTGGCGCGTTCGCCTTCCTGCTTGATGATATTTTCTACTTCTTTGGTGGCTTTTTCAACGGTTTCTTCAATCCGACCCGGATGAATTCTTCCGTCAACAATCAGTTTTTCCAGAGAACGGCGGGCAATTTCCCGACGAACAGGGTCAAAACCGGACAGGATAACTGCTTCAGGGGTATCGTCGATAATCAAATCGACTCCGGTCATGGTTTCCAGGGTGCGGATGTTCCGCCCCTCACGGCCGATGATACGACCTTTCATTTCGTCATTGGGTAGTTGAACCACAGAAACGGTGGTTTCTGTTACGTGGTCAGCCGCACAACGCTGAATGGCACCGGTGATAATACGGCAAGCCTTTTCGTCCGCCTCTTCTTTAGCCTGAGCCTCAATGGATTTAATCAATACCGCTTTATCGTGAGCGGCGTCTTCTTCCACTTGTTTAAGCAAGTAGTCTTTTGCCTGAGCGGCGGTAAATTCTGCAATCTTTTCAAGTTGAGCAATTTGTAACTTCTTTACCCGCTCAACTTCGGTTTGCAAATCTTCCACTTCGTTCATTTTTTGCTGGATTTGTTCTTCTTTCTTCTCCAGCGTTTGAGTTTTCTTGTCAATGGTGTCTTCCTTTTGTTGTACTCTTCTTTCCTGGCGCTGAAGTTCATTTCTGCGCTCTTTAATCTCTCTGTCCAACTCGCTTCTTAACTTATGTATATCTTCTTTGGCTTCAAACATCTTTTCTTTTTTCAAATTTTCAGCATATTTTTCTGATTGCTCCCTGGCAGAATCCAGGATACGGTTTGCTTCTTCCTCAGCACTGCCAATTTTTAATTCAGCAAACTTTTTGCGGTAAGAATACCCGTATTTAAACGCGCCGAAACCGACTGCGATGACGGCGACCAGAGCAACAACTGCAATAATAATGGTTGTTGTAATGAGTAACACCTCCTAAAATTTTGTGATACCGAAAGGTACCCGATCGTATAACTTAATGAAAAAAGATGACATAAAGTTTAGTAAGCAAAGCATGACATAATAATTAGAATCATACTAGAATATTGTACACGTATACCACAAAAAAGTCAAGATATTTTTGTGAAAAACAGAGGAATTTTTATCGCCCGAACTGACAGGGAATTTCACGGATTACTTCCCGCATTTCGGCAAGGGAGCAGACCTTATTGATGCGGTCTCTAAGCATTGCGCCACCTTGAACACCTTTAAAGTACCAGGACATATGTTTGCGCCCCTCCTGTATCCCGCGGTGCTCCCCTTTGTGATGAACCAAAAGTTCCAGATGGGAAAGGGCAGTAGAGATTCGTTCATCTAACGAGGGAGGAGGGAGAAGTTCCCCTGTTTTGAGATAGTGCAGAATTTCTCTGAAAATCCATGGATTTCCCTGGGCGGCACGGCCTATCATCAAGCCGTCGCAACCGGTGGTTTCCAGCATTGCTTTGGCGGAAATGCCACCGGTAATATCCCCATTGCCAATGACTGGAATTGCGACAGATTCTTTAACCTGACGGATGATATCCCAATTTGCTTTTCCGCTATAAAACGCCTCGCGGGTTCTTCCGTGAACCGTAATGGCGGCAGCACCGTTTGCCTCTGCAATTTTTGCAAATTCTACGGCATTGATGTGGGAATCGTCCCAACCCATACGAAACTTAACGGTGACCGGAACGTCAACCGCACGACTGACAGCATGAATAATCTCACCGGCAAGATGTGGTTGCTTCATCAAGGCGCTTCCGTCCCCGTTGTTTACAATTTTCGGTGCGGGACACCCCATGTTGATATCCAGCATAATGGCGCCGTTTTTCAATGCGTCCTCGGCAATGCCTGCCATAATATCAGGGTCATGCCCGAAAATTTGTGCGGCAACCGGTGATTCCAAAGGAGAGACTTCTAACAAATCTCCGGTACGTTTGTTATTGTAATGCAGCCCCTTGCCGGAGACCATTTCGGTATACATCAGCGCAGGCCCAAAAGGCTTGGTAGTAATGCGGAACGCCTGGTCCGTTACTCCTGCCATAGGTGCCAAAAAAAGGTTATTTTCCAAACAGACAGAACCAATTTGCATTTTGTAACCCCGCTTTCTTAAAAACTAAGAATATCTAACCATATTCACATCCATTCGTCAAGTGTTTTCTTGACAAGCACAGACAAACTTGATATACTAAATAAGATATTTTGTTCCGGGAGGCGTAATGGATGCAACAGGGCAAACGAATCGTGGTAAAGGTAGGAACATCCACCCTGACCCATGAAACGGGGAAAATTAACTTAAGGCGGCTGGAGAGCCTTGTGCGGGTGCTTGCTGATTTGATGAATATGGGCCATGAAGTGGTGTTGGTTTCCAGCGGCGCCATTGGTGTTGGTGTCGGCAAACTAGGGCTTCCGGAAAAGCCGACGGATACCCGCCAAAAGCAGGCACTTGCGGCAATCGGACAGGCGAGCCTGATGTCGATTTATGAAAAGTATTTTAAGGAATACGGCTATAATACCGGGCAGGTCCTTTTGACTAAATTTGTTTTGGAAGATGAAGGACGTTATACAAGTGCAAAAAATGCCTTTGAAACCATGATTGGTTATCGGGTGATCCCGATTGTCAATGAAAACGATGTGATTTCCACCTACGAAATTGAATTTGGAGATAATGATACCTTATCTGCCTATGTTGCCTGTCTGGTGGATGCGGAACTTTTGGTCATTCTGTCTGATATTGATGGATTTTATGACGGAGACCCGTCAAAAGAGGGCTCTAAGATGATTCCGGTAGTGGAAGAAATTACAGATGCCATCCGCGCTTGTGCAGGCGGAGAGGGAACCCGACGGGGGACCGGAGGGATGAGAACGAAAATCAATGCTGCAGAACTGGTTACGCAAGAGGGGATTGATATGGTAATTGCCAATGGCGAAAAACCGGAGAAACTTTATGATATTGCGGACGGCAAGAGCGTGGGTACTTTGTTCTGCGGGAAGAAAAAGCCATAAATGGGCGATAGATTTTGTGCAGAATGGAGAGATATTTTTCTGTTTGAACTATTGACTTTTTCGTGGGTTATGGTATAATGTTTCTATATATTATAAAGTGGGTTTTTGTGGAAACGCATAAAAAGATGTTTTTTATGTGTGATTTTCCATTGATAAAGAGATAGACAACCTGCGAGAGAGGAAAGGTGGATTCTGGCATGAGTCTTGCAAAACGAATACAGAAACTGAAAAAAGCCTTTACTCCTAAAAAGGTAGAAGAAGGCGCACCCAGTGAGAAGATTCTCTCGGAGCATAGTCGGTTTTTTGTGAAAGAAGCCTATAAGGCGCTGAGAACCAACTTGATTTTTTCCCTGACAGAAACCGGTGGCAAGGTGATTTTGATTACCAGTTCCGGAGCGTCTGAGGGTAAGTCTACCAGTTGTCTGAATTTGGCAATCACCTTTGCGGATATGGGTGCCAAAGTTTGCGTCGTAGACTGTGATTTGAGAAAACCAAGCATTTCTCGTCTTTGCGAAGAAAAAGGTTCTCCCGGTTTGAGTAACGTTCTGGTTAACCTGAACAAACTGCCGGATGTGATTCGCAAAAGCAAATACAACAATCTGGATGTGATTTATTCCGGCGAGATTCCGCCGAATCCGGCAGAACTTCTGGCGTCCAATAAGATGGAAGATGTGTTAAAAGAACTGGCACAGCAGTATGATTATGTATTTGTTGATACCCCGCCGGTCAATGTAGCGACCGATGCCTCCTTGCTTGCTGTAAAAGCAAATGGCGTCTTGTTGGTAGTCCGTCAGGGACAGACCACCAATGACGAACTTGCTGAGGCAATTCAGCAGTTGGAATTTGTGAAAGCACGAATCATTGGTATGTTGTTTAATGACACCAAGATTACTTCCAGTAAAAAAGGAAGATACATGCGCAAGGATTATTACTATAAAAACTATTACAGTTATACCCGTTTGTTGAATGAGGATAAATAACATGGTTGATTTTCATACACACATTCTTTCGGGGATGGATGACGGAAGTCAAAGCATAGAGGAATCTGTGCAGATGTTGGAGCAAATGAGGGAACAGGGAATTCGTGCCGTGGCGGCAACTCCGCATTTTGATATGCGGCAGGAAACCTTGGAACACTTTTTGATGCGCCGCGAGAATGCGTTGGAAGAACTGAAACGTGCAAACACCACAGATATCACAATACTTCCCGGCGCAGAGGTTCTTTACTGTGGAGTATCTCTTCATAGGTATGAAAATTTAGAACAGGCATGTATTGGAACAAGCAGATATTTGCTGATTGAAACTCTTTATCCGGAATGGACCAAGGAGTTTCAAAGCGATTTGGAATGTCTGATGATTGAACGGAATATCATTCCGGTGCTGGCACATGTTGATCGCTACTATCATATAAGAAAAAACCGTTCTATCATTCGTAATTTAAGTCAGGAAGGTGTTGTTCTGCAAGTCAATGCAGGAGCACTTCTTCATAAAAAAAGATCCCATCTGGCATGGAAAATTTTAAAGAAAGAAACGGTGGGATTGATTGGTTCAGACTGCCATAACATTTCTGTGCGACCTCCGAATCTTGCGGATGCGGCAGAAAAAATGAAGAAAGTCCTTGGAACCGAAAAGACATCACAGTTTTTTATGCGCGCAAATACCATGCTACAAGAATCTATATAGGGAGAGGAATGTATGAGTTTATCACATCGGGTAATGCGGAACCGATATTTGTTCGTATGCGATATTATGCTGGTTTTCCTTTCCTATGTAGTGACCATTTTTTTGATTCATCGGGTTGGAGCAGCCATGGATGTTGTGTTATTAAACTGGAAGATGATTTCCCTTGCGGTGATTGCTTTTACGGGTTTTTTACACATATTCGGATGTTATAGCGTCTATTGGGTCTATGGCGGAACCAGAGAATATGGCAGAGTCCTTTTGGGATGCGTGGCAGCAGGAATTGTCACCAATTTGATTTGTCATTTTTATGCTATGGAAGGATTTTTCCTGAAAGCCAATTTGTTTGCGACGCTATTGTCCTCTGTTGGCGTGATTGGAATTCGAATGAGTGTTCGGGTTCTGGGTAAGATAGAGCGCAAGATGATTTCCCGCAAAAAGCAGACCAATACAAAAAATGTACTGATTGTTGGAGCGGGTGCACTGGGGGTAACTCTGGTGCGGGATATTGCAGGAAACAGCAGTTTGAATTATCATGTGCTTGGTTTTGTGGATGATGACCCTACCAAGCAGAAGTTGATGATTAGCGGAACCAAGGTGTTGGGAAAGATAAATCAACTTCCCAAACTTTGCAGTTGGCTGAAACCGGATGAGATTATTATTGCGATTTCTTCCACCAGTGCAGAATCCAAAAAACATATTATTGAAATCTGCAGCGAACTTCCTTGTAAATTAAAAATTTTACCGGGACTTGCTGATGCTTTATACAACAAAAATAGCACCGAATTCATCCGTGAAGTTGAGGTAGAGGACCTTTTAGAGAGAAAACCGGTGAAGTTGGATAACAGCGCGATTGCGGAGGATATTACCAATCAGGTGGTTATGGTAACCGGTGGCGGCGGGTCCATTGGGTCTGAACTCTGCCGGCAGATTGCAAAGTTTGCTCCTAAAAAATTGGTTGTTTTGGATATTTATGAAAACAACGCCTTTGACTTGGAAAATGAACTGGCAGATTCGTTTCCGGATTGTGATGTCGAGGTGGTTATCGCTTCGGTGCGTGATAAGGAACGTTTAGAGCAGGTGTTTGCCAGATTCCGTCCCAGAATTGTCTTTCATGCGGCTGCACACAAACATGTGCCCTTGATGGAAGCCAATGCGATGGAAGCGGTAAAAAACAATGTCTTTGGTACTTACCATGTGGCTTGTTGTGCAGATCGATATGAAACCAAGCGTTTTGTTTTGATTTCTACGGATAAGGCAGTCAATCCCACCAATGTGATGGGTGCCACCAAGCGGGTTTGCGAAATGATTATTCAGGCAATGCAAACGGTCAGCAAGACAGAATTTGTGGCAGTTCGTTTCGGGAATGTACTCAACTCTAACGGTTCGGTTCTTCCCAGATTCAAAAAGCAGATTCAAAAAGGCGGACCAATCACAGTGACCCATCCGGAAATCACACGGTTTTTTATGACCATTCCAGAGGCGGCACAGTTGGTGTTGCAAGCGGCAACCTATGCCAGCGGAGGAGAAATCTTTGTGCTTGACATGGGAGAGCCGGTTAAGATTTATGATTTGGCAAAGAATCTGATTCGCCTTTCCGGCTTAAAAGAAGGAAAGGATATCCAGATAAAAATTACAGGTCTTCGCCCCGGAGAGAAACTCTATGAGGAACTTTTGATGGAGGAAGAGGGCTTAACCAAGACGGCGCATGACAAAATTTATATCGGTGAGCCGTTCTTCCATAGCATGGAGGAATTAAAGGCACACTTGGCTCTGTTAGAAACCGCTGTCGAAACCGAAGACAACGAGGTTGTCAAAGACGCTGTTGCCAGGGTAGTTCCAACTTATACCAGAGAGAAGAAAGAGTCGGCTGCGATATCTGACAAAAAAACGTTAGAGGTGTAGTGAGGGAGTTTTCCAAAGGAGAGATGGCGTATGGCAAAAAAGAAACGCAGACTCGGTTTGCGGATTACTCTGGCGGTGCTATTGGTATTAGTCATTGGCATTTCAGGAGTTGTATATTGGCAATGGAATACCATCCAAGCGGTGGTTGACAGTCAAAAGTATTCCCCTGAGGAACGGAGGATTCGTTTAAACGAGCAAGAGACTGCGCTCCTTAACAGAATCTCCGAAGAACTTCCGGAAATACAGGTAAAACCCCTCTCGGAAGAAGATGCAAAACTTTTGCAAGACGGGGAAATGACTCCGGAAGAGGCGGTCAGCCTGATTACCGGAAAACCGGTGAAACAACCGGAGGAGAATCCCCAAGCGAATGTACAACCGCAAGCGCCCGAGAAAGTCGAGCCGGAGACTTCCAATCTTGAAAACCTATTGGCACAGATTTATGTTTTAAAGGCATCCTTCAATGGTCAATTGGAGTCTATGGTGGCACAGGCAAAGCAAGATGCAATCAATGGAAAAGGCCAAGTGACGAAAACCAGTATTGCCAAAAAGTATATCGGCAGAGCAGCAGGATTAGAGGGGCAATGTGATTCTAAAATGGAATCTCTGCTTTCTCAGATTGAGGCTGAACTCAAGAAAACCGGCGGCGATACCGGAATCGTGAATGAAATTCGCGCCGCCTACACGGCAGAAAAAAGTGCCAAAAAGGCAGAACTGATGGACCGCTATCGATAATGGGAAACGATACATCAAGGCATTGTTGCGAATTGCGGTGTCAATCATTTAATAAGAAAAATAATTAAACAACATATATTACATAACTTTTTAGGAGGGTTATATCATGAAAAAAGTATTAGCCATTCTTTTGGTTGTTGCAGTTATGATGTCGTCTTCTGTTGCTGTCATGGCAAAAGGCGTTGAACAGAGCCTGGCGACTGATGTAGAACTGCAGATTAAACCGGAAGCAAGCGGCGCATTTGGTGCGAACGCAGAAATTAAGAGCGGTGAGACTGTTACCTTACAGGCTACCGTTGATATGAGTTCTGTAAGAAGCAAGTTTGTTGACGTTATGGCTCTGGCAGATGGATACTGCGAAGGTTACTATGCAGGTTCCAACATTCAGACCAAAAACGCAAAGGAAGAGGTAAGAGCAGCCATCGTTGAAGGTACCTTTGACCTGGTTCTGACCTACCCGACCGCAGTTAAACTGCCCGCAAGCATCATAAACGGTACTGCGCTGGCAGGTTTCAGTGGCAGCGCAAAGAACATCTTTACTGAAGTTCAGCGTAAGGTAACGGTTGGGGATATCAATTCTACCCTGACGATCTCTGTAAAGATTAAGAAGGATTTGAATCTGGGCACTCTGGAAAATAATCTGAATACTTATCTTGCAGACATGACCTTTACCGCTCCCGGACTGGCAATCGCTAAGGTTGATTCTTATGAACTGAGCGGTCAGTTAACCGGTTCTGCAATCACCGATTACACTGGTATTGGCGCAATTTCCGATGGTAAGATGAACTTTGTTAAGGGCGCAGATGCAAAGGTTGGCGTTACTGTTAACCCCGCAGTTTATGCAGTTTCCGGTACCGTAGCAAACGGTGCAGGTGCTACTGTTTCTCTGCAGGGAACTGCGTTCACCACTACCGCAGATGCTGAAGGTAACTTTGAATTTGCTGATGTTCCCAACGGTCAGTACAACATGGTTGTTGAGTCCGGCGAAAAGAAAGTAACCACTCAGATCGAAGTAAAAGGTGGAGATGTAGCAGATGTTGCCGTTGCTCTGCCCACTAAGAACATCAGTACTACTATCGTTCCTGAAGCATCCAATGCTCCTGATGTAGTAGTTGGTAAGATTGACGAGGCAACCGAAACCATCGTGGAAGGTACTGTAAAAGACGATGTAAGCGGTGATGAAGTAGACGTTAACGAAACTCTGGATGCAGGCGGTTCCGTTGAAGTCAAGGTTACCATTTCTGATATTGTTGATAAGATTATTTCTATTGTAGAAGACATTAAAGATGCAGTAGAAGATAAGATTGATGAAGCAAAAGAAAACATCAAGGTTGACTCTCTGGCAGGTGTGAAAACTGAGGTTATCGTAAAAGATAACACCGACACCGAAAAGGGTAAGGAAACCAAGAAGGAAATTACTGATGACAGTGGTAAGAAGCAGACTATGCACTATGCATTCTCTTATTCTCCCTCTGCAAAGAGCAACTTCGTCGTTATCAGTGCTGACCCTGTAGCACAGACCGTTAACGCAACCTACACTCAGGTAAGCAGTCCTGAAGCAGCAACACCCGGTACTTTCTATGTGGATGAACTGAATGAAGTTATTCACGTATTTACCGAAGAGGCTACTGCAGACTTTGCACTGGCTTACGTAGACCAGAACGAAATCGTTACCGATAACCCCAACCAGAACGAACAGGCTCCGGACGATAATACGCAGGGTACTACAACTCCTGGTATCAGCAGACCTGGCAGCGGCGGTATCTACAACCCCAGTTATGAGGAAGACACCGTTGTTGATGTTGCAAAATGGCCGTTCACTGATGTAAACGCTGGTGATTGGTTCTATGAAGGTGTTGCATATTCCTACAACAACGGTATCTTCAAGGGTACTACTGCATCCACCTTTGATCCCAACGCTGCAATTACCAGAGGCATGTTGGTAACTGTACTTGGACGTCACGATGGCGTATCTGACAACTCTGCATTTGAAAATGTATTTGCAGATGTTGCAAGCGGCGAATACTATGCTGCACACATCGCTTGGGCTGCAAAGAACAAGATTGTTACCGGTTACGGTGATGGCAACTTTGGTCCCAACGACATTATCACCCGTGAGCAGATGGCAACCATCATGTACAGATACATGCAGTACAAGGGTCTGGCTAAGAATGAAGACCTGAGTGCAGCACTGACTTACAGTGACGCTTCTGCAATTGCTGATTACGCAGTAGAGGGCGTGAAGTACTGCTACCTCAAAGGTATCATGACCGGTAAAGAGGGCAACAACTTTGACCCGAACGGAAGCGCAACCCGTGCTGAAGTTGCAACTGTTATGATGAGAATTTTCAAATAAGAAACTATTTGGAAAAACAAAAACGCACGAGAGAAATCTCGTGCGTTTTTATCATTATGGGATTGATTTTTTTATTTTGATGTGTTATGATTATGAAAAAGGAGGTCTCTTATGAATAAAAAGATTCAGTTTAATCCTGACAAATCTGTTGTCAATATGATTCAGGAGGGACTAAAAAAATCTGGTGGCTATTGCCCCTGCCGGTTGGAAAAAACTCCTGAGAATAAATGCATCTGTAAAGAATTTCGGGAACAGATCAAGGATCCGAATTTTGAAGGCTATTGTCATTGTATGTTATACTATAAAGCAAAGGAGAGTTAACATGGCTGAACTTATCATTACCAAAAATAATTTTGAGCAGGAAGTCTTAGAGTCCAAACAACCGGTTCTGGTTGACTTTTGGGCAACCTGGTGTGGTCCTTGCAAGATGCTTTCGCCTATTATTGATGAGATTGCAGAAGAATATGACCACATTGTTAAGGTAGGTAAAATCAATGTAGACGAAGAGGGAGAACTTGCTGTGCGTTACGGCGTAATGAGCATCCCCACCGTAATATTGTTTGAGAACGGAGAGGTAAAACAGACCTCAGTTGGGTTCCGTTCCAAAGCAGATATTGTGTCTATGTTTTTATAAAATATGAGGAGGAATTTGCTATGAACAAGTACGCAGGAACACAAACAGAAAAGAATTTAGAGGCAGCGTTTGCCGGTGAATCTCAGGCAAGAAACAAGTACACCTATTTTGCTTCTAAGGCAAAAAAAGAGGGATTTGAACAGATTGCTGCATTGTTCTTAAAGACCGCAGACAATGAAAAAGAGCACGCAAAAATGTGGTTCAAAGAATTGGAGGGCATTGGCAATACGGCTGAGAATCTGGTGGAAGCAGCCAATGGCGAAAATTATGAATGGACCGATATGTATGCAGGATTTGCGGAAACTGCTGACAAAGAGGGATTTCCCGAACTGGCGGAAAAATTCCGTATGGTAGCGGCGATTGAAAAGACCCATGAGGAACGTTATCGTGCTTTACTTAAGAATGTAGAAATGCAGGAAGTGTTTAAAAAGAGCGAAGTTCAGGTATGGGAATGCCGCAACTGCGGACATATCGTGGTTGGAACCAACGCACCGGAACTCTGTCCTGTTTGTGCACATCCCCAAAGTTACTTTGAAATTCACGCAGAAAATTACTAAGAAAAAAGGACTTGAACTTTTGTGTTCAAGTCCTTTATCTTTTAATGTACAACAACCTGTGCACCGGAAATTAGGAAGTAGAGAATTACCAAAATTCCCACCACAATCCGATAATAGCCAAAGGCGGTGAAGTCGTGTTTGCGAATGTATTCCATCAGGAATTTAATGGCAAAAACAGACACCAAATATGCAACCACCATACCGGTTAGCAAGATTCCAATCTGTTCCAAGGTGAATCCGCCGCCCGTTTCCAAAAAGAATTTTACCACTTTTAAAAGGCTGGCACCCAACATCACAGGAACAGCAAGGAAGAAGGAAAACTCTGCCGCGACAAATCGGGAAGAGCCTAAGATGACAGCACCTAAAATGGTGGAGCCGGACCGTGAGGTTCCGGGAATCAGGGATAGTACCTGGAAGGCACCAATTAGCAAAGCAGTCTTATAACTTAATTCGCCGATGGTATTGATGGCAGGTTTTTTGTTTTGTTTTTCAATCACCAAAAAGGCAATACCATAGACAATCAATGCTGCCGCAACCACCCAGGCATTATAGGTGTATTGATTAATCAGGTCATCAAAGAGCAGACCAATGACGGCTGCCGGCATGCAACCGACCAAAACTTTGAACCACATGGTCCAGGTATCGGTTTTTTCTGCCGCTGTTTTTTTAGGAGAAAACGGGTTCAACTTGTGAAAGTACAGAGTAACAACTGCCAGAATGGAGCCGAACTGAATGACAACCAGAAAAAGGTTAATAAATTCTGCCGGCTGGTTGAGGGGCATAAACTGGTCCACCAGAATCATATGTCCGGTACTGCTGATGGGAAGCCATTCGGTGATTCCCTGCACGATGCCAAGGATAAGCGTTTTAAAAAGTTCCAGCAAATACATAAAAGACCTCCCTTTTAGGCGTTTTTATTGCCGTCAATTTCTTCGATATTATATGGCGTTGTTTGATATACAAAGTAGTTCAGCCAGTTGGAGAACAGGAGGTTCGCATGGGCACGCCATGTCACCTTGGGTGGATTTTCGGGGTTGTCACCTGGGAAATAGTTATAGGGAACATCAATCTCCATACCTTTGTTAATATCGCGAAAATACTCAGTGGCAAGGGTGATGTCGTCATATTCAGAATGCCCGGTGACAAAGAACTGGCGTTCACCCTTGGCGGCAACAATATATACGCCTGCCTGCGGAGAGGTCGCTAGGATTTCCAACTCCGGTACTTTGCGAATATCTTCCTCCCGAATTTCGGTATGCCTGGAATGGGGAACATAAAACACATCGTCAAATCCGCGCAGAAGCATTTTATGCTTTTTCCCGGAGGGAATCTGGTGAGGGAAGATTCCAAACACCTTTTTGTCCACCGGATATTTTTGGATTCCGTAGTGATAATAAAGCCCCGCCTGTGCCCCCCAACAGATGTGGAAGGTGGAGGTTACATGACTCTTGCTCCATTCCATAATTTCACAGAGTTCATCCCAATAGTCCACTTCTTCAAAGCCGATGGTTTCCACCGGAGCACCGGTGATAATCATGCCGTCAAACTTCTGGTTTTTGTAATCCTCAAAGGTTCCGTAAAAGGTTTCCAGATGGCTCTTGGAGATGTTTTTGGATTCGTGAGACTTAGTGCGCATGAAACTGACATCAATCTGAAGCGGTGTATTACCCAAAAGCCGGAGCAGTTGAGTTTCGGTCGTGATTTTGGTGGGCATCAGGTTTAAAATTAGAATTTTAAGGGGACGAATGTCCTGAGTGAGTGCCCGTGTTTCTGTGATAACAAAGATGTTTTCCTGATTCAGGGTTTCAATGGCAGGCAATTGATTTTGTACCTTAATCGGCATTGCAATCACTTCCTATCTTTTATACTTATGTAGTGTATTGTAACATAATTCTTGTCTTTCGTAAAGAGTTTTTGAAAGTTTTTAAAAAGGCTCGACAAAAAGTTTTGATTTGTGTATAATAAAAAAAGAATGTTAGAAAGGAGGACGCTATGCGAGTATTAATTGTTGAAGACGATAAACAGATTGCCGAATTGGAACGGGATTATCTTCAGGTCAATGGTTTTGACTGTGATATTGCGGCAGATGGCGAGAGTGGACTTTCTATGGCATTGGAGGAAGAGTATGCGCTTGTGATTCTTGACATTATGCTCCCTAAGCGGGATGGGTTTTCGGTTTGCAGTGAAATTAGAAAAACCAAGGAGATTCCGATTATCTTCCTTTCTGCAAAAAATGAGGATATTGATAAGGTTCGGGGCTTGGGCCTTGGTGCGGATGATTATATGACCAAACCTTTTTCTCCGTCAGAACTGGTGGCGCGAGTCAAAACCCACATTGCCAGATACGAAAAACTGGTCAATCAATCCAGCGAAAAGAAACCAAGCATCCTTGAGGTGCGGGAACTTAAGATTGATAAAGATGCCCATAGGGTATATGTCTGCGGCGATGAGGTTTCTATGCCGGTGAAAGAGTTTGAACTATTACTCTTTCTTGCGGAAAATCCCAATATTGTATTCAGTAAAGAGCGGTTGTTTGACCGGCTTTGGGGCATTGATGCCATGGGCGATGTGTCTACGGTGACCGTACATATCCAAAGAATTCGGGAGAAAATTGAAAAAGATTCCAATGGAAAAAAGTATATCGAAACCGTCTGGGGCGCAGGATATCGGTTTCGGTCATAAAAAAAGAACCATATGGTTCTTTTTTTATGACTTAATCTTAGGTTTAAAAATCAGAGCCATCAAAAATCCGAAGACAATGGCTGCGGTAATACCTCCGGAGGCTGCTTCGGCACCGCCGGTCAGTACCCCTAAAAATCCGTGTTCCTGTACGCCTTTGATGGCGCCTTGGGCAAGTACATTGCCAAACCCGATAATGGGAACCGTAGCACCGGCACCGGCAAACTGAACCAAAGGTTCATACCATCCCAAACCGCCAAGCACCGCGCCAGTCACCACAAAGAGGACAAGAATCCGTGCGGGCGTCAGTTTGGTTTTGTCAATCAGGATTTGGGCGATGGCGCAAATCAGTCCGCCTACCCAAAAGGCGTTGAAATATTGCATGTGAGTTACTCCTTTCTTTCGATGGCTACCAGATGAGCAATGCCCGGAACCGATTCGCCTTGCAGACCGGAGGTGGTGCTAAGCAGAGCACCGGTGCCAATGGCAAGAATGCGTTTCCAACTTCCCTGCTTCATTTGCGGAAGAATATACCCGCACAATGTGGAGGCGATACAACCGCAACCGCTACCACCGGCATGAACATCTTGTCTCTCCAAGTCATAAATCATACATCCACAATCGTTATAGTTGTCAGTGATGTCAAACCCCTCATCTGCCATCAGGTCAATTAAGATATCTCGTCCAACTGTGCCTAAATCTCCGGTGAGAATCAAATCATAATCGGCAGGCGTACGACCTGTATCTTTAAAATGAGCCGTCAGAGTGTCAAAGGCGGCGGGTGCCATGGCACCGCCCATGTTATTGGCGTCTTTCACTCCCATATCCATGATTTTTCCGGTAGTGACATGGGTGATACAAAGATTACTTTTTTCTAATCCCAATACCGCAGAGCCGGAACCGGTGACCGTCCATTGCGCGGTTGGTGTTCGCTGACCGCCGTATTCCAAAGGCATTCGGTATTGGCGCTCCGCCGTGCAGAAGTGACTGGAGGTAACTGCTGCAATATGGTCAGCAAACCCACCGTCAATCAGCATAGAGCCAAGGCTCAATCCCTCTATCATCGTGGAACAGGCACCGTAAATTCCGAAAAAAGGAATGTTCAACTCACGCAAACCGAATCCGGCGCCGATACATTGATTCAGCAAATCTCCGGCAAAAATGTAGTGCATGTCCCCAAGGGAAAGCCCGGATTTTTGCACCGCCAGTTTAACCGCCTCTTTTTGCATTTTGCTCTCGGTTTTTTCCCAAGTTTCTTCATTCCACTCTGCATCTTTCATCACAACATCAAAGCAATCCCCCAAAGGTCCGTCTTTTTCTTTCGGTCCGGCAATGGCGGCGGCAGAAAGAATGGAAACCGGAGTGTCTAATTTCACCGTTTGTGTACCAAGTCGTTTGCTCATAGTTTAACCTCCAATCCATTGTAGGATAAATGCAATGAATCCAACCACAGCGGAGGCGGTAATGCCATAAACCAGAACAGGACCTGCAATGACAAACATTTTGGATGCTACCCCAAGCACCAAACCCTCTGCCTTAAACTCAATGGCAGGTGATACAATCGCGTTTGCAAAGCCAGTGATGGGGACTAAGGTTCCGGCGCCGGCATATTTGGCAAGTTTACAGTAGATATCAAGTCCGGTCAACAGAGCGCCTAAAAATATCATGGTAATACTGACTGCGGTGCGTGCCTGTTCCGAGTCCAGATGCAAAATGTTCTGGTATAGATTCAAAAAAACTTGCCCGACGGTGCAAATGACACCGCCAAACAGAAAGGCAAGGGCGGTATCCTTCCAGATGGGGCTGTTGGGTGATTTTTGCTCCAGATAAGACTGGTATTCTTGTTTGGTATATTGCATAGCGAGCCTCCTTTTTTTTGATTAGTATGAAACAGACACAAGAAAATTATGCTTGTTTCCTTTGACGCTATGTGATAAAATAAAGACAAGATTATAATTTGGAGGAGAACAATGACACAGGAATTGATTGAAAGAATTAACGCTTTGGCAAAGAAATCCAGAGAGGTTGGATTAACCGAGGCAGAAAAGGAAGAACAACAGAAACTCCGACAGGAGTATATTGCGGCATTCCGAGGGAACTTGAAACGGCAATTGGATAACATTGAGGTTGTTCGGCCCGATGGAACCAAAGAAACGTTAAAGGGCGAGAAACTATGAAAACGGTCCTAACTGCCTTAAATGCAAGGTATGCTCACTCTTCTCTGGCGCTTAGATACTTAAAGAGGTATAATCAGGAATTTGATATTACGCTGAAAGAGTTCAGCATTAATGACAGCATGGAACATATGTATTCGGTATTGCTGAATGAGAATGCCGACATCTACGGATTTTCCTGTTATATCTGGAATATGGAACTGACGCTACGCCTTGCGGAGAAACTGAAAACCGCCTTGCCGAATGCTCAAATTTTGTTTGGCGGTCCGGAGGCGGGGTGTCGGGCAGAGGAAATACTTTCTCGTTATCCTTTTGTAGATAAGGTCATAGTCGGCGAGGGCGAGGAAGCATTGCGGAACATTCTCTCTATGAAAACGACGGAGAAGATGATATCACAATGCTTGCCCATGGATTTATCTAAGATGCCTCAGCCGTATACACGGGAGGATATTCGAAACAATCGGGAGAAAATTCTCTATTTTGAAACCTCACGCGGCTGTCCCTTTCATTGTTCCTATTGTCTGTCATCGGCGGAAGACAGCGTTCGTCCGTTCCCTATGGAATATGTGAAGGAGGGACTTTTACAGTTTTTTGAGGAAGATGCAAAACTGGTCAAACTGATTGACCGAACTTTTAATTATGACGCCCGCCGTGCAGAGGAAATTTTGCGGTTTGTGCTGGAGCATAGCAAGAATACTTGTGTACATATGGAACTGGAGCCGCGTATTCTTAATGACGCAATCATATCTCTGTTAGGCTCTGCACCCAAAGGGAAATTTCAGGTCGAGATGGGGATTCAATCGGCAAACCCCAAAACATTGCAGGCAGTCAACCGTGTTTGCGATTTGGAGAGAACTGCAGAAAATATCCGCAAACTGCAGGCATTTGGCAATATGCATATTCATCTGGATTTGATTGCAGGACTTCCCTATGAAGATTATGACAGTTTCAAACAGTCGTTTGCCTATGTGTATGCGCTAAAGCCGGATATGCTGCAACTTGGCTTTTTAAAGGTGCTTCCCGGTACTGCGATTGCAACGCAAAACGGAATCCGCGCTGTTTCCTATCCACCGTACGAGGTAGTAGCAACCGATTGGATGAGCGCACAGGAACTTTGTCGCCTCAAAGAGGTAGAAGAGGCGGTGGAACTCTTTTACAACAGCGGTGCGTTTTCAACAACCATAGAACAATTGACCAAAGAGGATGCCTTTTCTGTCTTTGAGGAATTGGGGACCTTGATACAAACGAGCCAGAAAGACGGAAAGAAGAAACGGAAAGAGTGGTATGAAATTTTGTATCAAACCTATGGCGAAAGGGTTAGAACTGCACTTTCGGAAGATTTTATCCGCAATAACAAGAGTATTCCCTTGCCTGACTTCACGCATCCCAAGCGGGAGCGGGGATTCAAAGATGCGGTCTACCAACTGATGAAACAGGAGGCGTTTTGTCAGAAATATGGTGTTGTTCCTGACCGTGCAGAACTTCGGTTTGAACGAATGGACGGCAGAGCATGGATGATGGACTATCAAACCGGCAGGCTCTTTGATATTACAAATGAACTATAAGTCATATTTACAAGCAAGAAAAGATATGTTACAATAAGAATCAATCAAGCGGAGGTAACCAAAATGAGGATATGTGTATACGGTGCGGCATCGCCCACCATTGACAAGTTTTATATTGAAGAAGTAGAGAAGATGGGGAAACTTCTGGCAGAGAGAGGCCACTCGCTGGTGTTTGGCGGCGGAGGTAACGGTTTGATGGGTGCGGCAGCACGGGGATTCCGTGACGGCGGCGCCTCTATCTTGGGCGTGCTCCCCAAGTTCTTTATTGAGGACGGGGTGGAACTCCTCTGCGATTTTTGTGAAATGATTGAAGTGGATACCATGCGGGAGCGAAAACAGATTATGGAGGACAATGCTGATGCCTTTATTGTAACTCCCGGCGGGATTGGAACCTATGAAGAATTTTTTGAGATTTTAACCTCCAAGCAACTTTGCAGACACAGTAAACCCATTGCAGTCTATAATATTGCAGGTTTTTATGATGAAATGAATGCAGCCCTCAATGCAGCCATTTCAAAGAATTTTATTAAGGAAAATTGCAGAGAGATTTACTTGGTTTCGGACAACCTGGATGAAATCATTCGGTATCTGGAGACGCCTGTCACAGAGATTAAAAATGTCAAAGAATTAAAGGATGGCTGATGGTTATGAAAAACTGTGAATCCTATTTCCAGAACAAGGATTGCCCCTATTTTCCCTGTCACCAAACCGAGGGAGAGTGTTTTAACTGTCTGTTTTGTTACTGTCCTCTCTATGCCTTGGGGAAGGACTGTGGCGGCAATTTTACTTATACCAAAGAGGGAATCAAAGATTGTTCAAACTGCATGATTCCTCATAGCCCCAATGGCTATGACTATGTCAATAGCAAATTTAATGCGTTGAAAGAACTTGCCAAAAAGAAATAATAAAAAAAGACCCCGCGGGGTCTTTTTTGTTACAGTTTTTTCGGGCAGAGGTGATTGATGGGACAGGTGTCACATTTCGGTGAGCGTGCGGTACAAAAGGCTCTGCCGTGGTAGACCAGTTGGTGACAAAAACTTGCCCAATGGGTTTGGGGCACCACCTTTTGTAAATCCAGTTCAATCTTATAGGGGTCTTTACTCACGGTGAATCCCATACGGTTGGAAAGCCGTGTGGCATGGGTGTCCACCACAATACCGGGGATCTCGAAACAATCACCCAGCACCAGATTGGCAGTCTTTCTGCCAACGCCGGGGAGTTTTAAAAGTTCCTCCATGGTTTTGGGGACCTCGCCGTCAAAGTCGGCAATCAACATTTGACAGCAACCGATGATGTTCTTTGCCTTGTTCCTGAAAAATCCGGTGGAGCGGATATCTTCCTGAAGTTCCAATTCGTCTGCATAGGCAAAGGCATAAACATCAGGGTATTTGGCAAACAGATGGGGTGTGACCAGATTGACTCTGGCATCGGTACACTGCGCCGCCAGTTGGGTGGCAATCAGTAACTCCAGAGGGGTTTGATAGTCCAAAGTGCAGTCTGCATCGTCATAAACCTGTTCGAAAATAGAAATCATAGTTAGAACCCGTTGTTTTTTTGCAGATAAACTTTCTCTCAACACAAATTCCCCCTTGCAAAATCAGAATAATACGATTATAATATAAGATGTGATAAAATGCAACAAATTTTTGTATGATACAGGAGGAAGAAAGATGTTCGAACTGAAACAGATTAAAAAGGTTGACCCGGAGGTTGCCTCTGCGATTACTGCGGAGATTAACCGCCAACGCAACAAGATTGAACTCATTGCATCGGAGAACTTTGTATCTCCCGCAGTGATTGAGGCAATGGGCACACCGCTGACCAATAAATACGCAGAGGGATATCCCGGCAAGCGTTATTATGGTGGCTGTGAGTGTGTGGATATTGTTGAGGATTTGGCACGGGAGAGAGCCAAGGAACTCTTTGGCGCAGAATTTGCCAATGTACAGCCCCACTCCGGCGCGTCTGCAAACTTAGCAGTTTTCTTTGCAACCATGGAACCGGGCGATACTTTTTTGGGTATGAATCTGGCACACGGCGGACATCTGAGCCATGGTTCTCCTGTGAATATTTCCGGTAAATATTTCAACGTAGTTCCCTACGGTGTAGACGATGAGACCCACCGGATTAACTATGATGAGGTGCGGGCGTTGGCACTTGAGCATAAACCCAAGTTGATTGTTGCCGGTGCATCTGCGTATGCCCGTGAAATCGATTTTGCCAAGTTCCGTGAAATTGCAGACGAAGTGGGTGCATACCTGATGGTAGATATGGCGCACATTGCAGGTTTGGTCGCAGCCGGATTGCACACAAGTCCGGTACCTTATGCAGACTTTGTAACTACCACCACCCATAAGACCCTCCGTGGTCCCAGAGGCGGTATGATTCTCTGCAAAGAAAAGTATGCGGCTATGATTAACAAGGCAGTATTCCCCGGAAACCAGGGCGGTCCTTTGATGCACATCATTGCAGGCAAAGCGGTTTGCTTAAAAGAGGCACTCTCTCCTGAGTTTAAGGAGTATCAACTGCAGGTGAAGAAGAACGCAGCCGCTTTGGCGCAAGGTTTGATGGACAGAGGCATTGAGATTGTTTCCGGCGGTACCGATAACCACCTGATGCTGGTTAGCCTGCTCAAGCAAGGCAAGACCGGTAAGGAAGTAGAACATAATCTTGATGAGGTTGGTATTACTTGTAACAAAAACACCATCCCCAATGACCCGCAGAGTCCCTTTGTTACCAGCGGAATCCGTTTGGGTTCTCCCGCAGTAACCAGCCGCGGATTTAAGGAAGAGGACATGAAAGAAGTTGCTGAACTCATTGCCATGGTGATTGAAGACTTTGAGGGCAACAAAGAAGAAGTGACAAAGCGTGTTGAGGCGCTTTGCAAAAAGCATCCGCTTTATGAATAAGCCGCTCGCAGATAGAATTCGTCCCACAACCTTGGATGAGGTTGTGGGACAGAAGCATATATTAGGGCAGGGACAGATTTTAAGAAACATCATTGAAAGCGGGAAGATTCCCAACATGATATTCTACGGTCTGTCCGGCACGGGCAAGACCACCGTTGCCAATATTGCCGCCAAAGCGGCAGGGAAAACGCTGTATCGGCTCAATGCCACCAATGCGTCGGTGTCTGATATTAAAAATATCGTGAAAGACAGCGAGGGACTTTTGGGGCAGGACGGGGTACTTTTGTATCTGGACGAGATTCAGAACTTTAATAAAAAGCAGCAGCAATCTTTGCTTGAATATACCGAAAATGGGAAAATTACCTTGATTGCCAGTACCACGGAAAACCCCTATTTTTATGTATATAATGCGATTTTGAGCCGAAGTACCGTCTTTGAATTCAAGGCACTTACGCCTCAGGATATCGAAGAAGCACTCAGCCGTGCACTTGGGATTTTGCAGGAGGAGGACTTTCCTCACAATCCCATTAAGATAGACGACGGGGTTTTGCTCCATCTGGCGGAGAAATCCGGCGGCGATGTCCGCAAGGCGTTAAATTCTTTGGAACTTGCGGTCAACTATACCCACCCAGACTGTGACGGTGTGATTCACTTAACGTTGGATGCGGCAGAACAATGCACCCAGAAAAAGGTGATTCAGTATGACCAGAAGGGTGATAGCCATTATGATATTTTAAGTGCGTTTCAAAAGTCAATTCGGGGGAGTGACCCCGATGCGGCGGTGCATTATCTGGCGCGATTGGTTGCTGCAGACGATATTCAATCCATATGTAGGCGGTTGATGGTGATTGCTTGTGAGGACATCGGACTTGCTTATCCTACGGCAATTTCGGTGGTGAAATCCTGTGTGGATAGTGCCCTGATGCTGGGATTCCCTGAGGCAAGGATTCCCCTTGCCCATGCAACGGTCTTTCTGGCAACTCTGCCAAAGTCTAATGCGGGATATCTTGCGTTGGATGCGGCACTTTATGATTTGGAACATATGGATACAGGCTCCATTCCCAGACAGTTACAGAACAAACACTATGACGGTGAGGGTGCAGGGGTAAAAGGACAGCATTATCTCTATCCTCATGACTATCCCAACCATTATGTGCCTCAGCAATATCTGCCGGATAAAATCAAAGACAAGGTCTATTATGTCCCGGGCAATAACAAACAGGAGCAGGCAGCCAAGGAGTATTGGGACAAGATTAAAGGACGGAAGTAGAACGATGATGAAACGATTTTTAGGGTATTACAAACCCCATAAACGGTTATTTTGCTTAGATATGGGTGCAGCCTTACTGGTTGCACTCATTGCCATTGTGTATCCCATCATTACAAGAATGATGCTCAATGAATTAATTCCTCAGCGGAATTATCGGTTAATTTTGATATTTGGGTTAGGGCTCTTGGCGTTGTATGCTCTGCGTATGTGGCTGAATTACTTTATTCAGTATCAGGGGCATATGATGGGGGTCAGGATGCAGGCGCAGATGCGGAGCGAACTGTTTACCCATCTGGAGAAACTGCCCTATGGGTTTTATGACAGGAATGAAACCGGAAAAATCATGTCTCGTATGACCACCGACCTGTTTGATGTAAGCGAACTTGCCCATCACGGACCGGAAACAGTGATTATTTCCGGCATTTCGGTGATTATTTCCTTCTTGTATCTGGGAAGTATTGACTGGATTTTAACATTGATTATTTTCTTCTGCGTTCCGTTTTTGGTTGTAGTTTCCATGGTGATGAGAAAGAAGATGCGGCTTGCGTTTAGAAAATGCAAGGCGGCAGTTGCTGAAATTAACGGTGCGGTGCAGAGCAGCATTGCCGGTATCCGTGTCACCAAAGCCTATACCAATTCCCAAAAAGAGGCGGAAAAATTTGAAGTAGGTAATACTGCATTCAAAGAAGCCAGCCGGGAGCAATATCAGGCGATGGGAAGATTCCATTCTACAACCACATTCATTACCGATGTGTTTAATGTTGTGATTTTGATTGCCGGCGGGTTCTTTGTCTATGACGGCAGAATTACCTTTGGTGATTATTCGGCATTTGTGGTATCGGTCAATTTGTTTTTAAACCCGATTAACACCCTGCTCCGGTTTATGGAACAGTTTCAGAACGGCTTTGCCGGATTTGAGCGGTTTTTGGGGATTCTTGCAGAAAAACCGGAGGCAGACAATCCTGATGCAACACCGATTACAGATGTCAAGGGTAAGATTGAGTTTAAGGATGTTTCCTACAGTTATACCGGTGAGGGCGATGTACTTCACCATGTGAATCTGGAAATCGGCGTGGGCAAGAAATTTGCACTCGTCGGTCCCAGTGGTGGAGGAAAAACTACTATCTGCCACCTGATTCCGCATTTTTACGATGTGACCGAGGGTGAAATAATGATTGACGGCAGGGAGATTCATACGATTACATTAGAATCCCTGCGTCAGCATATCGGTATTGTTCAGCAGGATATCTATCTCTTTAATGCCAGCATTCGTGAGAACATTCTCTATGGCCGTCTGGATGCCACCGAGGAAGAAGTGATTGAGGCGGCAAAGCGCGCCAATATCCATGATGCCATTATGGAGATGGAACACGGCTATGACACCGTAATCGGGGAGCGAGGCGTTCGGCTTTCCGGCGGGCAGAAACAGAGAATCAGCATTGCCAGAGTATTTTTAAAGAATCCGGCGATTCTGATTCTGGACGAAGCGACCAGTGCGCTTGATAATACCACAGAGATTTTGATTCAACAGGCACTGGATGAACTTTGCAAAGGGAGAACTACTTTGATTGTTGCCCATCGGCTTTCCACCATCAAAAATGCAGATGAAATTGCGGTAGTGGATGAGGGCAAGATTATCGAACAGGGACCCCATGAGGAATTACTGGCAAAGGGCGGTATGTATGAAAGTTTGTACCGACTGCAGTTTAAGGGTAATTCTTGTTGACATTTAGAAAAAAATAGTTTATCATAAACCGACAAAAGAATAGGGGGTATTTGTATTGGAGAATATTGTCAGCCTTAAGGATATCGTTGTGACCTTTGACGGAGAGCAGATTCTCAATCATATCAATCTTGATATTAAGGATAAGGAATTTGTCACTCTGCTTGGTCCGTCCGGATGCGGAAAAACAACCACATTGAGGATTATCGGCGGTTTTCTTGAACCTGACAGCGGCTTGGTTACGTTTGAAGGGAAAAAGATAAACGGGCTTCCGCCTTATAAGCGGAATGTAAATACGGTGTTTCAGCGTTATGCGTTGTTTCCTCACCTGAATGTTTATGAAAATATCGCATTCGGTCTTCGTGTCAAGAAGATGGAGGAGCGGGAAATCAGAAAACGCGTCGGTGAAATGCTGGAACTTGTAAATCTGCGTGGATTTGAAAAGCGGAATATCAGCAGGCTTTCCGGCGGTCAGCAGCAGCGTGTTGCCATTGCCAGAGCCTTGGTCAATCAGCCTAAGGTGCTTTTGTTGGATGAACCTTTGGGTGCCCTTGACTTGAAACTCCGCAAAGAGATGCAGATTGAACTCAAGCGGATTCAACAGAGTTTGGAGATTACCTTTATTTATGTAACCCATGATCAGGAAGAGGCGCTAACCATGAGCGATACGGTTGTGGTTATGAATCATGGCAATATTCAGCAAATCGGTACTCCGGTAGATATTTATAATGAGCCGGAAAATGCCTTTGTGGCAGACTTTATCGGTGAGAGTAACATCCTGCCAGGAATTATGCTTAAAGACTGTCTGGTGGAAATCAGCGGACGGGAATTTGTCTGCGTGGACAAAGGCTTTGGCAACAATACACCGGTGGATGTGGTCATTCGTCCTGAGGACATTACGCTGACCTCTCCCGATGATGCCAAACTGACCGGCGTGGTGACCTCCGTTACCTTTAAAGGCGTTCATTATGAAATGGTGGTGGAGGCGTATGACTTCCAATGGTTGATTCAGTCCACCCGCTCTCAGGAATTGGGTTCTGCCGTTGGTATCACCTTTGGGCCTGATGATATTCATATCATGCACAAAATGAAAGGCTAGGTGAGGATGATGAAACAAAAACTTCTCAGCGCGCCTTACCTTGTTTGGATGGCAGTGTTTGTCATTGTTCCGCTGATTATGGTGGCGTATTTTGCCTTTTTTGATGCAGACGGAAACTTCACCTTGGAGTATGTGGCAGATGTGGCACAGTATTCCAATATCTTTGTGCGCTCCGTCTGGCTTGCCGCATTGGCAACGGTCATCTGTCTGGTGCTTTCTTATCCGTTGGCATATATCCTTTCCAAAATGGATACCAATGTACAAAGTACCATGATTATGATTGTGATTCTTCCTATGTGGATGAACTTTTTACTTAGAACCTATGCATGGATGACTCTGCTTGGTAATGAGGGTATCATCAATACCGTGCTGGGATTTATCGGTCTTGGGCCTTTTAAAATGTTAAATACCCAAGGCGCCGTTGTTTTGGGTATGGTTTATGACTATATTCCCTATATGATTCTGCCCATTTATACCGTCATGGCTAAAATTGATAAAAGTGTGCTTGAGGCGGCAAATGACCTTGGTTGTAACGGGGTTAAAACGATTTTTAAAGTGGTGCTTCCTTTGAGTCTGCCGGGCGTGATGTCAGGCATTACCATGGTGTTTGTGCCGGCAATCAGCACCTTTATCATATCAAGGATGCTGGGCGGCGGTTCCAACCTTTTGATTGGTGACCTGATTGAAATGCAGTTCTTAGGTAACTCCTATAACCCCAACCTCGGGGCAAGCATATCGTTGGTACTCATGGTAATCATCCTGCTGATTATGACCTTAATGAATCAGTTTGATGTGGATGATGACCGCGTATTGATATAGAGAGGAGGCACAAAATGAAGAAACTATCAAAAATTTATATTGGATTGATTCTGGCGTTTTTGTACCTCCCGATTCTGGTTTTGATTGTCTTTTCCTTTAATGACACGAAAAGCCGTTCGGTATTCACCGGATTTACCTTTGAATGGTATCAAAAACTGTTCCATAATGAACTGATTATGACCTCCCTTGGCAATACCCTGATTGTGGCGGTAGTTGCGTCTTTGATTGCAACGGTGCTTGGAACGGTGGCTTGTATCGGCATCAGCCGGATGAAAAAGGCACCCAAAGCAGTAGTGATGCAGGTGACTAATATTCCCATTATGAATCCGGAGATTGTAACCGGTGTATCTTTGATGCTTTTGTTTGTGTTTTTTGCGGCACGGATGCATCTGGAATTTGGATTTGTCACCTTGATTATTGCTCATATCACCTTTGATGTGCCTTATGTGGTGCTCAATGTTATGCCCAAATTCCGGCAGATGGATGCCAATCTCTATGAGGCGGCACAGGATTTGGGTTGCGGCCCGGTGCGGTCTTTCTTTAAGGTGGTTTTGCCAGAAATTATGCCCGGCGTGATTTCGGGATTTTTAATGGCGTTTACCTTTTCCTTGGATGATTTTATTGTCAGTTACTTTACCAGCGGTTCCACAGCACAGACGCTCCCCATTACCATCTATGCCATGACCCGCCGTAAAGTCAGCCCCGAAATCAATGCACTCTCCACCATCATCTTTGTGGTGGTTCTGGTGATTTTGATTGTGAAAAATCTTATTGACCGTCGGGCAGAGAAGAAAGGGGTGGCATAATGAAACGAGTATTTGCACTCCTTTTGCTTTTGGTGTTCACTCTATCCGGTTGCGGTGCCGATGTGGCAGAGGAAGAAGAAATCATAGAAGAGGCCACCGTAACGGTAGAACATCCGGAATACTATCAAAAATATAAAGATGCGGGCATTTCCATCAATGTGTATAACTGGGGAGAATATATCCCTGACGGCAGTGATGACGGAGTCCTTGACCTCAATGCGGCATTTGCCGAACTGACCGGCATCAAGGTTAACTATACCACCTATGCCACCAATGAGGAACTGTATGCCAAACTCAAGGGCGGCGGTGCCAGTTATGACATTATCATTCCGTCGGACTACATGATTTCCCGTATGATTCATGAAGATATGCTGGAAAAACTGGATTTTTCCAACATCCCCAACTTTTCCTATATCATGGATAAGTTTAAGAATCCAGAATATGACCCCCAAAATGAATATTCGGTTCCCTACACTTGGGGTACGGTGGGCATTATCTATGACAATACCGCCATTGACCCGGAGGAAACCGAGATGGATTGGGATATTCTCTGGGATGAGGAATATAAGGATTCCATCCTGATGTTTGATAACCCCAGAGACGCCTTTATGATTGCAGAACTTCTGCTGGGGTATTCTCTCAATACCGAGAATCCAAAAGAATTGGAAGAGGCAGCAAAGAAACTGGTAGAGCAAAAGCCGGTAGTCCAGGCGTATGTCATGGACGAAATTTTTGATAAGATGGGTGCGGGTGAAGCAATTCTTGCCCCGTACTATGCCGGCGATGCCGCAACCTTGATGGATGAATATGACCATTTGAGTTTTGTCATTCCCAAAAGCGGTACCAACCTGTTTTTTGATTCGGTTTGTATCCCCAAGGGTGCCAAACAGAAAGAGGCGGCAGAGATGTATATCAACTTCCTCTGTGAGCCTGATGTTGCTTTTGCGGTTGCGGATTATATTGGTTATTCCACCCCCCATCAAGCGGCGTATGAAATGCTTGACGAGGAAACCCAAATGGATGAAATTGCTTATCCGGATGATGGGTATCTCAAAGAGAAAACCGCGGTTTATCGCAACCTTTCGGATGAAACCAACTTAAAGATGCAGGAACTCTGGACGGAGATGAAGAGTGCGGAAACCAAAGAAACCAATCCTTGGATTGTTCCTATCTTTATGCTTTGTTGTGTTTTGTTCTCGGTTGGCATTTTGATACGTAGGTATCTAAGAAACAAGAAAGATATATTCTAACAAGAGCCCGTTTGGGCTCTTTCTTTCCAAAGGAAGTGTTTGTATGAAACGAATCGTAAGTACTTGTTTGATTCTGGTAATGCTGATGGGACTTTATGTTCCTGCCTCAGCGGCAGAGCCGGTTAGAATTAAAATTGGTGACTATCTGCAATTGGGTGTCTATCTGGGAGAGCCCATCATCTGGCGTTGTGTGGATATTGACGAAAACGGTCCCTTGATGCTTTCCAAAGATATTCTGTGCTTTAGACCTTTTGATGCAAAAGGTGTTTCGGGCTCGCATGAAAGGGATTTGCCCGGAGAAAGTTTGCGGCAAAGGGATGGCTCTAACTTTTATCCTGACAGCCAGATTCGCAGTTGGCTCAATTCCTCTGCATCCCCCGGCAATGTGAAATGGCTTTGCGGCACTACTCCAGGTGGGTATTGTGTTCATGAGAGTTATAACAAAGACTATCAGAAAGACGAAGGCGGGTTTATGCGTTCCTTTAGCCCTACCGCCAAACAGTATATCAAAAAGACGAAGCAGAGATATGTTCTGCCGCAGCCGGATGAGGAACTGCATACCATGGGAACGCAGCGATACCTCTGGCCCGAGGATGTATGGTGGGAATCTAACTGGGATGAATTTTTTTACACCTATGACGATGCCTATGCCATGGAAGTAGAGGACAGACTTTTTCTTCTTTCTTTGGAACAATTTCAAAATATGTGTGAGAATTTAGATATCTTGGGTGGAGAAGTCCTTGACGGCAGACTTTCGGATGCGTTTATTAACGACGCAAAAAAATGTGAGATGTGTACGCTTTGGGCAAATGATCTTCAGTATCCTGAGAGGTTACAGTATTACGATAATTATTGGTTGCGTACCCCTTTGCAGGAAAATGCTCATACCGTTCGGCTGGCATGTAGTGACTATGGTTTGTTGGATGGGAAAAGATGGTATGAACTTGATTATGATAAGGAAACCAGATGGGAATACATGGCAGGATTGATTGGTTTGGATGATGCTTGTGATTCCCAAGGCGTTCGCCCGGCGTTTTACCTTGCAATCGATAGTTTTACGCCGGCGTGGGGTGATGGAAGTGAGGAAAACCCGTATTTCCCCTATGACCCGAATGCAGTTTATGGGGATATCGACGGATTTGAAGACGGCGTCGACCTCAATTATATGCCGACAGACATCAACAAGGTGACCATCAACGGCAAAGGCACCGCCTTTGGCAGATTCCGCATTACCGACACAAGTGGGAATCCGGCAACAAAGAAGAGAGTGAATTACTCTGTCAATGGCAGCAATGAAAAGACCACAACCACAGATAACTATGGATATGCGGTGATAGGCATTCCCGGGATTGAAGAAAGCAGAGAGTTTGTTATCAAATTCCGTGGAAAAGAGATTACGCCCTGTGAAGGGACGCTTTCTGTTACGGTAGAACCCTTGTCTTTCCAGGGCTCCTACGAAGCGATGATAGAAGCCGGTACGATGGTTGGCGTTGGACTCGGTGTTGGCGGAACCATTGGAGAACTGGAGGCAGAGGCAAAACTTGCCGATGTGGGAAGAAAGTCTTCCCAAAAAAAGAGCCTGAGTTTGACACAGGACTATCGGGAAGGGAAAAATAAAATTACATTCACCGTTAGGCAAAACGACGCATCTGCATTGGACGCTAAATTCGGACTCTTTGCAGGCGTAGATGCAGCGATTGAGGGGTTGGATGTATCCCTTGCCGACGCATCGGTGGGACGCACCATCGGAAAAACCATGGGCGTTAGTTATGAGGATGAAGATTTCAACCTCAATACTGCGGATGATGTGGTGGAACTGTCCAAATTCTTTTTGGCTGCCATGCTGGAAAGCGTGCCGCTTAATGCACTCACTCGTAAGGTGACAGAGAAACTGGAACTCCCGGTGCACGGCAGAGAGGATGGACTCTATCTTACCCTTGACGGCGGTATTGATATTGGGGTCATCGAAACAAAGAATGGGACTCCGCTCAATGAAGAACTTACCCTTGGCGGTCTTGGCGGCGGTATCACCGTTGACTTTAAAGTAAAAGAAGATAAAAAGGGTGCCAAAACGTATTCAACCGGGATGCACTGTGATGAGAAATTGGATTTGTTTTCGGTGAAAGCCAAGGTGAAGAAGGATGCCGCCTCGGCGAAAACCGGTCTGAATGTGTTGGGAAACGGCGGTGCTGCCGGCGTGGAGTTTGCAGCAAAGCAGGATGCCAAAGGAAATTTAGAGACCTTTTCTGTCAATCAGGAGTATTCCTCTGACTACGATATTGGTTTTGGTACCGAAACAACTACTCAAACATCCACCTATACTTATGATGCCGATACCTTAAAAACCATGATGGAAGATGTAGAAGCGGTGCTGGATTTCAGTGAGGGAAATAAAATCTTTTTCTCCAATGAACAGTTGACAGATGCTTTGTCTGTAATCGGCAATGCTGTCCATCAAGGACGATACAGTATGCAAAAAAAGGTAGAACAGGGCATTTCCTTCTCCTTGCCAATAGAGGTGCAGGTTATTTTAGATGTTGGGGGCGAGTTTGGATTCTCCGGCATCCAGAGTTACACGTATGAATCGCAAAAAGGAATTATGGACCGTGCCATTTATATTCAGGCACACAATGAGATTGAAGAAGAGGTCAAGGAGGAGTTCTTGACCGTAGATGAAATCTTTGCGCTGGCGGTGAAAAAAGCCGAAGAACTTCTTTTAGAGGTGATTGAAAAAGTCGGCGGATTCATTGGTGAGCAGGTAGATCATGCAATCGAAAAGGGAAAAGCCAAAATCAAGCAAATTGGGGATACGGCAAGCGATTGGTATGTGTCTATCTCCGAAACCATAGAGGATATTTCTCCCTTTGCATTGCAGCAGAGAGACGCTATGTTTTCGCTTGCAGGTGAGGAAACAGAAACCGAGGCAATTACCTTGGGGAATCCCTATGTGGTTTCGGTTGCTGACCGAGAGGGAAAACCGGTGAAAGATTTAAGCCAGAATCCGCTGGAACTCACTCTGTCCTATACCGATGAGATGTTAGATGATGCGGGAATCGTAGACGAAAGTGGTATTGCAGTTCTTTACTGGGATCCTGACCGCTGTGCATACTTCCGTCAGGACGCTGAGGCAGATTTGGAAAACAACTGCCTGAAACTTCCGATCACCCAACCGGGTCAGTATATCCTTGGGGCAGACACTTGTCCGCCGGAGATAAAAAATCTCACGGTAACGAAGGGAAAGGCCCCCGTGGTTTCTGCAATTATTGCCGATGCAAGCGGAATTGCCGACTTTTCTATGACCTTAGATAACATAGAGGTTATTAATAACGAGAATATGTCTGACTACTATGACAGTACCACCGGCGAGTTTGCGTATCAGTATACCGGGTCAAGGTATTTTGTTTCAGGACTTTTGACCCTGACCGACAGTTTTGGCAACCAAACAGAACAGGATTTTATGCTGATTGTCAACAAAGATGCTCCGGAAATTTCCGAGGTGACGCAGTTGCCTCAAATATTGAATCAGGAAACCTCGCTTTCTGCCTATGTTGATGGGTTGCCTGACAGAGTGTATCTGCATATGAGAACGCTTGATGTAACCGGTGCGGAGTCTTATCGCCAGATTGTAATGGAAGAAGACAGTTTGATGGGCGGTGACTATTATGTCGCAACGGTGCCGAGGTTGAAAGACGGAACGGTGGCAGAGATTTGGGTGGAGGCGACAACCAATGTCGGCAATACCACCGCCACCGAACCGCAGAGCGTGGTATTTGCCGATGTGGAGGAAGGAGAGCCGGCGCTGCTTATCACCCGTTCCATTGGCGGAACTTTGACTTTGCAGGCAACCAATCTGGAAATTGATACCGAAACCAAGGTGTTTGTGGGGGTCTATAACCAGTACGGAGTGTTGACGGACCTGCAAATCAAGCCTTATGCCGATGGCGTCACCTTTACAGATTTGCCTGAGGAAATGGCAATCAAGGCATTTTTGTGGCAGGATATGAAGCCACTTTGCTTTGCTCAGGATGTAACCATGAAAAGTGAATAGAAATTTTGGGGAAAAATTTTAAATTTTTCCCCAAAATTGCTTGTCAGAGAGAAAAAAATGTGGTATTATGATACCAAATAACCAAACAGCGAGAAGAGAGGTTTTAAATGATGCAAGCACAACTGACTGCAATTCGTGAGGCTGCGGCTTTGGCTTTGGCAAATGCCCAAACGCTGGAGCAACTGGAAGAATTGCGGATTCAATATCTTGGCAAAAAGGGAGAACTGACCGCGGTGATGAAAGGCATGGGTGCACTTTCCCCCGAGGAACGCCCCATGGTAGGTCAACTTGCCAATGAGGTTCGCGGCGAAATTGAGAAAGCAATGGAAGAAAAGAAGACCATGCTGGAAACTCAGGCGGCAGATGCTAAAATTTTGAGTGAAACGATTGATGTTACCATGCCCGGACGCCGAAGTGCGAAAGGGAAAAAACATCCTTTGACCACCGTGTTGGATGAACTCAAGGATATCTTTATCGGGATGGGATTCAGCATTGCAGAGGGTCCGGAAGTAGAGTTGGATTACTATAACTTTGAGGCACTCAATATCCCCAAAGACCATCCGGCAAGAGACTCACAAGACACCTTTTATATTGATGAAAACGTGGTTCTGCGTTCCCAGACCTCGTCGGTACAGGCGCGTGTTATGGAGAACCAGCAACCTCCAATCCGTCTGATTTCCCCCGGCCGTGTATACCGCAGTGATGCGGTGGATGCAACCCATTCTCCGGTCTTCCATCAGGTAGAGGGATTGGTGGTCGATAAGGATATCACCATGGCGGATTTAAAAGGCACCTTAGAAGTGTTTGTGAAAAAACTTTACGGAGAGGAAACCCGTTTGAGATTCAGACCCCATCACTTCCCCTTTACGGAGCCGAGTGCTGAGGTAGATATTTCTTGCTTTAACTGTGGCGGCGAGGGTTGTCGCATCTGTAAAGGCGAGGGTTGGATTGAGATTTTAGGCTGTGGTATGGTACACCCCAAGGTTCTGTCCGGCTGCGGAATCGACCCGGAAGTATATTCCGGATTTGCCTTTGGTATCGGATTGGAGCGTATTACCATGTTCCGGTACGGCGTTGATGACCTGCGTTTGTTCTTTGAAAACGATGTCAGGTTCTTAGAGCAGTTCTAAACAGAAAGGAAGATTGAATCATGAATTTACCATTGTCATGGCTGAAAGATTATATGAATACCGACGGGATTGACGATGCCACCTATGCACATATGTTAACCATGTCCGGCTCTATGGTTGAGGGAATCGAAAATCCTGCCAATGAAATCAAAAATGTTGTAATTGGAAAAATTTTAAAGATTGAGCCTCATCCTGATGCAGATAAACTGGTGGTTTGTCAGGTAGAGGTTGGGGAATCGGAACCGATTCAGATTGTTACCGGTGCGCCCAATGTGTTTGAAGGTGCTGTCATTCCGGTTGCCAAGCATAAAAGTACCCTGCCCGGCGGCGTGAAAATTACCAAAGGGAAACTCCGTGGCGTTACCAGTATGGGTATGATGTGTTCTACTGATGAACTTGGTATCTCTGATGAGCGTGCCACCGGTATTCTGATTCTGCCGGAAGATACTCCCGTCGGTGCGGATGTGACTGAGGTTTTGGGACTTAATGAGAGCGTAGCCGAATTTGAGATTACCTCCAACCGCCCCGATTGTATGAGTATCATCGGTCTTGCCAGAGAATCTGCAGCAACCTTTGGAAGAGAATTTAAGATTCCCGAAGTTGTTGTTCCCGAAAACGATGAATCCGTACACGATTATGCAAGCGTTGAGATTGAAAATCCTGAATTGTGTTCTCGCTTTGTAGGACGCGTGGTTAAAAATGTGAAGATTGGTCCCTCTCCGGAGTGGATGCAAAAGAGATTAAAGGCTTGCGGCATCCGTGCGATTAACAATGTGGTGGATATTACCAACTACATTATGTTAGAGTACGGTCAGCCGATGCACGCGTATGACTTAGACCACGTAGAGGGCAAAACCATTATTGTCCGCAATGCCAAAGAGGGCGAACAGTTGGAAACTCTGGATGACCAGCCCAGAGAATTGAGCGCATCCATGATTGCCATTGGTGACAAACAACGGGCAATTGGTGTTGCCGGAGTCATGGGCGGTGCCAATTCTGAGGTGTCAGAAGATACCACGCTTGTGATGTTTGAGGCGGCAACCTTCCATCCGGTAGCAGTCCGCCGCGGTGCCAAAGCGTTAGGTATGCGTACCGAGGCATCAGCACTCTTTGAAAAGGGTCTGGATGCAGAGAACTGTCTGCCCGCAATCAATCGTGCCTGCCAGTTGATGGCAGAACTCGGTGCCGGTGAAGTGGTCGGCGGTGTCATCGATTTGTATCCCGGCAAGAAAGAGCAGAGAGTTCTGCCCTTTGAGCCGGAGAAGATGAACCATTTTCTTGGACTGAATGTGCCGGAAAATGAGATGATTGAGATTTTAGAGCGTCTGGAATTTACGGTGAAAGACGGCAAGGTTTATGTTCCTAGTTTCCGTAATGACGTAGAGGGAATTGCCGATGTAGCGGAGGAAGTTGCCCGCATTTACGGCTATGACAAGATTCCCACCACCATGATGTCAGGCGGCGGCATGGGTGGCGGCAAAAACAAAAAGCAGAAGTTAGAGGATTTGATTCGCGATGCCCTGACCGATGCAGGTCTTTATGAATCCATGACCTATTCCTTTATCGACCCCAAAGAGAATGACATGGCTTCCATTCCCCAAGAGGATGCACGCAGAAAGATGGTTGTGATTTCCAATCCCTTGGGTGAAGAAAACAGCGTGATGCGTACCGATATGCTCTCCTCTGTGATGAAGGTATTAAGAACCAATTATAATCGCCGTAATGCAGAGGCGGGTATTTTCGAAATTGGTACGGTGTATCTTCCCGAAGGCGAAGTTCTGCCTAAGGAAACCCAAGTGGTTGCCATGGGTATGTATGGCATGGGTGATTTTTATGACCTTAAGGGTAAGGTAGAGCAACTGTTGGAAGAAATCGGAATTTCTAATTATGACTTTGCAGTTTGCAAAGAGAATCCGTCTTTCCATCCGGGGCGTTGTGCCTCTGTGTTGGTAAATGGTGCGGTCATCGGTACTTTGGGTCAGGTGCATCCCAAGGTTGCGGCAAACTTTAAGGTTGGCACCGATGTCTATTGTGCACTCCTTGATTTTGAGGCATTGCTTTTGGGTTATACCACCGACAGAAAGTTCAAGCCTCTTCCCAAGTTCCCTGCCACAAGCCGTGATATTGCAGTTTTGCTGGATGCAAGCATGAATGTTGGCGAGATTGAGAAGATGATCAAAAAGCAAAACAGCCCAATCTTAGAAAGTTATAAACTCTTTGATGTATATCAGGGAGAACAGGTGGGCAAGGATAAGAAGAGCGTAGCATATTCCTTAAGTTTTAGGGCAGAGGACAGAACCCTGACCGATGAAGAGGTCAATGCAGTGATGGATAAGATTCTGGATTCTCTGCAAAAGGAATTGGGCGCAGAACTTCGATAAGCAAAAAGAAAGGATGATTTCCAATGGAAGAAAATAACATGATGCATACCATGAAATTTGATGTGGCGTCTGAGCGCCCCATGCAGCCGAGGGAAATCCTCCTGCGTGTGCATAACGCGCTGACAGAGAAAGGATATAACCCCATCAACCAGATTGTCGGATATATTCTTTCCGGTGACCCGTCCTACATCACCTCCCATGACGGAGCGCGGAGCCTGATTCGCAAACTCCAGCGGGATGAGATTCTGGAGGAATTGGTTACCTTTTATGTGAACCATAAGTAAAGATAAAAGCAGATGTATCTTTGATATGCACCCCAAAAGTTAGACACTTTTGGAGGTGCATATTTTTATGGGTAAAACAGGAAGAAAAAACAAAAACTACTCGCCAGAATTTAAAATATCTGTTATAATGGATATGCGAGAGCATCATTTGGGGTATTGTG
>JAZQFW010000005.1:0-2257 GCA_045539735.1 Ructibacterium sp. | reverse complement strand
CTACCTGTGCGTTTAAGGATATGGCGCTCCAGATACTTCCGCATTTCATGACCTGTGCCATGAAGAAAACAGGTGAGGAGAAAGAGGTTGTGATTTTGGTTGCGACTTCCGGTGATACCGGGAAAGCGGCATTGGAAGGGTTTAAGGATGTTGCGGGAACTAAAATCGGAGTCTTTTATCCCACCGGCGGTGTCAGTGACATGCAGAAACTCCAGATGATGACGCAGGAGGGTGACAATGTATTTGTTTCCGGCATCCATGGTAATTTTGATGATGCACAAAGCGGCGTCAAGGCTATTTTTACCGATAAAAAGATTGCCAAAGAGATGGAAGAGGGCGGCTATGTATTGTCTTCTGCCAATTCTATCAACTGGGGTCGTCTGGTTCCGCAGATTGTCTATTATGTTTCGGCATACTGTGATATGGTGAAAACCGGAGAGATTGCCATGGGAGATAAGATTAATGTTTGTGTTCCCACCGGTAACTTTGGTAACATTCTGGCGGCATACTATGCATATAAGATGGGTCTTCCTGTCAATAAATTTATCTGTGCTTCCAACCGTAATAATGTGCTGACGGATTTCATCCGCACCGGAGAATACGACAGAAATCGTGAATTTTATCCCAGTGTATCCCCGTCTATGGATATTTTAATTTCCAGCAATCTGGAGCGTTTGCTCTTTGACCTTTCCGGTGAAGATGCCAAGAAGATAAAAACCATGATGAATAAATTGAATAAATCCGGAAAATATTCCCTGACCAAAGCCCTCCACAAAAAAGTGACAGACCTATTCTGGGGTGGTTGTTGTGATGACTATTTCACCAAGGAACAGATTTGGAAGACCTTTACCCAAACCGGATATACCCTTGATACCCATACTGCGGTAGCGGCGGATGTATATCAGCAGTATTTGGATGAAACCGGAGATACCACCAAAACGGTGATTGCCTCTACGGCAAGTCCTTATAAGTTTAATCGGGATGTGCTCTCTGCGTTGGGTGAAGATACCGGAAACGATGATTTTGCACTTTTGGAGCAACTTCATGCTAAGAGCGGTATGGAAATTCCTGCCGCATTGGCAGAACTTAAAGACAAAGAACAACGGTTCACCGGTGCGATTGCCAAGGAAGATATGTACCAACTGGTAAAGGATTATTTGCAAAAGTAATAAAAAATCAGCCTGCGGAACTTCCACAGGCTGATTTGTGCAGATTAGTTACAGGGTTTAAAGGTAACACATTCGGTGTCGCAGGAACTGCAGCAGGTTTTTCCGGAACCTACTTCGATTTTTTCTGCAGTACATCTGTTGCCTTCGGTGTGATATGCACACTGCTGTACGCTGCACATGATACCTTGGATTGTGTTTTTTGCGTTTTCCATAGTTGGATACCATTCCCTTTCTATCCGACGCATTGTCGGGATTTTTAAACACAGTCTTAGTATACCAAAGGAATTGAGAATTATACAAAGGATTTGGTCAAATGTCAATTTTTGCAATTTCAGATTTACATCTTTCGTTAAACGGTGAAAAACCCATGGAGGTCTTTGGTCCTCATTGGGATAACTATACAGAGCGTATGGCGAAACAATGGAATCTTGTGGTACGGGATGAAGATTTGGTCCTGATTCCCGGCGACATCTCTTGGGCGATGTATCTGGAAGATACGGTCAAGGATTTTACCTATTTAGACCGGCTTAACGGACAAAAACTTTTGCTTCGCGGGAACCATGATTATTGGTGGACGACCCTTAATAAGATGGAAAAATTTGTAGAAGAACAAGGATTTCAAACTCTGCATTTTTTAAAAAACACTGCCTTTCTTTGGGGAGAAACCGCAATTTGCGGTACCCGTGGTTGGACGATTCCGCATCCGGAATCTATGGGGGAGGACAGAAAAATCTATGAACGGGAGCGGCAACGGTTGCTCTTGTCCTTGGAGGCGGCAAAGGAACATAACCCCAAACGGATTTTGACGGCAATGCACTTTCCTCCGCTGGAGAGGGAAGAACTATCTTCCGGATTTCTGGAGATTATGGCGGAATACGGCGTGGATGAATGCGTGTTTGGGCATCTTCATGCATCTGCACACAAAGCGGCACCTCAGGGGATGATTCAGGGTGTAAAAATGCGTCTGGTTGCCTGTGATTATCTTAATTTTACTCCCCAATTGATTGAGCGATAAAAAAAGAAAGAAAATATAAGAAAAAACTTGAAATTTTGCTAAAGATATGCTATACTATCATGGTGTATTTTTA
>JAZQFW010000004.1:0-55832 GCA_045539735.1 Ructibacterium sp. | reverse complement strand
ATACCAGCTACAATATTTTCAAAGATTAAAGATAATAAAGCCAAACTTAATGTTGCAGCATATTGCAGAGTAAGTACAGATAGTGAAGAACAGGAAAATAGTCTTGAAACCCAAAGAGAGCATTATAAGAATGAAATTGAGAGAAATCCTAACTGGACATTGGTCGATGTGTTTGTGGACTTTGGCGTAAGTGGATTAAATGATACAAAGCGTACAGAATTTATGAGAATGATTGAAATGTGTGAAAAAGGTAAGATTGAATTGATTCTTACAAAATCAATTTCGAGATTTGCACGAAATCAACTGGATTGTTTAAGTTACATAAGAAAATTAAAACTCAAGAATATCGGAATAAGATTTGATAAAGAGGGGATTAACACACTTGAACCGTCAAGTGAAATTTTTCTCTCTTGGTTTAGTGCCTTTGCTCAGGCAGAAAGTGAATCGCTTAGTATGAACATAACCAGAGGGAAGAGGATGAGATACAAAGAGGGTAAATTTCCGTTCCCATTTTCGTTGTATGGATATAAAAGAGGGGAGAATGGACAACCTGAAATCGTTCCGGAAAAAGCAGCGATAGTTCGTAAAATGTTCTATATGTATCTTGAAGGCAATTCCTTAAATGACATACGAAAATGGCTTGAAGAAAATGAAATAGAATCTCCAAGGGGAAATGATGAATGGACAGTCAATTCCGTAAGCGGAATTCTTAAAAATGAAAAATATAAAGGGGATGCACTATTACAGAAAACTTATACGGTTGATTACTTAACTAAAACTGTTGCAAAGAATAAAGGACAAGTCGCTCAGTATTATGTTGAGGATAGCCACCAAGGAATTGTATCGAGAGAGATTTTCGATATGGTTCAAGATGAAATTAAGCGAAGAAGAAATCACGCAGGATATAAAACAACTTCTTATTCATCTCAATATGCTTTGACAGGAATTGTATATTGTGGAGACTGTGGTGCGAACTATAGAAGAGTTACTTGGTCAAAAAACGGTAAGAAAAGAATTGTTTGGAGATGCATAGAGAGGCTTGAAAATGGAACACGAATTTGCAAGGCTTCTCCTACAATTTACGAAGACGAATTGAAAAATGCAATACTGTCCGGATTAGCTCAAATATCACCAGATGTTTCCAATGTAGCTGAAATGGTCAAAAGTGAAATAGGGACTGCAATTCATAAGAATGACGACCAGAATGAATATACTATAAAATCGAAAATTAAAAAACTCGAAAAGGAAATACAAGTATTAAATCAAATCGTGAACGAAGCAGATGATCACCAAGTATATTTAGATAAAATTAAGGAATGCGAGGATGAACTTGCACGATTGAATTCAACACATATTAAATGTGAAAAGTGTAAAATGAATGATATTGAGGCTTTTATAGACGAGATCGAAGTGAACATGCTTGAATATTTTGATGCAGTAGTAAGGAATATGGTTGAATCAGTTCTGGTAATTTCACAGAATAAGATTAAAATTAAATATATAGGTGAAATCGAAACGATAAGAGAAATAAATTCATAAATGACTACGCCACATAAACAAAAATAAAAAACTTGTCCCAAATGCTTGACTTTCTGTCCCAACTGTGTTATAATACGAATACAATGAATTAATGTACGTAAATGGAGGTAATACAATGAAAAAGAAAAATGTAATAAATCTCATAAAATATTACTCCGAAAAAAATGATGCAGGTTTTAGAACTGAAGCATACGAAATAGCAAGTGATTTTGATAAATCAGGAGATTACCAGTTGTCTGAATATATAATGGCTTTAATGTCAAATGCTAACACTTTTGTTCCACAGATGAATGAGGAAAATCTTAACTTTCTTCAAAAGGTTCATCTAAATCAAGAACCTCTCCCATTGCCTGAAGTTATTAAAGATGATATTGTTGGTGTTGTCAACGCTGTTAGTCACAACGCTGGGATAAATAAGTTTCTTTTTGAAGGTGCACCTGGAACCGGAAAAACGGAGACGGTAAAACAGGTTGCTAGAATTTTAGATAGAGAATTATTTATTGTAGATTTTGACTCTGTTGTTGATAGTAAGTTGGGTCAAACTTCCAAGAATGTTGCGGCCTTATTTAACGAAATCGCAAAACTCCCATTCCCTGAAAGAGCAATTGTGCTTTTTGATGAAATTGATGCTATTGCTCTCGATAGAATGAATTCCAATGATTTAAGAGAAATGGGAAGAGCTACATCAGCTGTATTGAAAGGTTTGGACAATTTAAATGATACAGTTGTTTTAATAGCAACAACAAATCTATATGATTCTTTTGACAAAGCTTTATCTAGAAGATTTGATGCTATTATTAACTTTAATCGATATACTCAAGAAGATTTGATTGAAGTTGCCGAAACTATTGTGAATGGATTGCTCAGTAAATTTAAATTTGCAACTAAAAACACACGACTATTAAAGAAGATATTAAACCTTATGTCACCTATACCTTATCCGGGCGAATTGAAGAATCTTTTGAAAACATGTATTGCTTTTGGTAGCCCAAATGATGAGTTTGATTATCTTAAAAGATTGTATGCTTCTATTGACTCGAATGCAGGGATGGATCTGAAAGCTATGCAAGAGTATGGTTTTACTGTAAGGGAAATTGAAATTCTTACGGGAGTTTCGAAAAGTCAGGTTTCGCGAGAATTAAAGGAGTAAATACATGAATGATTTGTTAAACTTAAAAGGTACATTTCAACAAGAAAATAGAAATTCAAGACCGGGTCCTCCAAGTTTGCCTGCAAATACTAAGGTATCGACAGAACATATGAAAAAACTGTTGGATGACTTGTTGATGCTTAAAGATTATTGGAGTAATGAAAAAGTAATTACTGGTGCTTTGATTAGCGTGCAATATATAGATGTAATTGCTAAAAGTCGAAGAATTTCAGGTTTTTTATCTAAAGGTAATATTACCGCCAATAGTTCGGTTGTAGGTGCAAAATTTGCAGATGTAACAACACCTGAAAATGTAATAGCTAGAAAACACATCATTACACATTATGTTCCCTTGATGATTTTGGAAGATTCTATAAAAAACTTATCTTCTGCCATAAGAATTGTAGAAGACACATTTGACGGCGTTATCTCGGCAGAAATAGTTAAAAAAATTAATGAAAAAACTATCGACTTTAAGCCTGCGGGAATTGCTAAAACTACATTTTTAGAAATAATTGTTGATTGCCATTATGTAGAAAAATTCTTCATAAGTCAAGAGGATGCCGATTTTAAATCAGACACGATAATAACAATCTATAAAACCGATAACACCAAAACCGTGTTAGAAAAGGTTGGTATCAATGTGCTACCGAGCAGAATCTATGATGAAACAACATTGCTTCTCACTCCAGACCAACTGGGGATTCTTCAGAGTAGAGCATCATATCTAATTGCAATGGCAACCACCGATATATCTAAACTTTCAAAAGAGTTATTGTTAGGACCGTCAGAGGATTTAGTTACAATTCCTTCTCCTAAAAATGAACCAACTATAGGCGTTATTGATACGATGTTTTGGGAAGACGTATATTTTAAGGAATGGGTTAAATTTGAAAAAAGGATTCCTAACGAAATTGAACTCGAACAAAAGGATTACTTTCATGGAACATCAGTATCGTCAATTATTGTAGATGGTCCCACAATTAACCCTGAACTTGATGATGGCTGTGGAAGATTTAAAGTCAGACATTTTGGTGTTGCAACAAGTGGACATTTCAATTCATTTACCATATTGCGTACTATAGATGAAATCATAAAAGAGAACAGAGATATAAAAGTGTGGAATTTATCTTTGGGGTCAGATAAAGAAATACATCCAAATTTTATTTCACCCGAAGCAGCAATTCTGGATAAAATACAAAGCGAAAATAATGTTATCTTTATTATTGCAGGGACAAATAAACGCACAGATGATGGTGAGGAAAGATATATTGGTTCTCCCGCAGATTCAATAAACTCATTAGTGGTTAATTCGGTTGATTATAATAACAAACCTGTTTCATATTCAAGAAAAGGTCCGGTTTTATCTTTCTTTAATAAACCAGATGTAAGTTACTATGGCGGAGATAGAAATAACCCTATTAAGGTTTGTTGTGAAACCGGAGGACAGGTTGTTGCGGGAACATCTTTTGCAGCGCCGTGGATTGCAAGAAAAATGTCTTATCTTATTGACGTGCTTGGATTAAGCAGAGAAGTAGCTAAGGCTTTGATTGTAGATTCTGCCGCTAGTTGGAAAAAACAAGAAGAACCTTCAAAATATATTGGCTATGGTGTTGTGCCGATTAGGATAGAAGATATTATAAAGTCTCAGGATGATGAAATTAGATTTGTAATTTCAGGCATTTCCGAAAAATACAACACTTATAACTATAGTTTGCCTGTGCCAATTAGCAAGGACATGTATCCATATATTGCGAAAGCTACGTTGTGCTACTTCCCGGTCTGCTCAAGAAATCAGGGAGTGGATTACACAAACACCGAACTTGATTTGCACTTCGGAAGATTGGATGGCAAAACAGTAAAAACTATAAATGATAATAAGCAAGGTGAAGATGGGAGTTACATATACGAAGGCAATGCTCGTTTGTTTTTTAGAAAATGGGATAACGTTAAACACATCGTTGAGTATCCCAAAAAAGGCGCAAGACCTAAAAAAGTTTATGAAACAAAACTGTGGGGATTGAGCATAAAAACAACTGAACGCCTTGAAGAAAAATACGGGGAAGGATTGAATTTTGGTGTTGTAATAACACTTAAAGAAATCAATGGTGTTAACCGTATAGATGAGTTTATAAGACAGTGCTTTCTAAAGAACTGGCTTGTTACTCCAGTTAATGTTGAAAACAGAATTGATATTTACAATATTGCTGAAGAAGAAATTGAATTTGACAACGAGTAAATAAACTCGACATACAAAGGAGAAAAGTATTATGCGTAAAGCACTATGTGTAGGAATAGATAGTTATAAAACAGCCAATGATTTATGCGGTTGTGTTAACGACGCTAATGCAGTTAAATCTGTACTTGAGCGTAATGGAGATGGTACGCTGAATTTTGATGTAAAAATTATGTGTGCAACAAGCGAAGAATCGTACATTACACGAAACGATCTAAAAGATGCCGTTATAGAGTTGTTTAAAAATGATGCAGATATTGCGGTTTTATATTATTCAGGACATGGTTCATTTGACAGCTTGGGTGGGTATTTATGTACAAGTGAAGTAACAAGACCCGATGAAGGTCTGTCGTTAGATGATATTATGGGTATTGTTGGAAAATCACCCGTAACAAACAAAATAATAATCCTGGATAGTTGCTTTAGTGGCACTATAGCGAGTGACTGTAATATGCCGGAATATTCACAACTTAAGGCGGGGACTACAGTACTTGCTGCGTGCGGGGATAAACAATATGCAACTGAGGAAGATGGACATGGTGTTTTCACATCGCTATTAGTAGAGGCTTTATATGGTGGAGCAATGACTTTGCTCGGGGATGTTTCGCCAGGGGGGATTTACGCATATATAGATCGTTCTTTGGGTGCATGGGAGCAACGACCTGTGTTTAAGGCTAATATAAATAGTTTCATATCATTAAGGAAAAATTCGCCGCAAATTCCATTATCCGATCTTCGTAAAATTACAGAAGTTTTTCCGACGCCGAGCCATGAATTCAAACTTGATCCTACATACGAACCAGACAAACATGAGTCGGTTGACAAAAGTGTAAATAAGGAACATGAGAAAATTTTTGCTTTGTTACAAAAATATGTTAAATTAAACTTAGTAGTTCCTGTTGGCGCTGAGCATATGTATTATGCGGCAATTAATTCAAAATCATGTAAGTTAACCGTACAAGGACAACATTATTGGAATTTAGTCAATAAAAACAGAGTGTGAGGTACACAAGAATGAAGCTTAATATATTTATTCCACATAGATGGAATAATTTAGATTATTATATTATTCGAGAACTATTAGATAAGACGAAATTTAATATACGGGATTATTCAGTGCCAGCCGTTTCTTCATTTGACGCTATAGATAGAAGATATAATGTAGATCCTCAAATTCAAAAACAAATAAAATATGCACATGTAGTTATCTGTTCAAATCGACCTGCTAACAACACAGGAATGTCTATAGATGAGATTTGTTATGCAATAAGTATTGGTAAGCCAGTTGTGGCGATTAGAGTTACAGATAACACAAGTAAATATATCTCGATGCTTGGGGTAGATGTAATTCCCAAACGCAAAGATTCAATTGAGAGTTGGATTAATAAGAATATATAGAGGAAAGGAGGTTGTTATATGATTTTTACAAAAAGATATTTAGATGAGAAAGTTCAAAAAAATGTAATTTTAGAATATTCTGCATTAGAAAAGAGAGTAGAGAGATCAGAGTATGATGTGTTTATTTCTTATAGTTGGAAGGATAGAACATATGCACATAAAATTGTGCAACTACTTGAAAAGAGTGGCTACTCTGTATATATAGATTATAATGATTATAGATTAGACAGGGATAACGTATCAAAAGCAACAGCGCAATGTTTAATTAGTCAAATGAAAAAGTGTAAAGGACTACTTCACTTGTATTCCCCTAATGCTTCAGTCTCAAAATGGTGTCCTTGGGAAGTGGGAATCTTTTCGGGAATAAAAAATTTTAAATGTGCGAATTTACCTTTGTTAGATAACAGTACGGACGATTTTAAAAAGCAAGAATATTTAGAAATTTATCCATACATAGATTATGCAACAGTTCAAAATACATCTGATTATGATTTTTGGGTAAATGAAAGTACTAACAAATATGTACAATTAAGAGAATGGTTAAATGGGAAAGAGCCATATATTCACAACTAAGTTTTTTAGTGATATTTCTTGTGTCTTTTTACTAAAACGTGCTAAAGGATCTATATGATATGTATGCTGATACTTGTATTGATGGTCGTATCATAGAGACGCATCAATATTTCAGAACACTATGCAAGATTATATGTCAATTCGGCAATGACTTTAGCAGATTCGTACTGTAAGTTTGATGAAAAGAGAAAATAGAATAATTTTTGGTCTCAACTTTACATGAGGTGTTGCCGAAATGATTGGCATCTAGATTATACAGTCTTTATATAAGTTTCATAGAAAAGTGAATTTTTTGATTGCCGGGAGGTATTAATATGTATAAAGAGATAAAACAACTAACAACAGAAACAAAGTTTAACAATGAAGGCAAGGAAAAAATGTATATGACCAACCTTGCAGACTTTGATGCATCGGATCCAAGAATCAGGCTTTTTTCTCTGGTTCAGGTAAAGCCGGGCGAAGAAGTACAATATCATATGCACATTGGAGAGAGTGAAACTTACTTTATTCTTTCAGGGCAGGGCATCTATAATGATAACGGGAACAAGGTTGAGGTGACGCCTGGAATGGTAACATTAACTCCGTCAGGGCAAGGTCACTCTATTAGAAATACGGGTGAAGAAATACTTGCCTTTATTGCGCTTATTCTTGCTGATTAAATGGAGAGACATACAGTATGCTTATAGATTTTCATGCACATGCATTTCCTGATGCAATTTCTCAAAAAGCCTTAGAAAAGTTAACATTTGTGGCTGGGGGGCTAAAACCGCAAAGTAAAGGAACAGTTTCTTCTTTAAAACAGGAAATGAGAAAAGAGGGAGTGGATCGTTCAGTCGTTCTGTCTATTGCAACCAATCCGAAACAACAAACAAATGTGAATGATTTTGCAAAAGAAGTTAACGACAAAAAGACCATTTTTGCGTTTGGTTCGGTTCATCCTGATGCAGAAAATGTTTTTGAGGAACTGGAACGTATTAAGCAGATGGGATTAAAGGGGGTTAAGTTTCACCCCGAATATCAAGGATTTTATGTTGACGATGAGAGAATGAAGCCTATTTATAAAAAGATTTCATCACTTGGGCTTATCACAGTCTTTCACGCAGGATATGACTATGGATACGCACCGCCGTATCACTGTATGCCAGAACATCTTCTTGCTGCTTTACAATGGTTTGATTCCCCTGTCATTGCGGCGCATTGGGGTGGTATCAATTGTGGAGTTGATGTGATAAAAAAACTTTGCGGTAAAGACCTATGGTTTGATTTATCTTTTGGCTATGGCACTATGCCAAAGGCCATTGCACAGGAGATTGTAGACAAACACACACCGGATAGACTCGTTTTCGCATCCGATATGCCCTGGCATAGACCATCATGGGAAAAACAACTCATAGAAACTCTGGATCTTTCAAACAACGACAAAGATAAGATTTATTATAAAAATGCTATGAAGTTATTAAATATTACAAATATATTTGAAAATAATCAATCATAAACAGAATTTGAGGAGGCATTGCCATGGATATCGCACAGACTTTTTATGATAAATTGGCATCTCAATATGATAAATTGTTTCTTGATTGGGAGCAAACAACGAAAGAACAGGCTTCCATTTTAAGTGGGATTTTTAAGGACAACGGCTTTGATGCATCTGCTCAAATTCTTGATTGTGCCTGTGGAATTGGAACGCAGGCGATAGGCCTTGCATCTCTTGGATACGAAGTTGTGGCTTCGGATATCAGCGACGGAGCACTTGCAGAGGCGAAAGAAAGGGCATTAAAAAATCAAATATCTATCCTTTTTGAACATGCCGACTTCTGTGCGTTGTCTGAAACCTTTTCCAAGCAGTTTGATATCGTAATTGCCATGGATAACGCTTTGCCACATATGCTATCAAAAAAGGCGCTTGAAACTGCGATTCAAAGTATTACCAACCAGATGAGAGAGGGTGGTATGTTTGTTGCCAGTATCAGGGATTATGATGCGTTGCTTGTAGAGAAACCTCCATACGCTCCGCCTTATATCCATAAAGGTGCTAAAGGACAAAGGGTGTCATTTCAAACATGGGAGTGGAATGATGAGAACTACAAATTAACACAGTATATCATTGACGATGAGGAAACGCTGCAAATCAGCAAGTTTGATTGTGAGTACAGAGCCACACGCAGAGAAGAATTGACAAACTTACTCACGTTACATGGTTGTCGTAGTGTTGTGTGGAAGTTCCCGGAAGAAACAGGGTTTTATCAACCGATTGTGATTGCAAGAAAATAGTTTGTGTATAACAAAAAAGCACTTCTAAAAAGAAGTGCTTTTTTATGGCGTCCCAGATAGGAATCGAACCTACGGCGTTTCGCTTAGGAGGCGAACCCTCTATCCTACTGAGGTACTGGGACAGATGCTTATTTATCATACGACATTTAAGATGATTTGTCAAGAATTTAACTGATATTTTTCCTGAAATTGCGCATAGTACCTAAAAAGGAGAATGTGTATGAATCAGGAAAACGAAAAGAACAAAGATAACAATCAAAGCAATGAAAATGCAGCAAATAAGGTCCGTGAGATGGCGGCAGTTTCTGTGGGTGAAGATTCTAAGAAAATCTATTGCATGAGCATCATCGGCGAAATTGAGGGTCATATGATACTTCCGCCACAAAGCAAAACCACCAAGTACGAGCATGTGATACCGGAACTGGTGCGGGTGGAAGAAGATAAGGATACCAAAGGTCTTTTGCTTTTGCTTAACACCATGGGCGGTGATGTGGAGGCGGGACTTGCCATTGCGGAAATGGTTGCCAGCATGAAAAAGCCTACCGTTTCTGTGGTGTTAGGAGGCGGACATAGCATCGGAGTCCCCTTGGCGGTTTCGGCAAAGTATTCCTTTATTGTGCCCTCAGCCACCATGACCATTCACCCCATTCGTATGAATGGAACTGTAATTGGAGTGCCGCAGATGTTTCATTATTTCACTAAGGTACAGGACCGGCTGACCGATTTTGTGGTTCGCAATTCCAATGTCAAAGAAGAGCGCTTCCGTGATTTGATGATGGAAACGAAAAAAATTGCCAATGATGTTGGGACCATACTTTTTGGTGAAGAAGCAGTAGAATGCGGACTCATTGACCGCGTGGGCGGGATTTCGGATGCAATAGCTATGATTGAAAGCATGATAAAATCATAAGTTTTACAAAAAAGAGAAAAAATTCATAAAATTTGCTTGACAGAATCTCTAAAAATCTGTATAATTATTCGAGTAGAATTTTTTTACCTTGACATCTTAGTGTTGACCATACTTGGAGGGAGGGTAGTATCATGGCTGAAATCAGAGTGAAAGATAATGAATCGTTAGATAGTGCACTGCGTCGGTTTAAGCGTTCTTGTGCGAAGGCAGGTGTTCTGTCCGAAGTAAGAAAGAGAGAACATTACGAGAAGCCTAGCGTAAAACGGAAGAAGAAATCCGAGGCTGCAAGAAAGCGTAAGTTCAGATAACGATATGGTTAGGCGAGGGATACCCTCGCCTTTTCTGTTAAAGGAGATGTAATTATGGATAAGAAGATGCGTGCGTTGTTTGGCCCTGCGGGAAACTCGGAGGATTTTTTTGAAGCCGGCAACAAATCTGCACTTGAGGCACCGGCATGGATACGCAGTCACGGATTAGACTGTTATGAATATCAATGCGGTCATGGCGTTAGAATCTCGGACGATGCGGCTGAACTTTTGGGTGAAAAAGCAAAGGAATCACAGATTTTGCTATCCGTCCACTCCCCTTATTATATCAGTTTGTCCTCTGTGGAGGAAGAAAAGCGGGACAACAGTATCAACTATATTTTACAGACTCTTCGTGCCGCACGGCACATGGGTGCAGACAGAATAGTGGTACATTCCGGCTCCTGTGGAAAAATCACAAGATTAGAAGCGCTGAAACTGGCAAGTGATACCCTGTATCGTGCATTGGACAAAGCAGAACAAGAGGGTTATGGTGATATATACATCTGCCCGGAAACCATGGGTAAGGTAAACCAACTCGGTACGGTGGAGGAAGTCATTAAACTTTGTCAAATCAGTGACCGCCTGCTTCCTACCGTGGACTTTGGCCATGTCAACGCCCAAACTCGTGGCGGGCTGAAAACCAAGGATGATTTTAAACGGATTCTGGATGCGTTAGACAGCAAACTCAATACCTATCAGGCAAGAGAATTCCATGCCCATTACAGCCGGATTGAATATACCAATGCAGGTGAAAAGAAACACCATACCTTTTCCGATGTCCAGTTCGAACCGGAGTTTGAGCCGTTGGCAGAACTTTTGGCTGAGGGTGAATTTGCCCCCAGAATCATTTGTGAATCCGCAGGCACCCAGACGCAGGATTCGGTGGAAATCCAGAAACTTTATCAAGGGAAGTTGTCAAAATGAATTATGTTCAAAAATTAGATACCCTTTTCCAAACGCTGGACGGCGTATTGCTGACGTCGGCACACAATCTTAGGTACTTTACGGGATTTTCCGGCGGTGAGGGCATTGCATTGGTGACTCTAAAGAGCCGATACCTGTTTGTGGATTCCAGATACACCGTGGCGGCGAAAGAAGAAGCCCCCGCCTTTGAAGTAGTAGAGTTTCAAGGCGGGATGCGCAATCAAACCATTGCCCAAACCTTAGGCGATATCCAAACGATTGGATATGAGGACGGTTTTTTGACGGTTGCGGAATTTCATTCACTTAAAACCATGAATGCTAAACTTCAATGGGAGGGAGTTTCCCAATCCCTTGAACGTTTGCGTATGGTAAAGAGCAAAGAGGAGATAGCACTTCTTTTAAAGGCTGAAGAAATCGGAGTTGAGGCATTGAGGGCGGTACTGCCAAAAATTAAACCAGGAGTGACTGAACTTGAAATTGCTGCGGAACTGGAATATCAAATGCGAAAGTTAGGCGGCGAGGGGACCTCGTTTGATACCATTGTAGTTTCCGGCGTTAAGACCAGCATGCCTCATGGCAGACCGGATGAGAAGAAGATTGAACTCGGTGATTTTGTCACCATGGATTTTGGATGTGTCTATCAAGGGTACTGCTCCGATATGACTCGAACCGTGGCAGTAGGCAATGTGAGCGAGGAACAGGCAAAAGTTTACGAAACGGTCAAGAAGGCACAAAGGGCGGGGCTTGATGCAATTTGTGCCGGTGTATCTTGTAAGGATGCAGATTTTGCGGCACGCAAGGTGATTGAGGATGCGGGATATGGACCTTATTTCGGGCACTCTTTGGGACATGGTGTCGGGCTTTTGATTCATGAACTCCCCAATCTTTCACCAAGGTCTGACGTGATTTTGGAATCTGGTATGATTGTCACTTGCGAGCCAGGCATTTATATTCCGGGGTTCGGCGGTGTTAGAATTGAGGATATGGTTTGCGTTTCAGACGACGGCAACAAGAATTTGACCGACCTTGCTAAAGAATTATTGATACTTTGACGGAAATTGGAAGATTTTTTACAAAAAGACTTGCTTTTTTGCCTGTCTTGCGATAAAATAAAGAAAATAAAGTAATACTATCTTAAAGGAGGTTGCACCGATGATAAGTGCAGGCGATTTTAGAAACGGACTCACCTTTGAGTACGATGGAAATGTATATCAGGTTGTTGAATTTCAACATGTAAAACCGGGTAAGGGCGCAGCGTTCGTCAGAACCAAAATGAAGAATGTAATGACTGGCGGCGTGGTAGAGCGTACCTTTAACCCGACAGAGAAAGTAGAACCCGCTCGTATTGAGAGAAAGGATATGGAATATCTTTACGAAGACAGCGGTCTTTACTACTTCATGGATCAGGAAACTTATGAGCAGATTCCTCTGGGTGAAGAACAGTTGGGCGATGCGCTTAAGTTTGTGATGGAGAACATGGTTGTAAAAATCCTTTCTTACAAAGGCAATGTATTTGCGGTTGAACCGCCTACCTTTGTAGAGATGAAAGTTACCGAAACCGAGCCCGGTGTCAAAGGTAATACCGCGACCAATGTTACCAAACCTGCAACGGTAGAATCCGGCGCAGTGATTACCGTTCCGATGTTCGTCAATGAGGGCGATACCATTCGTATCGACACCCGTACCGGCGAGTACATGGAAAGAGTATAAAAGAAAAGAGGGAATATAATGTCTGAGATTTCAAACCGTGCCGCATACTTGAAAGGTCTGGCAGACGGATTAAAACTGGATAAAGAAACAACCGAGGGTCAATTGATTGACGGTATTTTGGAACTTCTGGGCGATGTCGCAGAAGAACTGGAAATGCTGGATCAGGAGCAGGCGTTCTTGGCAGACAAAATGGATGAGATGGACGATGTCATTGAAATGATTGCTGACGAAGCATTCGGCGACGATTATGATGACGAAGACGATATGTACACTCTGGTTTGCGAAGAATGCGGTGCAGAAATCGACCTGACCGGTGATGACCTTGATGATATTGCAGAGGGCGTATTCAAATGCCCCGACTGCGGAGAGGTAATCGAACTGGATTTTGAGGGTTGTGACTGTGACTGCGATTGTGGATGCGAACACTAAGTAAAAAGGCCGAAGCAACGCTTCGGCTTTTGTATTAGAAAGGTGACGGGAATGAAAGACATGATGATTTCAGCAGGGGCGGAGCGCACGCAAGCGGATCAATCGTTGGGATGCCTAAGGATGATGGAATCGGCAGTGCTAAAAAATAATGCAGATGTGATTGCCCTGCTCCAGTTGATTCGGCGAAACGTCAGTTTGACGCCGGAACTGTTTGATTCACTGAGAAGAACGGAACTGGGTTGCCGGGCAATGGCAAGCAAGGTCAGCGCATTGGTGGAACTTTACGGCGGAAACGATGCTAAGGTACCTCTCCGACCTGCAACTTATGATGTTCGTCAGTTTTTCACTGTGTTGACGGATCAAATTAACACAGCCTTGGGTCACAAAACAAAAGGCGAGGTTTCCTTTGTGATGGATGAGTTTGAAACGATGAATGCAACCTTTGACGCCAGAAGAGTTTGTGCCATTCTCTATCATCTGGTGTCCAATGCGCTCCGGCACGGAAAGACCGAGAATAAAAATGTGATACTCCGTCCAAGTCTGAATCATAAATTTTTTGAGATTTCGGTGCGCGATTATGGCGGCGGTGTTCCGGAGGATAGGATTGAGAACCTGTTTTCAGGATTCATTGAAGCGTTGACTTTAAAGGAGATTGCCAGCGGCCCGTTTCCACCCAGAATTCGGGGACTTGGACTTCCCCTTTGTTGCAAAATGGCATCGGAAATGAATGGGAAACTGGAACATAAAAACTACAAAACCGGCGCAAAGTTCATGCTGTTACTGCCGCAACAGGGACAAAGAATCAGGGAACTTTCTGTTTTTTATCCAGATGATATCCTGATGCAGGAATGTATGGCAGATTTACTAAAAGAAATAATGGAGGAAACCGTATGACAATTACTTATGAATTGGGAGATGCCCTATATGTGAACCTGACCAACCGTTGTAGCAATGCCTGCACCTTTTGCGTGCGCAATGAGCATGATAGTGTCAACGGGAAAGACCCGCTTTGGTTGGATAGAGAGCCTACGGTAGAAGAAATCAAAGCCGATTTTTTAACACGCAACCTTAATCAGTATACCTCGGTTGTGTTCTGCGGATACGGAGAACCGACCATGCGTTTTGATGATATGGTGCAGGTTGCCAAATGGTTGAAGGAGCAAAAGCCTGATCTTCCTATCCGTTTAAATACCAACGGCCATGCCAATTTGATTTGCAATCGGGATGTGACACCGGAACTTGAGGGATGTTTTGACTGTGTTTCCATTAGTTTAAACGCGGAAAATCCGGAAAAATACCAAACACTATGTTTAAGCGAGTTCGGCGGAGAAAAATCCTTTCACGGACTTCTGGAGTTTGCCCGCCTTGCTAAAAACTATGTACCGGAGGTTGTACTTTCGGTAGTCGATGTGATGCCAAGCGAGGAGATTGAAAACTGCAGAAAGATTGCAGAGGAGTGTGGCGTGAAATTTAGGGTGAGAGAGTTCATCCAATAAGGAGGATATATGTTTGCCTTAGAGGAAATAACCATTGAAAAAAAGGATTTGTTCCACCAATATCTCAGACGGAAATGTAGCCAAAATTCAGAATTTACCTTTACCAATTTGTTTATGTGGCGCAAAAGTTATGATATGCGTTACGTAATTATCAACGATATGCTTTGTATTATGCCAAAGCATGCAGACGGACCGCGCAGCGCTACCTTTCCCATTGGTTTTGTCAGGGAGGATGGCACAGAGGGAGATATTGTTCCGGTCATTGAGGAGTTGCTTTCCTATTTTGAAGAAGTCGGGGAAGAACCCTTAATTCGTCTTTATGATGATGTGACGGTGGAAAAACTGACCAAGGCGTTTCCGGATAAGTTTATTATCACCGAAGATGTCAATTCCTTTGACTATGTGTATAGCGTGGAGGAGTTGACCAATCTTTCCGGTAAGCGGTTTCACGGTAAGAAAAATCATGTCAATAAGTTTAAACGTCTTTATGATTGGGAATACCGTGCCATCACACCGGAAAATGTTTCTGAGTGCATCAGCGTGTTTGAACAATGGTATCAAAACAAAGCGGAAGAAATCCCGGGACTGGATGAGGAGCATGAAGCGGTGATGGAACTGTTTCAAAACTGGGACAAACTGGATGTTCGCGGCGGCTCGCTGTGGGTAGATGGTAACATGATTGCCTTTTCGGTGGGAGAGCCTCTTTGCGGCAAGATGGCGGTGATTCATTTAGAACATGCCGATACCGCCTATGAGGGGGCGTTTGCCATGATGAATCAACAGTTTCTAGCCCATGAATGGCAGGACTATACCTATGTCAATCGGGAAGAGGATATGGGAATCCCTGGGATGCGTCAGGCAAAGGAATCCTACCGTCCGGTTTTCATGGTAAAAAAATACGTAGCAACACTAAAAAAATAATGATATACCGTAAGGGAACATGGAATTTCCCTTGCGGTTGTTTGCTTTTGGCGGAGTATTTGGGGACGGTTCGTTGTGCCTGAGAACAAGGAACCGTCCCCTGTGCGCAGCCAAACAATAATAATCTTTTTTTCTAATTATTTTTCTTGATTCTTCCGGTACTTTTTGGTATACTAATAAGATAGGAATAGGAAAGAACGGAGGGGCAGTATGTTTTATTATATTTCAGGCGAACTGGTGCATAAAACAGACACCTTTGCAGTGATTGATGCGGGCGGAGTCGGGTATCGGATTTATTCCACCATGACATCGCTTCAGGCGTTGGGGGAAATTGGCGGACAAGCCAAACTATATACCTATATGAACCTGAAAACCACATCAGACATCTGTGTGCTCTACGGATTTGCAACCTTGGAAGAACTCAATACCTTTGAGATGATTCTTTCGGTTTCCGGTGTGGGTGCCAAAACGGCGGTCAGTTTGCTCTCTAATGTATCTCCCTCCAAATTTGCCCTTTGTGTGGTGACCGGTGATGCCAAATATATTGCATCCCATACCCCTGGCCTTGGACCCAAAGGTGCGCAGCGGATTATTCTGGAACTGAAAGATAAGTTCAAAGGCGTTGATTTGGAACAAATCCCGCAAGAAGAGATTTTTGCACCGGAAACCGATGATTCCAATGAAGCGGTTTCGGCCCTGATGGTTTTGGGGTATACGGCGCAGGAGGCAAAAAAGGCACTCAAAGGTGCAAGCGGAACGTTGGAAGAACAAATCAAAGCGGGATTGAAAAATCTGATGCGCGGATAGGAAATAGATATGGAAGAAGAAAACAGAATCATAACAACCAATGAGATTGCTGAGGACAGCGAGGCGGAATATAGCCTGCGCCCTAAGGTGCTTAGCGAATACATTGGTCAACAAAAAGCAAAGGAAAACCTTAAAGTTTTCATTGAGGCGGCAAAGCAACGGGGAGAGTCTTTAGACCATGTGCTTCTTTACGGCCCCCCTGGTCTTGGTAAGACCACCCTTGCAGGTGTCATTGCCAATGAGATGGGCGTGAATTTAAGAATCACTTCCGGCCCCGCCATTGAAAAGCAAGGTGACCTTGCGGCACTGCTTACAAACTTAGGTCAGGATGACATTCTCTTTGTGGATGAAATCCATCGTTTAAGCCGCAGTGTGGAAGAAATTCTTTACCCTGCCATGGAGGACTATGCCCTTGATATTATCATCGGCAAAGGACCCTCGGCAAGGTCGATTCGTCTGGACTTGCCCCGCTTTACTCTGATTGGTGCAACCACCAAGGCGGGCGCCCTTGCGGCACCGCTTCGGGATCGGTTCGGTGTAATCAGCCGATTAGAAATTTACACGCCGGAAGAACTTGCAACCATTATTACACGAAGCGCGGGAATTTTGGGGATTGAGATTGACCCCAAGGGCGCGATGGAGATTGCATCTCGTTCCAGAGGCACCCCCAGAATTGCCAACCGTTTGCTTAAACGAGTGCGTGACTTTGCACAGGTAATGGCAGACGGAACGATTACCCAAGAGGTTGCAGACCTTGCATTAAAAAGGCTTGAAATTGACAACCTTGGGTTAGATGCGAATGATAAACGAATGTTGATGACCGTCATGGAATACTATGATGGCGGTCCGGTAGGTCTTGATACTCTGGCGGCAACCATTGGCGAAGAAAGCGATACCGTTGAGGATGTGATAGAGCCGTATTTGATGCAGATTGGTTTTATCAATCGCACGCCGAGAGGACGGATGGTGACCCGAAAGGCGTATGAGCATTTTGGGATTCCATACCGGCAAGCAGAACAAGATAATGCCATTTCAATGTTTGATGAGAACGAATAAAGGAGCAGAGATTATGTGTAACAAAGAAAAATATTATATTACCACGGCGATTGCCTATACCTCCCGCAAACCCCATATCGGGAATACCTATGAAATCGTGTTAACCGATGCGATTGCGCGGTTTAAGCGTTATACCGGTCACGATGTCTTTTTCTGTACCGGCACCGATGAACACGGACAAAAAATTCAGGAACTGGCGGAAAAGGCAGGAATCAGTCCCAAAGAATATGTCGACGGCGTTGCCGGTGAGATCAAAGACATCTGGGATTTGATGAACACCAGTTATGATAAGTTTATCCGTACCACCGATGACTATCACGAAGAAACGGTGCAAAAGATTTTCAAAAAACTCTATGACCAAGGCGATATCTACCTAGATTCTTATGAGGGCTGGTACTGCACTCCATGTGAATCCTTCTGGACCGATACCCAACTGGTGGACGGCAAGTGCCCCGATTGCGGACGGGAAGTGCATAAACAACATGAGGAAGCCTACTTCTTTAAAATGAGTAAGTATGCAGACCGTTTGATGAAGCACATCGAGGAGAATCCGGAATTCATTCAGCCGGAATCCAGAAAGAAAGAGATGGTCAACAACTTCTTAAAACCTGGTCTTCAGGATTTGTGTGTTTCCAGAACCAGTTTCAACTGGGGCGTTCCGGTTGACTTTGACCCCAAACATGTGGTCTATGTCTGGTTAGATGCGCTGACCAACTATATCACCGCAATTGGTTATCGCTGTGATAGTAAGAGCGACCAGTATAACCATTACTGGCCGGCAGATGTTCACATTATCGGTAAAGATATTTTAAGATTCCATACCATCTATTGGCCTATCTTCCTGATGGCATTGGGCGAACCGCTTCCCAAACAGATTTTCGGTCACCCGTGGCTGTTAAATGGTCAGGATAAAATGAGTAAATCCATCGGCAATGTCATTTATGCCGATGATTTGGTGCGTAATTTTGGCGTGGATGCAGTGCGTTATTATCTGCTCCATGAAATGCCCTTTGCACAGGACGGAACCATCACCTTTGAAACCTTAATCAGCAGATTCAATTCGGACCTGGCAAATACCTTGGGCAATCTGGTAAACCGCACCGTGTCCATGATGAATAAATACTTTGACGGTGAAATTCCTAACCCCACCGTTGCCACCGAGTTTGATGCAAGTCTTATAAGCACTTGCTTAGAATCTGCAAAGGCAACCAAGGACTGCATGGATAAACTCCGCGTGGCAGATGCTATGGACCAGATTTGGAAGATTGTAGACCGCTCTAACAAATACATTGACGAAACCATGCCCTGGGTTCTTGCAAAGACCGACGAGGGCAAAGAAACCCTGAAAACCGTGATGTATCATCTGATTGAGGCAATTCGTTTTATCACTTCTTTGCTTTCTTCGTTCATGCCGGATACCTCAGTTGCTATTGCGGCGCAGACCGGTGCGACAGAACTTTCATGGGAAAGCCTTTCTGTGTTTGGGCAGACCAAAGCAGGCACCAAGGTTGGACAGGCAACACCTTTGTTTGTCCGTTTGGATCCGGAACAGAAACTTGCCGAACTGGAAGCAGAACTTGGCAAAAAAGAGGAAGAACCTAAGGTGGAAATCGAACCCTATAAGGAGTTTGTGGAATTCCCTGATTTTGAAAAACTGGATATCCGTGTGGGCAAGGTTGTGGTTTGTGAAAAGGTTCCCAAGTCCTCCAAACTTTTGCGGTTTGAACTGGAAGTCGGCAATGAACGCCGGCAGATTCTCTCCGGGATTGCCAAATTCTACAAACCGGAGGATTTGATTGGAAAGAATGTTCTGTTTATTGCGAACTTCCCGCCCAGAACCATGATGGGTCTGGAATCCAATGGTATGATCCTTTCTGCAGAACATGACGGAAAACTGACCGTAACAACTACGCTAGATGACATGCAATCCGGCGCTTGTATTGTATAGGTGAACCCAATGAAAAAGAAAGTTACCTTACTCAGTATTCTGATTCTGGTTTTAGGACTTATTCTTTATGTAATGCTAACCAAAGGTTTTTTTGAAAACCCGCAAAACTTCATGTATCGGGCAGAAAACAAAGTGAGTAAACTCTACCATCAGATAACCGGTATCCAACCTAAAATTCAGGAAGAAATCATTGCCACCGCAGACGGTCATCAGGTGCTGATTGACCGTCCTAAGGGGTATACGGTTTCGTTTCCAGAGGATATGAAGTTTGACCTCACAGCCTCACCGGAGTTGATTCGGGCAAGCAATGATGTGGTTTCTGTTACAGTCACACGGGAATGGGCGCCCTACCCTGATGTATGGTATTTTGTGGATCACTACTTAAACAACTATTATCTTGATGACCATTACATGGAATCGAACAATATTACCATACGGGAAAACAAGAAGTTTTTGCACAAAGAGGCAGAGTCGCAGTTGATTTCGCTTTACCGTACACCGACGGATGAAAATGCAGAAACACATCCCAATGAATACACCTACTTTTATGTTCTTTCTAAGACAGGTCCGCAGGCGTTCTTTCGGATGATGTTTAAGTACCAGGATTATGATGCGGCGCGTCCGGTCATGGAAGAGGTCATTGCCTCCTTTGAGGAAATCCGCATTGAGGGAGAAAATGTCTTTAAGGGTGAGTATCATCCTGAGAAAAACCCGCTCTGGAATAAGGAAACCAAGGAGTTCTATGAAGAAATCTGTGACAGTGATACCATCAAGTGGGGAATTTTTGTAGACGGTGCGTATCAGATTGAGCGGAACTATCAATGGCTGGTGGATTTGGAAAAAAAGGTCGAGTACAACTTTGATTTTGCACTCCATTATGTCAACTTAGATTGGGAGTTTCCGGTCAAGGAACTGACGAAGTTCTATGAAGATGGGAAAATCACCGAATTAACGTTGCAGATTTCCAATTTTAACAATGACGACTTGTTTGGTAAGAACATCAATTTTGATGTCTATGACGGACTTTTGGATGAACAGATTCGCGAATTTGCCCGCGGTGCCAAAGAGTTCTCTCATCCGTTCCTGTTCCGTCTCAACAATGAGATGAACAGCGATTGGGTCAACTACTCCGGCGTTGCAGCACTTTCTGACCCCGATATCTTTATTGATAACTGGAGAAGAATCTATCGCATCTTTCAGGAGGAGGGGGTCGATAATGCCATCTGGATTTTCAACCCCAACGCAGAAGATTGCCCGCCGACTCATTGGAATTCTTATATTGCCTATTATCCGGGCAATGAATATGTTCACATGATAGGAATGACCGGGTACAACACCGGCACCTACTATGCCGATGTCTATCATGAAAAATGGCGTACCTTTGATGAGATTTATCAGGAACCTTACGAAAAATATATGCATGTATTTGATAAATTCCCATTTATCATCACGGAGTTTGCATCCAGTTCCATTGGCGGTGATAAACCGGCATGGATGAAAGATATGTTTGCATCCATCAAAAAGTACGACAATATCAAAATGGCACTCTGGTGGAGCAGTGCCGACTATGATATGCGAGAGGCAACCTATAAAACTCTTGCACGACCTTATTTCCTTGATGAAACAGAGGAAACCACCAAAGCCTTCCGTGAGGGCATCAAAGAATATCAATAAAAAAATTCCTATCGCAAAGCGATAGGAATTTTTTTATCTTCTTTCTGCAAATGGATACGGATAAGCACCGGCGGACATACACATCGGCATATCCTTAATCATAAACAAAATAATTGCCAGCGGCAGAGAACCAAGCATAGAAAGCACAGAGTAAATGAGTGCCCGCCGTGGCTCAAACAGATAGAAAAACTTGTGAAGAATGAGTGCCATTAACAGATTGATAATCAGTTGCAAAGGAAGAAGCAGAGCGCCAACCACAAACTGCAAGAGATTTAGACCAATCATCACCAAAGAGAGGGGGCGCAAACGAACGCCCAAAATCACATATTCCTCACAAAGCATGCCAATAATGGCATATTGTACAATCGGGATAAATGCAAGGTAGGGATAACGAATGTTGTTATTTTTTGCAATGCGAAACAAGGAGTATGCAATCGCAAGATACATTGCAAAAAAGAAAAGTGAGTTTATCATGAAGGCTGTGCCGTGAATTAATGAGTTCATAAAGTATTCCTCCTAACTTATTAGGTAGTATACCATAATTTCGAAGAAAAGGCAAGAGGTTCGGTTTATCCGAACCTCTTATTTTTTAGTCTTGTTTGCTATCTGCAATTACTTTTTCAGTAATGTTCTGCGGTGCATCCTGATACCGCTCAAACTCAAACTCAAAACTGCCTCTTGCTTGCGTGATGCTTCTCAAATCGGAAGCATAGGTGTGCATCTCAGCCATAGGAACTTCACCCTCGATGGCGGTCATGTTATCTCCAATCGGAGTCATGCCAAGCATCTGTCCGCGGCGTTTGTTAATATCACCGATAATATCACCGGTATACGCATCCGGAACCCGAACCGTCAGGTGACCAATCGGTTCCAGTAAAACAGGACCTGCTTGTTCCATGCCTGCTTTATAAGCAAGGTTTGCAGCAATCTTAAACGCCATTTCCGAAGAGTCTACATCGTGGTAGGAACCGTCCAGCAAAGTTGCCTTTAAGCCGACCATGGGATAGCCGGCGAGGATACCATGTTGCATGGACTCTTGCAGACCTTTTTCAACGGCGGGGAAGTAGCCTTTCGGAACGCTTCCGCCGAAGACCTTTTCTTCAAATACTAGACCTTCGCTGTCGGTGGGTTCAAACTCAATCCAAACATGACCATACTGACCGTGACCGCCAGATTGTTTCTTGTGTTTACCTTCAACCTTAACCTTTTTGCGAATCGCCTCACGATAGGGAACTCTCGGTTTTTCAAAGGAGATTTCCACGCCAAACTTATTCTTCAGTTTGCTGACGATCACATCAATATGCTGATCGCCAAGACCCTTTAATACCTGTTGGCGGGTTTCCTTGTTGTTTTCCAGAACAAAGGTTTTGTCTTCTTCCATCAGTTTGGTAAGACCCTGTGCAATCTTTTCTTCGTCGCCTTTTGCTTTGGGAACAACCGCCAAAGACATGTTGGGTTTTGCAAAATCAATTCCCTCAAGTTCCAAGGGATGATTCAGTCCGCTCAAAGTTTCGCCGGTACTGGTTTTGGTCAGTTTGGCAACGGCACCGATATCTCCGGCATTCAAGCGTTCCACTTCGATTTGTTTCTTGCCCTGAACCACATAGATTTTACCGATTTTTTCGTTGATGTCTTTGTTCATGTTATAAACGGTGGTGTCCGGAGTCATTACACCGGAATATACCTTAAAGTAGGAAAGTTTACCTACATAGGGGTCTGCCACGGTTTTAAATACCAGTGCCGAAAGCGGGTCGCTGACATCAATCTTCAAGCGGGACTGAGAACCGTCCTTTTTGGTTCCCATTACAAAATCGTGCTTGCTGTCCGGTGCGGGGAAATATGCGTGAATCGCATTCATCAAAGAGGAAATGCCCAACTTATAATAAGCACTTCCGCACAGAACAGGGACAATGTCGCCCTCGGCAACGCCATAGCGCAAAGCCTCGTACATCTCCGGCAGGGTAAATTCTTCGCCGGCAAAGTATTTTTCCATCAGTTCTTCCGAGGTTTCGGCAACTGCCTCGTTAATCATATCTCTCAAAGCATTCAGTTCGTCATCCATGCCGTCCGGCATTTCTGCGGTTACGGTACGGTCTCCGTCAAACTTTCTTGCTTCTTTTTCAACAATATTGATAAAACCGGTAATCTTTTCGCCCTCACGCAGAGGAAGTTGGAACGGAGCCACTTTCTTGCCGTATTTATCTTTTAACTGTTGCAGAACGGCCTGGTAGTTGACCCGCTCATCATCTACCTTATTGATAAAAAAGATACGGGGGATTCCGCGCTCCTCGCAGTATTTCCATGCTTTTTCTGCACCAACGGTCAAACCGGATTTACCGCTCAGTACGATAATTGCTGCATCAGCAACCCGAACGGCTTCCTGTACTTCGCCAACAAAGTCAAAATATCCGGGAGTGTCAAGAATGTTAAATTTTACCCCATTCCATTCACAAGCGGCAACGGAAGTGCCGATCGAGAACTTACGCTTGATTTCTTCCGGGTCAAAGTCCATTACGGTGTTGCCTTCGGTGGTTCTTCCCATACGGTCAATGTTTCCGCAGGTATAAAGCATAGCCTCTGCAAGCGAGGTCTTTCCGGCATTTCCGTGTCCTAACAGACAAAAGTTTTTGATTTTTGATGTGTCATAAAGTTTCAAACGACAGCCCTCCTAAATTGGTATTTCTTATATTGTACTTGATTTTGTTTGATAAATCAACCTAAAACTACACAATATTATTTTATTTTTTTAGACATAATGCACAATAATTTGCAAAAATATACTTCCAAGCACCAAAAAAGGAATTGTCCGTATGATGTAATAGGGCGGAAAACCGCCATCAATGAAGGAGGATATAGTATGAATCAAAAAAATAACGGATACCAAGGCGCACCCAGAGGCGAAGCGGAAGAACGCCGTGCGCTTTTGGCAGACGCCAAAGAAGAATGTTGTGAAAGAGCAGAGAGAAGAGCCAATGATTTTTGTGAACCTGTTTGCATCAATGCCAGCCAGATTTACGATTCCTGCCGTGACAGAGAGTGCGTGACAGATGCAAGGGTATACCTGACCCGTGAGGGACAAAACCTAATTGACAGAGCCATCAATGTAAAATTGAAATCCGCAGAAATTATTTGGGTATTTACCGATGTAGAACCGCTTGCGTTTAACAGAGGTTATTTTTCCGTGGACTTAAAGTTCTTTGTAAGCGTAACGCTTGAGGTATTTACCAGTGTGGCAAATCCTACCATTATTCGGGGACTTACCACATTTGATAAGAGAGTCATTCTGTATGGTTCCGAGGGTAATACCAAAACATTCAATTCCAAATTTAATGTGAACAACGAATGCAGAATTGCAGAATCCTGGCACAAAACCAATATGCCTACCGTTGCGGTAGAAGTGGTAGAACCGGTTGCACTCACCGCAAGAATAGTAGAAGAAGAATGTTGCGGATGCGGTTGCTGTGACTGTGATTGTGACTGCGATTGCGGCAGAAACAACGGGTATTTGCCGGACTTTATCTGCGATTGCTTTGACGGTGACTTGATTGTGGATGATTGTGACAGAAGAGTGGCTGTGACCTATGGATTGTTCTTTATTATCCGCTTGGAAAGAGATACCCAACTGATGGTTAACGCGGTAGATTTTTGTATTCCTACTCAGGAATGTCCGTCGGCAACTGAAGAAAGCCCCTGTTCTCTGTTCCATGACATCCGTTTCCCGATTGACGAATTCTTCCCGCCGCAAAAAAAGAAGGATAACACCTGCGGGTGCAAATAAAATTGTGCAAAAAAACAACCCTTTTTGGGGTTGTTTTTTTTGTTTTGGTGTGGTATACTGCACGGCAAAGGCGGTGGTAACTATGAAACAAAGAAAGTATTTTGAACTGATTGCCAAGGTTGGAAAAAAGAGAATTCCTGATACTGATTATCCGTACACAACGGAGGCGCTTCTTAGTGATATGAAGTATGCCAGAATTCATGGTGCAGCGGTTTTGCATCATGAGGCAACGGAGTATTCTTTTCTCACAGGGAATAAAAAGGCGATAGAGGTTGCGAATGCAAACACCAGATTGGTAAGTTTGGCTGCATTGCCTCCCACAGCAGCAATGGAAACCAATCAACCGACTTATATGACCGATTTGCTCAAAGCCGGCGTGCGTGGATTTGTCAATGTAAACGGTTCTGACATGGGTGCATTTCTAACTCCAAAGACGATGGAACCCATGGTGAATGCCTTGATGGAATATCAAAGACCGTTGATTATGACCGGCGGCGGTTCCAAAGATGGAATGAAGAAGATTGACGAACTTGCACAAGCGTATCCGGAACTTCCCATTATCATGACGGGTGCCATCTGGTATTACGGCCGTGAGTTCTGGGATTTGATGACGAGAAATCATAATCTGCATTTTGAAATTTCCTGTCAGCATATCAATGAAATTTTAGAGAGAACCAAGCAATATTTCGGGATTGAACGTGTGCTTTACAGTTCCGCTTGGCCGCTTAAGTCCATGGGTGCCATGAAGACAATGGTCGAGTACGCTGATTTAAGCGAGGCGGAAAAAGATTTGGTGGCGCACGGAAATGCTTGCCGTCTGTTAGGTCTTTCTGCGGACGACTTCGCACTTTATGATGATGATGAATGCGAACTGGATGCCATTGCAAAGGAGATGGATGCAGGGATTCCCCTCTCCATCCCGGTGATTGACCCGCATACCCATCTGGTGGAAGATGGTGCACCGCCCAATGATAATTTTGCCTTTGGTGCCGATAGTAAATCCATGGCGGAGCGGATGAAACGCCTTGGTGTTGATTTTACCATTACAGCGCCGATGCAAGGAATTACCGTAGACGGAAGTAAGGGCAATGAAGAAATTGTGACAGCAAATTCCAAATACCCCGGAAAGTTTTTCGGGTATACCACCTGCAATCTCAATTACGAGGAAGAGTTGGGAAACTGGGAAACCTATCACAAAGCCAATCAGGATTTGTTTGTCGGCATGAAACCCTATCCGCCGTATCAGGGATATTCCATCAAAGGCGAAGAATGTGAAAAATGGCTTTCCTATGCCAATGACAACCATTGGTTGGTTTTGGTGCATACTGCCTGCGCTGATTATGCAGAACAGGTAGATGCCGTTGCGGACAAGTATCCCAATGCCACGTTTTTATTGGCGCACAGCGGTGCAAGTTTTGGGGTTGCCAGAGGAAACGGTGCCATTGCCAAAAAGCATGACAATGTTCTTTTGGACATCACTTATACCTCAACTTCCAGAGGAATGATTGAGTTTATGGTAGAGGAATTTGGTGCAGATAAAGTGGTCTATTCCTCCGACACTCCGGTACGTGATGCGGCACCGCAACTTGGTTGGGTTGCCTATGCAAAGATTTCAGAAGAGGACAAAAAGAAAATTCTTGCAGGAAACATACAAAAAATCCTCAACAAACAAAAATAGAAAAAATCCGGTTGCGAAAAACAACCGGATTTTCTATGTAAAAAAACCTTTTCAAGCCTTGACAGGGAATGAGATTTCCTTTATACTTAAATAAGAAGAATGTATCAATTTGGAAGGAATGAGTAGATTGGCACAAGAGAAAAAAATGGTGGAAGAAATTACCCCCATGGGGGAAGACTTCGCACAATGGTATACAGATATTATCAAAAAAGCGCAACTGTGTGAATATTCCGGAGTTCGCGGTTGTATGGTGATTCAGCCTTACGGCTATGCCATCTGGGAAAATATCCAAAAGAATCTGGACGCTCGCTTTAAAAAGACCGGCGTTGAGAATGTTTATATGCCGATGTTTATCCCGGAGAGCCTTTTGCAGAGAGAAAAAGACCATGTTGAGGGTTTTGCGCCGGAGGTTGCGTGGGTAACTCACGGCGGCAGCGAGAAACTGCAGGAGCGTCTTTGCGTTCGCCCTACCTCGGAAACTTTGTTCTGTGAACATTACGCAGGTGCAATCCGTTCTTATCGTGACCTGCCCAAACTTTATAATCAATGGTGCAGCGTTGTGCGTTGGGAAAAGACCACCCGTCCGTTTTTAAGAAGTGCAGAGTTCTTGTGGCAGGAGGGGCATACTGCCCATGCCACTGCTGAGGAGGCACAGGAAAGAACCATCCAGATGCTCAATGTCTATGCAGATTTTTGTGAAGAAGAACTGGCAATTCCTGTCATCAAAGGGCAAAAGACCGAGAAAGAAAAATTCGCCGGCGCCCATGAAACCTATACCATCGAAAGTATGATGCATGATGGTAAAGCACTTCAGTCCGGTACCAGCCATAACTTCGGCGACGGATTTGCCAAAGCCTTTGAGATTCAGTATCTCAATGATAATAACGAACTTGCCCATGTACACCAGACCTCTTGGGGTATGTCTACCCGAATTATCGGTGCCATCATTATGGTTCACGGCGACGATGCAGGGCTCAAACTGCCTCCCAGAATCGCACCGATTCAGGCGGTGATTGTTCCGGTTGCACAACACAAAGAGGGTGTTCTGGACAGAGCCAACGCTCTGTACGAACAACTGTCTGAAAAATTCCGCATGAAACTGGATGCCAGTGAGAAATCTCCCGGCTGGAAGTTCAGTGAATATGAGATGCGTGGTGTTCCGGTTCGTATTGAACTTGGACCGAAGGATATTGAAAACAATCAGGCAGTTCTTGTCAGTCGGATTGACAGAAGCAAAACCTTTGTATCTCTGGATAACATAGAAGAAGAATTGGAACAACTGCTTGTGAAGATTCAGGCGCAGATGCTTGAGGCGGCACGGCAGAACAGAGATGAAAAAACTTCTTCTGCAGTAACTTATGATGAATTTAAGCAACTGGTAGAAGAAAAAGGCGGATTCGTCAAAGCAATGTGGTGCGGCGATGAGGCGTGTGAATTGAAAATCAAAGAGGATACCACCGCAACATCCAGATGTATCCCCTTTGAGCAGGAACAACTTTCCGATACCTGTATTTGTTGCGGCAAGCCTGCAACCAAAATGGTATATTGGGGGAAAGCATATTAAACAATAACCGGAGGTGACCGAAAGAATGTGGATAACCAATTTTCTTCATGCAGTAGCAAATCAGTTTGCCGTCTTGCGTATTACGGACTTGATTGACATTCTGGCGGTAACCTATCTGGTGTATAAGGCGCTCAAATTCATCCGCGATACCAAGACCATGCAACTGCTTAAGGGGCTCATTCTCCTTGTTGTGGTTACGCAGGTAAGTTCCTTCGCAAGGCTAAATACACTCCATTACATTTTAAGTAATGTTTTGCAACTTGGATTGATTGCATGGCTGATTGTATTCCAGCCGGAACTTCGCAGACTTTTGGAACATGTAGGAAGAAGTACCATGAGTAAGTGGTTTAACTCCCGCGGTGAAATTGATGAGGATGTACTTCGTATGATACGGGAAATCTCCCGCGGGGCACAGGCGATGGCAAACAGCAGAACCGGTGCTTTGATAGTTATTGAGAACGAGGATAATGTTTCTCCCCTTATTAGTTCCGGAATTTCAATTCAAGCGGAAACCAGATGTGAACTACTTGAAAATATTTTTGTACCAAACACGCCACTGCATGACGGTGCGGTTGTGATTCGGGACAAGAGAATTGAACTTGCGACCTGCGTGTTACCCCTATCCCAAAACCCCAACATCCGTCAGGAGTTGGGAACCCGTCATCGTGCGGGGATTGGTATTTCAGAAGAATCGGATGCGGTTGCTATTATTGTATCGGAAGAAACCGGCAAAATTTCAGTTGCCTATCATGGTGCGCTGGAAACCGGATTTAACGAGGACTCCCTGCGTGATAGAATTATTGAACTGTTAAGTTCCTCTGTGCTTACGAAGAATAACTCCGACGGAAAGTTCGATTGGAGAACCATCGTGAAAAGGGGGAAGAATGAATGAAGCGACTGTTTGAAAACGACAAACTCTTAAAGGTCACATCGGTTGTTATTGCAATCGTTCTCTGGTTGTATATCTTTATCATTCTTGACCCGGCACAGGAAGTCAGCGTTCGGGATTTACCCATTGAATTTGTGGGGCAGGAACAACTTCATGCAAAAGGCTTGAGTGTGGTAAGTGAGTCGGATACAGCGTTGTCTATCAAGGTGAAAGGCAGCCGTAAGCGGATGGGCAGAAATAACATGAAGTCCATCATTGCCAAAGTTGATGTTTCAAGGATTAACGCCGAGGGTATCACTACCCTGCCTCTTGATGTGATTGTTCCCTTTGAGAATATGGGTATTACCACGCAAGACCCTTATACTGTGGATGTCAAGGTAGAAAACCTCAAAGAGAAAAAACTTCCGATTGAGATTGAAACCGAGGGTACCCTGGCAGAAAACTATATGGCAGGACCGATTCATACAGAGAAAGAAACGGTGACCGTTCAGGGACCGGAATCTGTGGTTGGCAAGATTGCACGTGCGGCAGTGGTGCTCAACTATGGCGGTGCCGATGTGGATATAGATAAGGAGTTGCCGATTCACTTTTATGGCAGTGACGGCAAAGAAATTGTTTCCTTTGATACTATCCTAAGCCGCATCAAAACAGATGTAGAACAAACCATGGTTCATTGTATTGTAGTCAAACTCAAGTCGGTGCCGATTTACCCTGTTTTTTCAGGTGTTAGCGACTGGGGTGAGGAACCTGAGTTTTCCTACAAACTCAATATTGACTCGGTGCAGATTTACGGAAATGAGCAAATTACTTCAAAGGTGAACCGGATTCAAACGGAACCGATTTCCGTAGAGAAACTGACCAGCAATGAAAAAACCAAGGTGAAACTGGTCATTCCTGACGGTGTCAAGATACTTCGGGATATTTCAGAAGTAGAAGTGTCATTGTCAAAGAATGACAACAAATAGAAAACGGGTGATTTGATGAAGATACTGATTCATGCAATCAAAATGCCGATTACCCATACCCGACAGAATGTCTTCGAGGCCGCACAAGGAATTGTGCGGCTCCGTTCTGTTATGGCGGAGGATTTTTGGATTTACAAACAATCGATTGATGCAAGAAAAAAGCATGACATTCATTATGTCTATACAGTAGGTGCAACCGTGCCTGACGGAACCGTCTGTGACGGTAAAGTGTTATGCCCTCTTAGCGAGGAGGAATCCTTTGTGATTCCTCAAACACCATTAAGAGAGCGCCCTGTGGTTGTGGGAATGGGCCCATGCGGTTTGTTTGCGGCGTATGTGCTTGCAAAGTCGGGGAATCCGCCTCTGGTGCTGGAGCGGGGAGAGGCGGTAGAGGAACGTGCCAACACGGTTGCGGCATTTTGGAACGGCGGAACGCTGAATCCCAATTCCAACATTCAGTTTGGTGAGGGCGGAGCGGGAACCTTTTCTGACGGAAAACTCAATACCCGCATCAGTGACCCGAGGCAGAGATATGTGCTGAAAACCTTTGTGGAGCATGGCGGACCTAAGGATATTCTTTATCGTGCCAAACCCCATATCGGCACAGATAAGTTGCGGGGCGTGGTTGCCTCCATGCGGGAGGAGATTCTTCACCTTGGCGGAGAAATTCGATTCGGGACATGCCTGACCGGTGTGAAGTATCAAAACGGAGCATTGACAGAAATTGAACTCAATCATGGGGAAAGCATTTCCTGTTCCTGCCTGATTCTTGCCATCGGTCACAGTAGCAGAGATACCTATGAAATGTTATCCCGTGCGGGTGTTCCCATGGAGGCAAAACCTTTTGCGGTTGGAGTTCGGGCGGAACATTTACAAAGCGAGATTAACCGCTTGCAATATGGTGATGCGGCACATTTGCTTCCGCCGGCGGACTATCGATTGGTTTATAACGGAAAGGAGCGCAGTTGCTATTCCTTTTGCATGTGTCCCGGTGGTACGGTGGTTAACGCCTCGTCGGAAGAAGGACATCTGGTCGTCAATGGTATGAGTGAATACCTAAGAGACAAAGAAAATGCAAACAGTGCCTTGGTGGTTTCGGTGAACCCATCGGATTTTGGAGGAATAGGCCCCCTTGCAGGTGTGGAATTTCAGCGCAAGTATGAAAAACTGGCGTATCAAACGGGTCAAGGCGGTGCTCCGGTACAATTGATTCGGGATTTTGTAAAGGACAGACAATCTCTTGCTTTGGAAGAAGTAACTCCCAGTTTTACCGGTAGTTGGAGATTTGCTGACTTGAAGCAATGTCTGCCGGAAGCGGTTACTGCAACGTTAAAGGAGGGACTCAATTCTTTTGAGAGAAAGATGCCGGGTTATACCAGCGGCGGCGGTGTGCTGACCGGGGTGGAAATGCGAACCTCTGCGCCCCTTAGGATTTTGAGAAATCAAAATCTTGAAAGCATTGCCGTGCGGGGACTTTACCCCTGTGGAGAGGGAGCGGGATTTGCCGGCGGAATTGTCAGTGCCGCGGTTGACGGAATTCGTTCTGCATTGGCAGTTTTGGAGGGTTGACAAAACCTTGATTTTCACATATAATTTTAAAGAGAATTCACGTATGAGAAAGGTAAATATAGAATGAAATTAGGTATCGTAGGACTCCCGAATGTCGGGAAAAGCACATTGTTTAATGCAATTACACAGGCAGGGGCAGAATCAGCAAACTATCCCTTTTGTACCATAGAACCCAATGTAGGTACCGTTTTGGTGCCGGATAGCCGGATTGATGCACTTGTCAACATGCATGAGCCGGACAAGGTGACTTATGCCACGATTGAATTTGTAGACATCGCAGGCTTGGTTAAGGGTGCAAGTAAGGGTGAGGGACTTGGCAACAAATTTCTCTCCAACATCCGTGAAGTCGATGCCATTGTTCATGTAGTTCGGGCATTTGAGGATCCCAATATTGTTCACGTGGAGGGTTCAGTTGACCCGATTCGTGATATAGAAACGATCAATCTTGAGTTGATTCTTTCCGACCTTGAGATTCTGGACCGCAGAATTGACAAAACCAAAAAAGCCTTAAAAGGCGGCGAAAAGAAATACCAGAGCCAACTGGAGTTTTACGAGCGGCTTCACGATTTGCTTGAAAGCGGAAAAACCGCAAGAAGCATGGAAATGACTGAGGAAGAGATGGAGATGCTTTCGGATGTGGCACTCCTTACCTTAAAACCGGTTATTTATGCGGCAAATGTGGCAGAGGATGATTATAGTACGGCAGAAAGTAACAATCCCTTTGTTGCGAAAATCCGTGAATTCGCTGCGGCAGAAAAATCCGGGGTTATGGTGATTTCTGCAAGAATCGAAGAAGAAATTTCTGCACTTGACAAAGAAGAGAAGCAGATGTTCTTAGAAGAACTCGGTGTTAAGGAATCCGGACTTGACAAATTAATTAAGGCAAGTTATGAACTGTTGGGTTTAATCAGTTACCTGACGGCGGGAAAACCCGAAGTGCGTGCATGGACCATTACCAAAGGCACCAAGGCACCGCAGGCGGCAGGTAAAATTCATACCGACTTTGAGCGTGGTTTCATCCGTGCCGAGGTAGTTGCCTTTGACGACTTGATGGCGTGCGGGAATATGAATGCCGCCAAAGAAAAGGGTCTGGTTCGTTCTGAGGGAAAAGAATACGTTGTAAAAGACGGAGATATTATTTTATTCCGATTTAATGTATAGGAGGTTGTTATGATGGAATTTTTGGATCAGGTAAAAAAGACAGCCACAGATGTTGCACAAAAAGTAGTAAAAAAATCAAATGAGTTGGTGGAGGTTTCCAAGATTAAGTATGAGGTCTATGACCTGAATGCGGATATTAAGAAACTCTACACCGAAATCGGGAAACAGGTTTATGCCCAGATGAAAGATAGTGAAGCACTTCCTGAGGAATTGTCTATGAAGTGCGAAATCATTGAGGCAAAATTTGCTAAGATTGAGGCGCTGAAACGGAAAGAAAAAGATTTGAAAAAGCAAATCACCTGCCCTGTCTGCCAAAAAGAATGTGCGGATACCGATGAGGTTTGTCCGTACTGCGGGGCAGATTTGGCAGTTTCTGTTGAGGTAGAGGTAGGAGAATAAAATGGCAACCATAAACATTGCGATTGATGGGCCGGCAGGTGCCGGTAAAAGCACCATTGCCAAAGCGGTGGCTGCAAAACTTGGATTTATTTATATTGATACCGGTGCCATGTACCGTGCGGTAGGATTAGGCGCAGTTCAAAGGGGAATTGATTCTTCTGACAGCGAGGGTGTGATTTCCATTCTGGACGAACTGGAAATCACCCTTAAGCATACCGAACAAGGTCAGTTGATTTTCTTAAACGGCGAGAACGTGTCGGAGGCAATCCGTATGCCGGAGATTTCTGTTGCGGCATCAAATGTTGCGGTCATTCCCGCAGTACGCCTGAAATTGGTAGAACTTCAGCGTCAACTTGCAAAACAGGCAGATGTCATCATGGATGGACGGGATATTGGTACCTATGTGCTTCCCGATGCCCAATTAAAAATCTTCCTGACTGCTGCTCCGGAGGCGCGTGCAAAACGCAGATGGCTGGAACTTACGCAAAAAGGCGTTACTACCACCTTTGAGGAAGTATTTAACGATATGACCTATCGGGATAAAAACGATTCTGGACGGGAGTTTGCACCCTTAAAACCGGCAGAGGACAGTGTTTTGGTTGACAGCACAGAGATGACCCTTGAGGAAACGGTAGCGCACATCACGGCAATGGTAGAGGAATTGAGGGGAGCAAAATGATTTTTTATAAATTTGCAAGGGGATTGGTTTCCGGCGTTCTACATATCCTGTTTCGAGTCAAGGTAGAGGGCAAGGAAAACGTACCCCAGAATGAAGCATTTGTCATTTGTGCAAATCACATCAGTTTTTTTGACCCGCCGATGTTGGGTCTCTGCATGCCGTTCAATCTTCGGTTTATGGCAAAGGAAGAACTGTTTCGCAACAAGTTGTTCGGTGCATTGATTCGTTCCCTTGGGGCGTTCCCTATCCGCAGGGGAAAGAGCGATGTGGGGGCTTTACGTGCTGCGATGAAGATGCTCAAAGAGGGAGCCTGTGTTACCATATTCCCTGAGGGTGCAAGGTCAAAAACCAAAGGGATTATGAAAAAAGGAAAATCCGGCGCGGCGCTCATTGCAGCGAAATCCGGTGTCCATATTCTTCCGGTAGGCATTGAGGGAGATTATCGGTTGTTCTCAAAAATGACGATACGGATTGGAAAGCCGATTTTTATGGACGCATATTTTGACCGAAAGGTAGAAACAGAAGAACTGCAGGCACTCACTGATGAAACCATCATGCCTGCCATTGCGCAACTTGCGGGGGTTCAAACCTATGAAAATAGAAATCGCAGATAAGGCAGGATTCTGTTTTGGTGTCGACAGGGCGGTTAAAATTGCTTATGCGTTATCAGAAGAGACCGGGAATCTTGCAACCTACGGAATGCTGATTCATAATCGAGATGTGACCGATGATTTGGCACGGCACGGGGTAGGCGAAATTGAAAGCGTGGAAGAAATTACCGATGATATGCAGGTAGTGATTCGTGCCCATGGAATTTCTCAGGCAGAGCAGGAGGAAATGCTCTCCCGCGGGGCAAAGATGGTGGATGCCACTTGTCCCTACGTCAAGAAGATTCACAATATTGTCAAAAAAGCAGATGAATCAGGGAGACATGTGATCATCTGCGGAGATGAGAATCATCCGGAGGTCAAAGGCATCAATGGTTGGTGCAGAAATCAGGCAACGGTGATTAACGATGAAAGCGAAACAGAGAAACTTTTGTCAATTCCTGCCGAAACACCGGTAACTTTGGTAGCACAAACCACCATCCGCAAAACTTTTTTAAAAAAAGTTTCAGAAATTACAAAAAAACATTTTACAAATGCAGAAATATTTGATACAATATGTAATGCGACGGCAGAACGACAGACTGCAGCGGCAGAACTTGCCAAGCGATGTGATTGTATGCTGGTCGTCGGTGGGAAGAACAGTTCCAATACATTGAAACTCTATGATGTATGCAGGGAATACTGTGAAAATACCTACTGTATTGAAAATGCAAAAGAATTAAAAAAATATATACACAAGGGAATGTTTCCCGAAAACAAAAATCTTAAAGTGGGTATTACCGCCGGAGCATCTACTCCGGATTCGGTAATCAAGGAGGTCTATTTAACCATGGCGGAAAACAATGAAATGAACTTTGCAGAGGCGTTGGAAGAAACTTTAAAGCCTCTCAACTCGGGTGAGGTAGTAAAGGGTGTAGTAATTGGAATTACCCCGACAGAAGTACAGGTTGATATTGGCAACAAATACGACGGTGTTATCCCGTTCGATGAATTGACCAATGACCCGTCGGCTAACATTGAAGAGTTGGTCAAAATTGGGGAAGAAGTTGACGTTTACGTTGTTCATGTCAGCGACAGAGACGGTGTAGTTACCCTGTCTAAAAAGAAAATTGATGCTGTAAAAGGTTTGGAAGAACTTCAGACAGCATTTGAAAATAAGGAAATCCTGACCGGTCGTGTTGTAGAACTGGTTAAGGGCGGTGTTGTTACCATTGCAAACGGTGTTCGGGTATTCATTCCGGCATCTGAATGTGCAGAGCGTTTCCTGGCTGATTTGGGCACTCTGCTCAATACAGAACAACGTTTCCGTATCATCAAGATGGATGCAGACAGAAGAGGCCGCCAGAGAGTGGTTGGTTCCATTAAGTCTGTTGTTAAAGAAGAAAGTGATAAGGCTGCTGCTGAATTCTGGGCAACTGCAGAGGTTGGCAAACAGTATAAGGGTGCCATTAAGTCTTTGACTTCGTTTGGCGCATTCGTTGACTTGGGTGGTGTAGATGGTCTGATTCACATTTCTGAACTGTCTCCCGTTCGTATCGCACATCCTTCCGAGGCTGTTAAGGTTGGCGATGAAATCGAAGTTTATATCAAAGAAATGAACAAAGAGCAGAACCGTATTTCTTTGGTTAAAGAACTCAAAGAGCAGAAAGAGGCTGCGTTCTGGGCAGAGGCTGAAGTTGGTAAGCAGTACACCGGTATCGTAAAGTCTTTGACTTCCTTTGGTGCGTTTGTTGACCTTGGCGGTGTAGATGGTCTGGTTCACATTTCCGAACTGTCCTGGCAGAGAATTAAGCATCCGTCCGAGGTTGTAAAAGCAGGTGACAGCCTGACCGTTTACATCAAAGAGATGGATAAAGAAACCGGCAAGGTTTCTCTGGGGTATAAAAAGGAAGAGGATAGTCCTTGGGTACAGGGTACCAAAGATTTGAATGTCGGCGATGTAATCAAGTGTAAGATTGTTCGCATTCTGCCTTTTGGTGCATTTGCAGAGGTTGCGCCTTTTGTTGATGGTTTGATTCATATTTCTCAGATTTCCAACGAGAGAATCAGCAAACCGTCCGATGTTCTGGCAATCGGTGATGAAGTAGAAGCAAAAATCGTTGAAATCAACGAAGAAACCAAGCAGATTGGCCTTTCTATGAAAGCACTGATGACCGTAGTGGAAGAAGAAGTTGCTCCTGCGGCTGAGGAAGAAGTTACTTCCTATACCGAGGAAAGCAGTTTCACCTTGGGTGACATTCTGGATTCCGAGGCTGAATAATCCCAAAGAGATTTTACAAGGGCTGCCGCTTGGCGGCCTTTGTTTCTGTAAGGAGAATGGATATGAACATACAAGAATGGAAACAGCAGATGAACGGCTGCGAAGTTGCAGTCATTGGCATCGGGGTGAGCAATCTCCCGTTGATTCGTCTTTTGTGTTCTTGCGGTGCCAAAGTCTATGCCCATGATAAACGCACGGCTGAGCAACTGGAGGATACCTATCAGGAGTTATACGATTTGGGTGTCACGATGGTACTGGGTGAGGAATATCTGGAACGAATCGCAGATTCGGTTTCAGTGATTTACAAAACACCGGGCATTCGGTATGATATTCCGGCACTCAAACAGGCGGCTGCAAACGGGGCAAGAATCACATCGGAGATGGAACTCTTTTTTGAACTTTGTCCCGCACCTATCATCGCAGTTACCGGAAGCGATGGAAAGACAACCACAACCAGCCTGATTTATGATATGCTCTGCCGCGCCGGTTACCATTGTTATTTAGGCGGTAACATCGGTCACCCTCTGGTGGCAGAGTTGGAGGAAATGACCGCCGATAACAGAGTGGTGCTGGAACTTTCCAGTTTTCAACTTCATACCATGAAACAAAGTGCAGACATTGCGGTGGTTACCAATGTGACTCCGAATCATCTGGATTGGCATACTGACTTTGAGGAATATGTGGAATCCAAAAAGGCAGTCTTTTCCTATCAGGGAGCCAATGGCAAGGTGGTGCTCAATTATGACAATGTAAACACCCGCGCATTTGCAGAGGAAGCGGGCAATGTCACCTATTTTAGTTCCAAGGAACTTCTTCGTGACGGCTATTGCTTAGAAAATTCTGCTATCGTATTCAGGCAAGATGGAACCACGGTTCGTCAGGTTTTGGATATTGGTGACATCTATATTCCCGGTATGCATAATGTGGAGAATTATATGGCGGCGATTGCGGCAACTGATTCTTTGATTCAGGATGACACGGTGAGAGTGACTGCCAAGGAATTCAAAGGGGTGCCCCACCGGATTGAATTCGTGCGGGAACTGGATGGAGTTAAGTATTATAACGATTCCATTGCAAGCAGTCCGGCGCGTACCACAGCGGGACTTATCTCCTTTGGAGAGAAAAAGGTGATTCTGATTGCAGGCGGCTACGATAAAAAGATTCCCTTTGATGAATTTGGTTCTGTGGTCAATGAGCGAGTGAAGAAATTGGTTCTTGCCGGTGTGACATCAGAGAAAATTGAAACCGCAGTCAAACAGGCGGAAAACTATCAGGGGTTGCCTATCTTTAGATGCAATTCCTTTGAAGATGCGGTCAACACCGCTCGCCGTGAGGCGACAGACGGTGATATTGTGATCCTATCGCCTGCCTGTGCAAGTTTTGATATGTTCAAAAACTTTGAGGTTCGTGGAAATACCTTTAAAGAAATCGTGAAAAACTTTTGAATATTTAGCGAAGAACATGGGGACGGTTCGTTGTGCGCATAGCACAAGGAACCGTCCCCTGTGCGCAGCGAACCTAAGTATGTACCGCCCCCTTTTTCAACCACTGTTCTATTGACAGATAGAAGAAAATGCTATATAATATTACAAAAATGTTACAAGAGGAGGGGGATTTATGCAAGATAAGAACTACTTAGATGTTGTAGTACTCAAGCAAGAGGTGGCAGAAATGGAACAAAAGACCATGCAAGCCATTGAAGACTTGGAAACAGAATTATCTGATTTGTCACAGGTTCTGGTCTTTGAGGAAGAAGATTGGTCGTCGCGTCTGGATACCATTGACATTATCACCATGGAAGAACTTCCCCCTTTGAAAGAAAGTATTCGACAGATTCAAGTGTTATAAAAAATGCTGAACGATATCTCGTTCAGCATTTTTTATTATTTATTAATACACAACAATCACACGCACCATGCCGCCGGAGGATGGCGCATCATCACAGTAGGCAGAAATTTGAATATCCTCTTTTCCAAGAATATCGGTAATTGGAATCTTGACATAGGCAACATCATAGGAACTGCTTCGCTGGTAAACTGATACATTACCGCTGATGGGATAGGAAGTTTTGTTGTAGGTCAGTTCACTGGCGTTTACCAGTTTTACCCCTCCACTTAGTTCAGTCATCCGGCTGACAGAATCGGGATTGGAGAGAGTTCCGGCAATCTTGATTCCGGAACCTGCAGGGACATTCAAAAGTCTGCTTCCGGTATTGAGTTGATAGAGTTTTCCATCCACCATATAACTGTAATTGCCGGAGACTTGTTGATTGTTTTGTTTGGCTGACAACATCAAACCATAGGAAAAGGCATCGCCGGTGACATCTTTTAAAATCAGCGTATCAATCTTTCCCGCTGAATTTTTGGACCAGTACAGAATCTGGGAAGAGGAGACGGATACTCCGTCAAGTCGCTTTGGATATATGCGGCTATATACACTGGAGGCATTGGCATCTATTGTGCCGATATCCAGAATCTTTGCATCCGCCAAAAGTGTGTGCTTGCCAAGTCTGCCTGTTTCGTGATTGTAGGTGCCATAGACAGATGTGCTATTGTTGTCAGTGACCAAATGCACTCTGGCATAGCCGTTCTGGAACGAAAGTGTTACCACCTTATTTTTATAACTGCTATAACTCCGGTCAGTGGAGTAATCACCTAAAGTTCCATCAGGAAAAACCACCTTGACATAGTATCCGGAGTAACTGTTGCTTACACCGGTTTCAAAGTCTTTTTGTCCGGTTTCCATCAAGTAGCCAACCAAAGATTTATTTGAGGTTGCATTAGGAGAAACTGCACCGGCAACCTGACCGTCTTTTCCCAAAAGCAGAGTCACGGTGTCACCATAGGCAAAACTTCCACCAGAGGCAAGCGCGGTAAAGGCACTTCCGCTTTCAATCTGATAGGTTTTTCCTGAAACCGTGACGCTTTGGGGGGTGTCTTTGTTGGGTGACGCCGATTCATAGACGCCTGTCACCTTATCACTGTATGCAAGTACCAGATTCATCTCCGGCATAAAATAGACTACATCGCAGGATTCCAGGGCATCCAGAGAAGAAAGAAGTCCGTTTCTCATCACGCGTGTGGAGGAATCGGTGTTCCAGTCCATCTGCCATCCGGCAGAAGAAACTACCGCCGGTCCTTGAATCTCTCCGGTTTGGCAGGTGATGGAATCAATGCCATACGACGAGGTTTTTATCCTTAAAATATCGCCAAGTGCAAGAGAGGATTTAATAGCGCCAAAGGTGCTTTGCGTCTTTCCCCTATAGACAGGGGTGTTATCTTTCACTATTAACTGTGAAAGAGCACCGTTTTTGTATACCATCACCGCATTGGGAAGCACGGAGTATAGAACATAGCGTTCGCTTTGATTTTGACTCTCTTGGCTGGGAACAAACGCAAGCAGTTTTTTCCCGTTTTTGATGGCGGCATCGCCCTCGAGCCCAAGTAAGGACCTGTCATAGCCCTCGGAAATCTGATAGACACCCACAGAGGTGTACACCTCGTTGGATGCAATGGAAGAATCGTCGGTTCCATCCGAAATGAGTGTCACATTCTCGGTGATGCTCAGGTCAAACACCGAGGCAAGTTGCGTGTTTTGTCCTTTGCATTTGGTGGCGAGTGCATTGTAAATCAGGCGAGCAACCTGAGCACGGTTCATGGTTTGTCCAACACTTAACCCCACGCCCTCAGTCAGTTCCAGATTGTTGGCAAGACCAATCTGACCATAGGGCCAGGAGGCACCAAAGTCGGCATCGCTGTAGCCGAGCACCCGAAGCATGATGGTGATGCCCTCTTCAAAGAGAACGGTGTCATCAGGGCGGAATGTAGCATCCGGATAGCCGCTGACCAGATTGTTACTGACCCCGACGCGAACATAGGGTGCCGCCCAATGCCGCCATGTTACATCCGGAAAGGGGGAAACTGCCAAATGGGTTGCAACGCTGTTTTTGTAACTGGATGCGGCAACTGCCATCTTGGTGAATTCAGCACGGGTGACAGTGTCGTTAAGCCTGAGATTCCCGTCCGGATCGCCAGTCATAATGTTTAATTCTTTCAGCAGGGTAAAGATACCATCAGTTTCTGATGTAGCACTTGCAGGAACTAAAAGCATACTTGTCATCAAGCAGACGGAAAGAAAAGATGCTAACAATTTTTTCATAATAATCTCCTATCTGTAAAATCAATCGTGACGCAATGCGTCAATGGGATTAAGTTTGGCGGCATTCTTTGCTGGGAGGTATCCAAAGAGAATACCGATGCCAACCGAAACGCTAAAGGAAAGCAGGATGGCACCTAGAGAGGGGGCTGCAGTTAAACCGAGTAAATTACCAAAGGTAATTGCAAGAATGACACCTAGTATAATGCCAATGACTCCGCCGACTCCGCTGACGGTTGCCGCTTCAATCACAAACTGGGACATAATATCCCGTCCTTTGGCACCCAGAGACTTTCGGATGCCAATTTCTCTGGTTCGCTCGGTAACAGAGACCAGCATGATGTTCATAATTCCAATGCCGCCGACAAGCAGTGAAATTCCTGCAATACAAACCAACAAAATTTTCATGGTGTCAAGCATATCGGTGGCAATATCCAAAAGACTCAGCATATTGCTCACTTTAAAATAATCGCTGTCCCCTAATTTTTCAAGCAACATGGCTTTTAAGGCGTCGGTGGCAGGAGTGACCTGTTCCTGACTGGTTGCAGTCAGAGTATAACTGTTGATGGTTCCGGTTCTGGAGATGCGGACGGCGGTGGTATAGGGAATATAAATGACCTCGTCGCTGCCGCCGCTTTTCGAGTCATCGGTTTCTTTTAACACGCCTACAACCCGATAACTGTCTCCGTTGATTTTGATATCCTGTCCCAAAGCAGAAGAAAATCCAAAGAACTCCCGCTCAATATACGAGCCGATGACACAAACTTTTTTGTGGCTGACAACCTCTTGATATTGGAGAAATCTTCCGCTCGCAAGTTCCAACTGCTTCATATCCAAATATTCTTCACTCACGCCGGTGGCGGTAGAGGTAATGGAGTTTTCTCCTACCTTAATGGTTGCCATACTTAAAGTACTTGTAGGGGAAACACCATCAAGTAAGTCGGGATTCTCATCCCGAAACGCATAGATTTCATCTTCATCGATGGTTCGGCTTCCTCCGCGGTTGGTAGTGGTTACGGTGATGGTGGTAAGCCCCATTTCTGTAAAGGAATCCGTCATCATGTTTGCCATTCCGTTCATTAAACTGATTAAAATGATAACTGCAGCAACCCCGATAATGATACCTAGCATGGTTAAAAAGGAACGCATTTTATCGTATAAAATATTGGATAATGCCAACACAAATGATTTCTTTAAACTCATCCGCTCACCTCCGCATCTCCGGCGTGGGCAATGGAGGCAAACTTGGAAATATCTGCAACTCCGTCATAGACGACCTTCCCGTCTGAAATCCGGATGACACGCTCTGCTTGTGCAGCAATGGTGTTATCATGGGTGATTAGAACAATGGTATTGCCTTCCTGATGTAACTTTTTTAAGAAATTCAGTACATCCTTACCGGTTTTGGAATCAAGTGCTCCGGTTGGTTCATCTGCAAGAATGATGGAGGGGGTTCCCGCAAGCGCGCGGGCGATGGAAACCCGCTGTTGCTGACCGCCGGAAAGTTGAGAGGGCAGGTTTTTTGCCTTATCGCAAAGTCCAACCCTTTCTAATGCCTGCATGGCACGGGCGGTCTGCTCTTTTTCGCTTAGGCCTGCATAAAGAAGAGGCAATTCCACATTTTGCAAAACATTGAGTTTGGGAATTAAATTATATTGCTGAAAGATAAACCCCAATTTTTTATTACGGATTTCGGCAAGTTCGTTGTCATTCATATGGCTGACATCTTTGCCGTCTAAGAAATAAGCACCGCTTGTTGGTACATCCAAGCATCCAATGATATTCATGCAGGTGGACTTTCCGCTTCCTGACGGGCCGACAATCGCAAGGAATTCGCCCGGATAGACCTGCATGTTAATACCGTCGATGGCGTGAACTTCGGTATCACCCATCTGGTAGATTTTATAAATATCTTTAAACTCAATCAACGGTGTCATCGCATGCCACCTCCGCTGCGATTGCCGCTCATGCCACCGCCGGACATTCCGCCACCGGGCATCCCTCCACCCATGCCGCTGTGCATTCCGCCGCCGAAGGGGAACATCATGGTTTGGTTGGATTCTTGAGCGGGTGCATAAACCACATCACCCTCGGAAAGTCCACTTAAAATTTCAACAAACACATCATTACTGATGCCACAGGTGACCGGAACGCTGTGATACCCCTCGGGCGCACGGTCGTTTTCATCGGTTTTTTCACCTTTTACATAAACGATATCTCCACGTTGAATCGCACTAACGGGAACCGTTAATACATGCTTTGCAGAACGAATGTTGATGCTTGCTTCCACATTCATGCCGGGAAGCAGAGCATCGTCAAAGTCTGTCAGCCGGATTTTAACCGGATAGGTGGTAACGCCGTTGGTGCCAATGGTACCGCTGACCGATACATTTTCCACTGTCCCTTGATAGGTGTTGTCAGAGGCATCGGCTGTAATGACTGCGGTCTGTCCAACCGCAATCTTTTTAATATCCAATTCGTCAATATCCAGTTCTAAGTATAAACTACTCATGTCATAAATCAGTGCAAGCGTGTTATCAGAGGATGCATTTCCGGATTCGATGTTATCCCCAGCCTTTTTGTTTTTTGTAACAACCGTACCGGAAATCGGTGCTGTGATGGTATAGTCATCCACACGTTTCTGCATTTTTTCTAAGGACAGTTGCGCATCTCTCATTGAGATTTCCGCGTTTAACTTCTGCGTTTGGGCAGAAGTGGAATCAAGAATCGCAACCACATTGCCCGCAAAAACCCTATCGCCGTCAGAGATGTACAGATGTTCTACCGTTCCGGAAGCCTTGGCAACAATTTCATAGTCCATGACCGGTTCAAAAGTGCCGACATCGTTGCAGGCAATCTCGCCAATCATAGCGGTTGCGCTGTCAGAGGAGGTTAATGCACCGGGATTGGGAACCTTGATGGTGACATATCGCACCGAGCGATATCCGCCGGCTGATTGAGCAGCAGAACTCACTGAGGTTACGGTCCCGCTTAATACGCTTCCGTTTCCGACTAAGGTCAATACGGCTGAATCGCCCTTGTGAATATGGTCTGCATCCGACGCATTAAAGGGAAGACGGATTTCCATGTGAGAATCATCATAAACGGTTGCAATCTGGGTTCCGTTGTTGATGTTGTCGCCCACCTGAACCTTGACCTCCCGTACGGTTCCGGATACGGTGGAAGTTACATTAAGATTGCGGATGTTGTCCATGGTATCGTTGTAGGAAAGTTCTGTTTTCTGGATACCTAGATAGGTGCTTTCTAAGTCCTTTTCGGCGTCCGAAGAATCAAATCGATACATCAACTGCCCCTCGGTTACCACATCACCCTCTTCAAAGGGTGCCTCCAGAATTTCCCCTGTTACCATAGGGAGAATGGTATATTCTGCATTGGGCATCAGGACGGAACTTCCGGTGACGGAGTCAGAAATATCCCGATAGGTTACGGTTGCCTCAGCAGTTGTTGTTGAATCCGGTTTCTTTCCTCGCGGAAGGCATAGAAATACGATGGCAAGAATCAAAACAAGGGCAATGATAGCAGACCATAGTTTATGATTGACTGCAAAGAACTTTATTTTTTGAAGAATGGTACAAACTCCTTGCCATGTTTGATTCAATAATGGCTTTATTTTTCGCATCTTGGCAACCACCTCGCAATATGTATTTTAATCTATTTTACCGCAGGGAGAGAACGAGTTTATCAAGAATTTTTTAGCAATCTGTAAACTTTTTATGAATTCTAAAAGAAAGAATAAAAATCTATTGCTTTTTTTCCAGAGATTGGATATAATAAAAGAAAATAGTTACCATTATTTTAGGAGGTGAAAGGAAATGAATGGAGCAGAACAAGCAGCAGGACTGGCAGGATTGATTCCTATGATTCTGGTTCTGGTTGTATTTTATTTTATGCTGATTCGTCCCCAAAAGAAGAAGGAAAAGAAACTGCGTGAAATGATTGCAGCGTTAAAAGTTGGTGATGAGGTTGCGTCCATCGGAGGCATCCACGGTAAGATTACCCGCATCAAGGACGACATTTTTGTTTTGGAGAGCGGCGTTGGTACCACCAAGTCCTATATCTCAATTGAGCGCAGTGCAATCAGCCGTTTGATTAAGGCGTCTTCTGTGGATAAAGAGGTAGAACCGCTGCCGGATGAACCGGAAGAAACTCAGGAGGCGTAAGTCATATTCTCTTTCTCTCATGCATATTCTGTACCATCACATGATATGATGGAGGAGGGAAAGATTGTGACCAAAGAATTGCCCGGTGAACGCAGTATTTTCAATCCGATATATACGTTGAAAAATGTATTCATCAGTTTTCTGGCAACTGCCATACTGCTTTTTCTTTCAGCAGTTGCGGTGACCTATGCGTCGGCATCGGAAGGTGTGATTGATGCTGTGGTTCTTGTGGTGACTGCACTTTGCGTTGTATGGGGTGGATTTCGTGCCTCTCGATATTCGGGACGGCAAGGCCTTATCAGCGGCGGCGTTTCCGGTTTGGTTTATGTGGTTCTGCTTTATCTGGCGGGTTCCCTTGTTTTTGGTGAATTCATCTTTGCATCAGGAACACTTTTGACCATGTTGCTTGGAATTGGTTGCGGTGCCGTTGGAGGCATTATTGGAGTCAATACCAAAAAACGGCGCAGATAGGCAAAGAAACAGAAACGGCTACCCGTCGGTAGCCGTTTTTTCTATTAAAAAAATCTAACTTTTTTTCAGAACCTCTTGACTTGTGAATCCAGAAAGGGTATAATAATGCGGTTACGATATGTCAAAGAATTAGTCCGCTTGTCACATTTTAGGCGGATGTGTAATAATAAAAAGTAGAGATTCTACAAAAGGAGGAAACAAAGTGTCCAGAAGTATTGTAAAATTCGCAGCCATTCTTTTGGTAATTGCAGCACTTTTGTATGTTGGACTTTATGGTCTTGACATTACGGACAAGGTTCAATTCCCCGGTATTTTGGATGAAGACGGAATCACCCAGGGTCTTGACCTCAAGGGCGGTACGGTTATCGTGTATCGTGCACAGACTGACGAGCCCACAGATGATGATATGAATACGGTGGTTAGCATGCTTCGTACCCGTTTGGATAACCAAGGGTATACAGAAGCAACATTAACCCGTCAGGGTGTAGATAAGGTTCGTGTAGAACTTCCTGATGTGCAGGACGCACAAAAGGCGGTGGAAACCTTGGGCTCTACTGCAGAACTGATTTTTGCAGAAACAGTTACCCAAGACCCCAACGACCCTATGAAAGTGGTTGTTGAAAAACAGGTTATGACCGGTAAAGAAGTAAAAAATGCGATTGCAGAATACGGTCAGACCGAACAGGGTATGAAAAAGAGTTCTTACTACATCAGTCTGGAACTGACCGACGAAGGTCGTGACAAGTTCTCTGAGGCAACCGGAAGACTGATTGGTCAACCTATCTACATCACCATGGATGGTGTGGTTATTTCCGCACCGACCGTGCAGAGTAAGATTGACAGCAACACCTGCGTGATTACCGGTGAATTTGAGCCGGAGGATGCAAAGGCACTTGCGGCTAACATTAAGTCCGGTCAACTTCCGTTCTCTCTGGAACAGGTTGAGGTCCGCACCGTCAGCGCAACGCTGGGTGAAGAGGCTCTTGGCAATGCAATGAAAGCAGGTATCATCGGCTTGATTCTGGTGTTGTTGTTCATGCTGATTATGTATCGTATCCAAGGCTTGATGGCTGACTTTGCATTGCTTGGCTATCTGGGTATTGTATTTATTATTTTGGCAAATGTTCATGTAAATCTGACCTTGCCGGGTATCGCAGGTATTATCCTGTCAGTCGGTATGGCAGTAGATGCGAATGTTGTTATTTTTGAGCGTGTCAAGGAAGAGTTGAAACTTGGTAAAACCGTTCGCAGTGCAGTAGATGCAGGCTTTAACCGTGCTCTGTCTGCTGTTGTCGACTCCAACATTACCACCATTATTTCTGCGGTAATTCTGTGGGTGTTCGGTACCGGTACCATTAAAGGCTTTGGACAGACTTTGTTCATCGGTGTTATTATCTCTATGATTTCTGCAATCTTTATCACCAAGTTCCTGCTCAAGCAAACCATTGGTATGAATATCAAGAATATTTGGCTCTTTGGTGTGAATAAGAAAAAAGAAACAGAATCTCTGAAAGGAGGCAAAGCATAATGTTTGTAAAAAGAAAAGGAATCTTTTTAACAGTTGCTCTGGTGCTGGTTCTGGCATCCATCGCCTCCATGATTTTTGTAGGATTTAATCTGGATACCGACTTTGCAGGCGGTATGGCAGTTACCTACCAGATTGACGGCGAGTTTAATACCTCAGAAGTTGAGAGTATTGTCAATGAAGCGCTTGGCTCCGACCAGAGCCCGTCTTCGGTACAGAAGTCCGGCAATGAAGTGGTTATCAAGTTTGGCTTTGATAATAACCTGAAAACCGATGAGGAGCGTTCTGATTTTGCAATGGGTAAAATCAACGCAATCACTGAAGCACTGACCGCGAAATACGGAACCAAGGCAGAGGGTGAAGAAGCGGTTACCGGTGTTGTGCTGAAGAATCAGGATATCGTATCTCCGTCCACCGGTCGCGACTTGGCTCGTTCTGCGGTGCTGATGTCTATTCTGGCATGTATTGCAATTCTGCTCTATGTTACCTTCCGGTTTGAGTTTGTTTCCGGTTGCGTTGCAGTTTTAGCATTGGTACATGACGTTGTGATTTTGCTTGGTATTTACTCTGTTCTTCAGATTTCTGTGGATACCAACTTTATTGCGGCTATCCTGACCGTTCTGGGTTATTCCATCAATAACACCATCGTCATTATGGATAGAATCAGAGAAAACACCAGGCACGCACGAAAAGAAACTTATGGTGAAATTGCAAACAAGAGTATTTCTCAAACTCTTGCGCGTTCTATCAATACCACCATTACCACCTTGTTGACCATCGGCATGGTATATCTGTTGGGTGTTCCGTCCATTCAGGCGTTCTCCCTGCCGATTATCATCGGTCTGTTTGTTGGTTTCTACTCCTCTGTATTTGTTTCCGGTCCCCTCTGGGCAATGTGGAGAGATTCCGGCGTGAAAGAAAAGAAATAAGTTTAGAATCTAACCGCCACAGGATAACCTGTGGCGGTTTTCATATTTATCCGATTTGTCGAATAGATATATAGAAAGACAAGGAGGATGGAGTATGGAAGAAAATAAAAGACACACGATTTCGATGGAAAATAGGGAACGGCTGACCATCTGTGAAGTAGAGGATGTAGAAAGTTTTGATGAAGAAAAGGTAGTGGTGGTTACTTCTATGGGGATGCTGACAGTGCTCGGCAGTGACTTTAGAATTCACAAACTCAATGTCGATGACGGTCAACTTGTCATTGAGGGAATGGTCGATGAACTTAAATATAGCCAGAGTCACAACAGAGAGCAACAGGGTGGTTTCTTTGCCCGTTTGTTCCAGTAAGAGGGTGCGGGAGAAATGGAAGTTACCTTCGGGGTAAAACTTGAATATTTTCTGTGGTCCTTGTTGCTTGGCGGAGGATTGTCATTGGTTTATGATATTCTGCGCTCCGGAAGAAGAATGGGTAAAAACTCAATATTCAGGGTGAATCTGGAAGATGGATTGTTTTTTCTGCTTGCAGGAGGTCTTTTGTTCGTGGTTGCCTTTGATAAAAACGGAGGACAACTCAGGTGGCAGGGATTTCTCGGCACAGGTTTGGGAATCGGTAGTTACTATGCACTTTTTCGCAATCATGTGGTCAATCTTTTGGTTTGGGGGTATCAATTAGTCATCAGGATTGCGTTATGGCTTTTGAAACTTGTGTTGCTTCCGGTGCGGTTGATTTATAAACTGCTTGCCAAACCCTTTTGGGTGATTGCTTGGTATAGCAAACAAAGCGTGAGAAAAGCGGGCGGAATCTTAAAAACAAAACGGAGAAAACGAGAACTACATAACAAGGTGAAATCCGGACGGAAAAAAGTACAGAAACAGGGAGAGTGAAGCAAAAGTTTTCGTTGACAAGCGGGGGAATTTACGCTATAATCATGATATATAACTATATCTATTTTGAGAGGAGAGATGCGATATGAATCAATCACCAACGCAGACCTCTCAGCAGGCTAAAAAATCAGGAAAACGGAAACTGAACCCCCAGCGTTTGTTGGTTGCGGCGGCAATTATTTTCTTTGTGGTATATTTTGTCTATGTGATGATTTGGCAACAGGTTGCCATCAGCAAAAAGAATCGGGAGATACAGGAATTGGAAGAAAAGATTCAGGCGGCATCCAGTCAGACGGAGGCGCTCCAACAAGAACTCGAAAACCTGAACGACCCTGCGTATTTAGAGAAGATTGCAAGGGAAAAATTAGGATTGATTCGCCCCAATGAGCGGGTCTTTGTGGACGCCAATAAGAGTCAGGCAAATACGAATGATTAAACAAAACTTTATATATCAAATATTGGGGATGCGTCCCTAGGGAAGGATTATGGTAAAAAATGCAGATTGAAGTAGGTTCGGTAGTAGAGGGAAAGGTTACGGGGATTGCAGCCTTTGGCGCATTTGTGGAACTTCCGGATGGAAAAAGCGGGTTGGTTCATATTTCTGAGGTAGCCTCGGAATATGTCAATGATATCAACCAGCACTTGAAAGAAGGACAAACGGTGAAAGTTAAGATAATCGGTGCCGAGAAAGGTAAGATTAGTCTTTCTATCAAGCAAGCGGATGCAAATGCAAAACCAAGGGAAGAACGTCGTGCGCCTCGTCCTAAGCGGGACCGTCGTCCTCCGCAGCCGGCTTTTGACCCGAAACAACCGCCGGAGGAATTTGAATTCCGCAAGCGCAGCGATATGTCTTTTGATGACATGCTTCAAAAGTTTAAGCAGGACAGCGATGAAAAATTTCAGGATTTGAAACGGAGCAATGAAGGCAAACGCAGCGGCGGTTATAAGCGGGCATATTAAATAACAAGTAGGTGAAACTATGAACGGTACTATCATTGTTTGGTTGGTAGTTGCTTTGATCTTTGGTATCATTGAGGCGAGTACGGTGTCGTTGGTTTCTGTTTGGATGGCAGCGGCGGCGGTGATTTCTGCGATTGCGGCGGCGTGTCACTTAAGTGTGATGGCACAGATATTGGTGTTTTTGTTTGCCTCTGCACTCTTCTTGATTTTAACCGCACCTCTTACCCGAAAAATGAGGAACAAAGAAAAGGTGTCCACCAATGCGGACAGGCTTTTTGGACAGGAAGGCGTTGTGCTTACTGCCATTGAATCAATTGAAAATCAAGGAACCATTAAGGTGTTGGGTCAGGTATGGTCTGCAATCAGCAAAGACGGAGAGAGAATAGAATCTGGCGAAAAAGTAATCGTTGACGGAATTGAAGGTGTTCGTGTTGTTGTAAGAAAACAGGGATAAGGGAAAGGAGTATTCAGTATGCCATTGTTAATAGGATTATTAGTCATAGTTATTTTATTGTTATTATCCTGCATTAAGATTGTACCGCAGGCACATGCGTATGTGGTAGAGCGTTTGGGTGCATTTCATGCAACATGGAATGTCGGATTGCATTTTAAGGCTCCTTTGATTGACAAGGTTTCAAAAAGAGTCACCTTAAAGGAGCAGGTGGTAGACTTTCCGCCCCAACCGGTTATTACCAAAGATAATGTTACCATGCAGATTGATACGGTAGTTTATTTCCAGATTACCGACCCGAAACTCTACACCTACGGTGTGGATATGCCGATGTCAGCCATTGAAAATCTGACGGCAACCACACTCCGTAATATCATTGGTGATATGGAACTTGACGAGAGTTTGACCTCCCGTGATGTTATCAACACCAAGATGCGTTCTATTTTGGACGAGGCGACTGACCCATGGGGGATTAAGGTCAACCGTGTAGAACTTAAAAATATCATTCCTCCGGCAGGAATCCGTGAGGCAATGGAAAAGCAGATGAAAGCGGAGCGGGAACGCCGTGAGGCGATTCTCCGTGCCGAAGGTGAGAAAAAATCAGCCGTTCTGGTTGCAGAGGGTGAAAAAGAATCCCGTATCCTGCAGGCAGAGGCAGAAAAACAATCCCAGATTTTGCAGGCGGAGGCAGAAAAAGAAGCAGCCATCCGTGTAGCAGAAGGTGAAGCACAGGCAATTTTAGAGGTGCAAAAAGCAACCGCCGAGGGGCTTCGGATGCTGAATGAAGCATCTCCCACCAACGCAGTTGTTGCGATTAAGAGCCTTGAGGCATTTGCTAAGGCAGCAGACGGAAAGGCAACCAAAATCATTATTCCGTCTGAGATTCAAGGTCTTGCGGGCCTTGCCACTTCCATCAAAGAACTGGTGGTTGGAGAAGAAAATAAATAAGTGCAATGAACATGAAATCAGGAGGCATTGTTCCTTCTGATTTCATGTTGCAGATATACATAGGATTTTAGGAGGTTACACACTATGTCAGGACATTCCAAATGGGCAACAATCAAACGAAAGAAAGGTGCAATTGACGCAAAGCGCGGTAAGATTTTCACCAAACTTGGTAGAGAACTTATGGTAGCGGTCAAAGAGGGTGGGCCGGATCCGGATTCCAACTCCAAATTGCGTGATGCCATTGCCAAAGCAAAGGCGAATAATATGCCCAATGACACCATCAACCGCAGCATCAAAAAAGCAGCAGGTGAGGGCAGCGGCAACGAGTATTTTGAAATGGTTTATGAGGGCTATGGCCCTAGCGGTATCGCTGTCATTGTAGAAACACTGACCGATAATAAAAACAGGACTGCAGGTGATTTGCGTCATTATTTTGATAAAAACGGCGGAAACCTGGGACAGAACGGCTGCGTGTCTTTCATGTTTGACCGCAAGGGTATGATTGTTGTGGAAAAAGCGGACAGCGTGGATGAAGATACCTTAATGATGGATGCGCTGGATGCCGGTGCAGATGACTTTAATGCAGAGGATGAATGTTATGAAATTCTGACCTCGGTGGAAGGCTTCAGTTCTGTTCGTGAATCTTTGGAGCAAAGCGGATACACTTTTGTACAAGCAGAAATTAACTATCTGCCCCAAACGACTACCGTATTGGATGACCCTGAGGCTGTCAAAAAGATGGAAAAACTGATTGATATGCTGGAAGAAAACGATGATGTACAAAATGTTTATCATACTTGGGAGATGCCTGAGGAAGAAGAGGAATAGTCAAGCATATCAAGGGTTTCAGAGATTTTAGATTTTCAAAAATTTTCTTGAATGATGGTATACGTGCCACTTCTACGGCGTACATACCACCAAAAGTTAAAATTGAAAAGGTTTGTATATCGACCTTCTTTGATGTATGTCATCACATATATCAAAGGAGGTTTTTTTATTGAAATTAACCAACGTGCTAAAGGAATTTATATTTGATTGTGAGGTGAAAAATTATAGTCCTAAAACGATTAAAGGATATAGGAATAATTCTTTATACTTATTTAACTATTTAGAAGAGAGATACGGAATTACGGATATAGAGGATGTTACGGCTAAACAAATGAAAGAACTGTTTCAATTTCTTTGGGCAAACGGAAGAAAGATAACCTATACCAATGGCTTGCTTAAATGTTATCGTGCATTTTTTAAATATGCTTGTAATGAAGAATACATTACGGTTAATCCTTGCCTTAAAGTTCCGTGGGGAAAGGAAGAAAAGACAATTATTAAAACATATTGTAATGCTGATATATATAAGATGCTTGAAGTTTATGATGGTAGAGATTATATCTCTGTCAGGAATAAAGCTATTATTGCAATGCTGATTGATACAGGAATAAGAAACACTGAGTTGTGTACGCTTGAAAAATCCAATGTATTTGATAAGATGATTAGAATTTTTGGTAAAGGGTATAAGGAAAGAGAAGTTGGGAAAAGTCCATATTTAGCTAAAATCTTAATGAAATACGAAATGACCAGAGAGGGCTATTTCAAATATAAGAATATTGCTTATACAAATTACTTTCTATCTAAAAGTGGAAAGCCTTTGACGGTTGAGGCTGTAGAGAGAATAGTAGCAAAAACAGGGAAACTCGCAAATGTTGAGGCGAGTGTCAGATGCTCGCCTCATACATTAAGACATTATTTTGCTCAAGCACAACTTAGGAATAATCTTGATGTTTATAGCCTGTCAAGACTTATGGGACACGAGAATATTAAGATAACACAGAGATATTTACAGGGGATGCAGGATAAGGATATAGTATCACGAAGTATATCCTCAAGCCCGCTTATGAATTTATAAAAATAACCCCAATTTACTAAATATATTATTTTAGAGAAGTGGGGTTAAGATTGAAATTATAAAGGAGCAAACAGATGCACCTTCATAAATAATAGCGATAATCTGGGCAATTTTAGCTTATTCCATAATGATATCGGAGTTGACATATCACTTTGCTATAACTGACGGAATACGAATTACACCCAGATTTTCGCACTAACACAAAAGCAAGCAACGATACAGGAATTGATAGTAATGAGCCAATTTACTCTTTTTACCTATCTCTATGACTGTGAGTTGCTTGCTTTTGTGTTTTTTAATGTCGAAGACCTTGGAAAAAAGGGGCCCGCAATACCGAACATTTTGATTATAATCATTTTGAATTTATATATGTTGAGAATTGTTGAAAATTAAACTATAATATGCTATAATTAACCATAGTTAAATCAGCTAAATAAGTTTTTAGTACTGCCTTGATAATAAAAAGCAATCCAAAAAGAAGTTTGAGCTGGTACAGATGATAAAAATTGAAAGTAGATGAAAATTTTTGAGAAAAAGCATATTTGATATAGTATCAGAAAATATTGATTTATCTGGTGATATAAAAAGATTATTACTAATGTCACAAAAAGAAAATGTATTATGTATAAACAAATATGACTATCATAAACTCTTTGATTTTGTAGATAAATATTGCTTTAAATATTGGGAAAATCGAGGTCATTGCGTTAATATTGCTGATTATCTAAAAACATTGAATTTTGAAGAGATAAAGAAAAAAGCATCAACGGACACTGACTCGCTTTTAACACTAATAGAATTAATATATAATTTATGGAACTTATCTAATCAAGAATTTTATGATAATGAAAAGGGATATACACTTCAATGGTGTGGAAATTACTATCATTTAAGGAATGTCATGGATGATATCTTAGGGCAATACAATCATATTGCATATATAAATAAGGAAAAAACGTGTGTTTTGGTAATTGAAAACAAAGAAGAAGTTACTGCTGCTGCCGAAATATTACCGACTTCTTTATCTCTGGATGTTATCAAATATAATCACAGGTCTTTAAGGGGTGAGATAGAATTAAAGAAAGCTATTTTATTGAAATTAGCTAATGAATTAGAGCCCAAACGAACAGAAATAGAAACTATCAGCAAACAGTTAGCAAGTGATATTTTCTTTATGCTTAACAACATGAATATTAGACATAACAACCGTAGTAAGAAAGATAAGAATTATAAAGAGTATGTTGCAAAGATGAGGAGAGACAGACTTGAAAAATGGTATGACGAATTATATCAGATGATGCTGTTAGCAATACTACTTTTAGACAACACAGATAGAACAAATAAAATTAATGAACTAAAAACTAAGATTTGCGAAGGTTAATATGTATCCTCTATTATCAAACACATCCTCAGATTATTAAAATTTTTTGTGATGTTTCTAAAATTAACAAGTTACAAAAAAGAACTATCCATGCCTAAAATTAATAGGCATAGGATGGTTCTTTTTTGCTAGGTACCTTTTTTTAACATATCACACATTATAACAAGAAAATTAAGTAAAAAACCTCTGCACTAAAGAATAGTACAAAGGTAAAAGTAATTATGATTTAATTTTGTTCTCTGAAAGTTTCAATTAAGGTTGCTACTATTTTCTTTTGCTTTTCAGTTAAGCCTGAAATATCTATTGTGGTTTCTCTATCATTTATGTTGTCTCTTTGGATTCCCAATAGGAAGTCGATTGACACATTTAATGTTTCGGAAAGAGCGATTAATGCATCCAATGAGGGCATTCTTGTTCCTTTTTCGTAAGCCGAGATCATGGACTTATTTATATAGATTTTGTTGGCTAATTCGGTCTGAGTTAAGCCTGATTCTTTTCTTAAGTTTTTTATATTTTTAGCAAATGTATTTTTCATATTACCACTCCATACATTATATCTTTACTAAATTTTACAAATAAAGTCGGTGACAGTAAACGAATTTAAGTTGAATATGGGTTAACTTGTTGACAAATAGCAGAAAAAGAGGTAAAATAAAGGAAATTAAAAGATTTTCAGGAGGGGTAGAATCGTGAATATTTGTCAAAATTGCCAGACAGAAAATGATACAGATTCTAAGTTCTGCAAAAACTGTGGAAGTGAAATCGTTATGGAAACAAAAGAGGCTGATGTCGAGAATAAGGATGTTTTGACCAGCTTAGAAACAAATTCATCAAGTGAAGAGATTCCTAAGCAGAATAAAGTAAAAGATTTATTTCTATTTACAAAGAATAAGGTGAAAACCTCCATATTCTTTCGCTCAAAAAAGAATATAGTTACAACGGTTATTGTTATTGCTTTAATTATTGGGATAGGAGTTATCTGGAAAACAGGTGTTGTGTCAAATGCTATTGCAAATGGTATTTACAATAATATGAATGCATCACAAATTACATATGATGAAGCGAAGGATAAGTTAAACATCCTTGATAAATTAGGAGATGTTCAATGGGCGTATAACAAG
>JAZQFW010000003.1:0-5696 GCA_045539735.1 Ructibacterium sp. | reverse complement strand
GACTTGGTCTTTGCCTGTTCGGTAATGGTCTTGTATTCTTCGCTTTCCTCAAAGGTCTTTAACCAAGCGGCCATAATTGCTTCGGGGGTTGCGTTTTCATAAGTCGGATCGTAGCCATGTCGTTCTGTGAGCCAAGTAGTTGTCAGTGAGTCTTGTCTTCCTAAGACCGCTTGGCCTCCGACTTGGTCTTTGCCTGTTCGGTAATGGTCTTGTATTCTTCGCTTTCCTCAAAGGTCTTTAACCAAGCGGCCATAACGGCTTCGGGGGTTGCGTTTTCATAGGCTTTTTCATCCAGGTATTGTGCGGCTTTCAGATAAGTGGTAAATACCTTTTTAATTTCACCGGGCATTTTGATTTCAGTCTTGCCGGTGTTCTTACCCATTTTAATCAGTTCCAGCATTGTTTTTTCTCCTTTTTATTTGTATTTCTCTTTCATTCTACCACTACAATGTAGAATGTCAATTTCTTTCTTTGCGTTTTACCTTGACTTTAATTGGTTCGTGGTCTGGTTCTTTCTCTGCTTCATCCACCCAACGCAAAAGGGAATTAAGAAACTTTCGCAAGTTCTGTCTTTGTCTATCTGTCAATCTCAATTTCCATTCTGGGTCTTGATTGACTGACAAAGTAAAGTAATGGGCGGCGGCAATCAGATTATCAAAAGCCTTATTGTAAAGTTTATACTTCATTTATGGCCCTCCATATCCGTTTCCATAAACCAGGCTTTTTCTTTTGCTCCTGGGCGTCCTGGTTCTCCTGGATGTCTGCCGCAACTGTGGCCGGCGTGCCGGTGGCCTGTGCCGGTGCTTCCTCTTGTCCTGGATGTTCCTGGGCTTCCTCCTCGGCCGGTGTTCCTGGCTTTCCTCCCTGGGCTAGTCCTAGCAAGATTTGATTGTTGCGTTGTAGTTCCTGGGACTGTTCTAGCAACACGGCCAGCCGGCTTGCCTGTTCCTGGATAAACTTATCCTTTGCGGCGGCGGCCTGCCGCATCTCTGCCGCTTCTTCTTGTAGCCTGGATATCTGCTTATCCTTTTCCGCTAACTGTCTTTCAAGGGCTTCCAGGGCTTCCAGGACACCCACGGCCGGGGCCGGCGGCGTCTGTTCCCTGGCGTCTGCTTCCTGGTTGCCTGGATGTTCCTGGGCTTTCAACCCTGGATTAAACCCTTTCAACCCCTGTTTCAACCCTGGTTCAACCGGTTGAATACCCTCCAATTCAAGGACATCACTTGTCAAGAACTTCTTACCATTGATTATTTTTACATAGGGCTTCAAGGTTCCATCCAGTCTTTTATAAACGGCGGCAACAGAACATCCCCGGACTTGTGCGTATTCTGAAATAGAAATAACTTTTTCAGTTGTTGTCTGTTCCATTGTTTCCTCCTGGGTCTGTCATTTTATCAAACAAACTCATTTGATGGATTTCCATTTCTGTCTTAAAGAAACGGCGTTGTCTTTCTTCCATATCTTCCAGGGACTTACTTTCCGCAAGGTTAGAAATATAAAAAATTATGGATGTGTAAGTCCTGCCGGTTTTCTTATAATCAACAGAAACTTTCAACTCTGAATAAGTATTGATGTCTTTCAATGCCGGCAACAAAACTTTATTTTTGAAATTAGTAAAGTTTTCGTATGTCAGACAATCCAAACTTTCCTTTAATTCTGTAAGGGTAAATTCTATGGGACTGTCTATGAAAGCATAAGATTTCAAAAGTTCATACAGCATAATGCCGTATTTTGTTTTCATTTTAATTATATCGTGTAAAGGATATTGTGTGTAGTTCCTGGAAAGCATAAGTAAATACGGTTTCAAATCTTCATCCAGGCGAATTTTTATTTTACCGCTATTTTTGTAAATGGTTGCTTTGTCTATCCAGGAAACAGTGGTTTCATAATCTTCACCGACTAACCACATAACACGGCCTTTCAACTTGCCTATAATTTCTTTTAAGTATGGGTAGTTGTTGCCGCCGGCCTGGATGCCGCAAATCTGGCAAAACTCCTGGATGTCAAAAATTTGTTCTTTCAATTCTTCATCGCCTGGTTTTATCCGGCTGATAACATACAAAAGAACTTTTTGCTCCATAAGGGAAAGTGAATTGCCGTTGTTCTTTGAAATGCGGTATTTGTTTTGTTGAATGATGTCATTATGCTTGACAACATAATAACGCCGTTGTTCTGCGATTTGGTATTCCTTGCTTTGCGTGGTAAATTCTTCGGGTATCTTCGGCTTTCGTTTTGGCATTGTTATTCACCCCAGGGAAACAAATCTTGAAATCATTGTATCATTGTTAAAGTCCAAAAGCAACCACAAAAAACAAAGTTGTTTGACTTGTGGCACCGGCCTTTCGTCCCAGGGATTTTTAATTAAATCGGCGTCAGCCGATACCGCATAAATACAAAACTGCCGGCGTCAGCCGGCTTTTCAAAACATCGGCGTCAGCCGATACCACATAAACCAATGCCGGCGAAAGCCGGCTATTTCAAACCGCCGGCACAGCCGGCACCGCTTATACTTGATATATAATTTTATATTTATTTTCTTTTAATTGTATGGGCTTCTGAAAAGCAACCTTTATTGAAAGATAAACAACCTTTATTGAAATTAAAAACAACCTTTATTGAAATGTGTTCCGGCGTCTGCCTGGCTCCCTGGCTGCGTGTGTGGGCCGGTTTTCCTCCCGGCTAAACGCCGGTGGCGGACCGGATGAACGGCCCTCTGTGGCGTCCTGGGCTGGCCTGTGGCCGGGATTTCAAGCCGTCAAGTAAATTCTACTTTAAGCGGCCAAAAACCCCGCCGGCGTTGCCGCACAACGCCCCCAGAAAAATCCGGCCTTTTACTTTGGCTGTATATCGTCCTAGGATAATCTAGGATTTTCTAGGTTTTTCTAGGTTTTTCTAGGTTTTCATACATTGGCGTAGATTTTCGTAGGTTTTCGTATATTGACATAGCCCCCAGGACTGTATATTAACCTTGAAAATCCTTGAAAATCCTTGAAAATTCTTGATTGACAACCTTTTCCAGGGCGGCTTCCAGGCTCTTTTCCATTTGCTTCTCGTCCTGTTGCTCCCTCTGCCGGCGTTCCAGGTAGTCCAGGAACTTCTTTTTCTGTTCCTCCAACTTCATCCAGGCCGGCTTATCGCTTAATTGATAATACATCCAATCCGGCAATAGTCCCTCATCGTGCCGGCGTTCAATCTCCCATTGTTCCATACTTGTAAATCCTCCGTTTCAAAAATTGGTTATTGTTGTTTCATCCATTGGTAAATGGAATTTCATAAAATGGGTATGTCTTATAAACCCTTGATAAAGTTTTAACCTTGATACAAAAGCATTTGTATCAAGGTTAAAGAAAAGTTTTTCTCTGCTGTCAAAAAGAATAATAGTTTCTTTCCTCTTTGCCTACTCTTTCTTTTCTTATCTTCAAGAATGAATTTGACGAAAGCAAAGTATTATATTCACTTATCTTTGATACATAATTCCCGGACTTTACAGAATAACCCCAGGCCGCAAGAAATTGTTTTGCCGTGGTATCTATCTCTTTACTTTTGGAATGTCCGCAATAATACCGCAAATAAAGAAAGTATGTTGTAAGTAAGTCCTAATTCTGAACTATCAAAAAGTCAAACTCTCTTTCGTTTAGAATAACAAAAGGCCGGCTTTCTTCCTCTTTGTTCTTTCTCTTGAAATCATTCTTTAAGATTATAACCTTTCTGTCTTTGTCTATTTCAAAAAAGGTTGTTTTTCCTGTGTCATTTAGGAACCTGGAAAGGGTTGCTTTTGATACCCTACTTTCCCCGCCGGCCTTTTCGTTTATCCTGGCCGCAAGTTCATCCAGGCTTTTATAATGAATTGTATTGTATAACTTTGTTTCTGTATCAAATTCAGCAATCAAATACAGATAAAGAACATAATTATATTTCGGTTTTTTCCATCCAGGGTCAAAGGGAATAAAATATTGTTTCATTGGTTTTCCTTTGCTTCTTTCCTCCTGGCGTGTGCTTCTCTTACATTATCAGCCAGGGAAAGAAAAGTTAAATTCTATAAGTCATTGTCTTTTCGGTTTGAGTTTCTATGATGGACTGTATTCTTTTCCGGGTCTGGTTCCCCCAGGAAAGCAATGGAAACTAAACGATGAATATAATATTTCTTCCCCTATATCTTTACCTATTGATACCCTTTTCCATTATCTTCTGGTTTTCGTATGATGGCATTATACCGGCAATACGATTTCACGCGGCCTTTATTGCTAACAAAATACTTCCCCTAGGTATTTTTTATGGGCTTCCATTGTTCTCCTGGTAAGTCTGTTATGGTGTCCTGGCTAAATTCAAGGTTGAACGCAAGGTTATAAACCCTTTTCAACCCCCTTTTCAACCTCTGGCCGGCGTCATCATAAAGCATAAAGGAATGTTCTGTGCCGGTGATGGCGTCCAGGTGTTGGCCGGTGGCCGTATCCAGGATGTTGCCGGCGGCGTCTATCTTGTATCGGGAAAAGCCTGGGATAGTGTGATACTCTGACATCCTGGTTATACCTCCTTTAAGCAGGTAATAACCTCTTTCAGCCGGTTCTGTCGCTCCTGGGAAAAGGTGTATTGTCCTTTCAGCCAGTTATAAAAACTGTTCTTTTTGATTTCCAGGTAGTCGGCAATCTCCGAATACTTGACGCCCTGGTATATTTTCAGTTCCCTACATTGTTGTCTTAATAAATCATCCATTGACAATTTTTTCTTACCTCCATAATTTTACCAAAAATTTTTTTAATTATCAAAATCATACCGTCATACGGCCAACATTGAAAAGTTAATGTGATACTGTAAAAATAAAAGTGCCTGGGATGCCGGCCCCCAGGCATAAAAAGCCAAGTATCACAAAACTTTTTCCGTCAATAGTATGTGGGGGATGTTCTAATACAATTTACTGTTTTCGTCCAGGCCGGCCACAATACCCCTTTACTTTATTTTCATAAAAATATTTGGTATAATAATCATAGGGATAAAATATTGAATTTCGGGAAAAAAATTTTTTTGTTTCAAAATATGGGTATAGTGTGGAAAATCTTCCCACCAAATCAACTTTTGATTTCAGACTACGAAAAAAGACTGGGATTATAAACCCCAGTCTTTAACTCTTTTATAGAAAGTCGGTGCGGAAATTTCAAACCGCTTTTGAATGGAAACGGCGGTGATTTCGCCGGCCCTCCATCTTTCACACATTTCAGTAAATTTCTTTTTGTCAATGTCAGTCGGCTTGCGGCCCTGGTATTTGCCGGGAATTTTCTTTGCTTCCTGGATGCCCTCGGCCTGTCTTTGTCTAATGTGTTCCCGGTCTAACTCTGCGATAGCGGCGAAAATAGTTAGCATAAATTTTCCTTGCGGCGTCCGGGTGTCAATGGCTTCTTTCAGGCTTACAAACTCCACGCCTTTCTCGTTCAGTTCTTCCACGATTTCCAAAAGGTCTTTTGTATTTCTGGCAAGTCTGGCAATCTCGGAAACATAAAGGACATCGCCCTGCCGCACGAAAGAAAGCATTGCTTTCAGTTCTTTTCTTTCGGTGTTCTTGCCGCTGGCCTTATCTAAAAATACCTTTTCGCAACCCTGTTCTTTTGCGGCTTCAATCTGCCGGGCTTCGTTCTGTTCTTTGGTGCTAACTCTGGCATAGAAAACTTTCATTGTGAAACGCTCCTTTGTTGTAAAGTAAA
>JAZQFW010000002.1:0-185717 GCA_045539735.1 Ructibacterium sp. | reverse complement strand
CGTCCCCGTGTTCTTCGTCCCCTGTGCGTAGCGGTGAGGAAAAGAAAAAGTGCAAGCATAATGCTTGCACTTTTTTAATAACCAAAGGTTCCGTCTAACGAATCATCGTTTTCAATCCAGTCATTGACGTCATAGACGGTGTATTCTGTTGGGGTATTGCGAACAATCACCTTTTCAATTCCCGCATTGATCACCATCCGCTTACACATCGCACAGCAACAGGCGTTGGAAACCAGTTCTCCGGTTTTGGCGTCTTTGCCCACCAGATAAAGAATGGCACCAAGCATATCCCGCCGTGCGGCAGAGATAATGGCATTTGCCTCGGCATGGACGCTTCGGCAAAGTTCGTACCGTTCACCTCTGGGAATCTGCAGTTTCTCACGGGTGCAGTAGCCCAAGTCCGAACAGTTTTTTCTGCCTCTGGGTGCGCCCACATAACCGGTGGAAACAATTTCATCGTTCTTTACAATAATCGCACCAAAGTTCCGTCTTAAACAGGTTCCTCGCTCGATGACAGTTTCTGCAATGTCAAGATAATAGTTGGTTTTATCCACTCGATTCATAACAATCATACCTTTCTTTCCATCTTATCTCTCATCATACCAAAAAACGACAGATTTTTCAACTGTTTTTTATTCTTGTTCCTCCGCGGCAGGGAGAGAGATGGTTACGCGGGTGTACTTGCTGAATTCACTTTCAATCTCAATGGTACCGCCGTGGCTTTCAATAATTTCTTTGGTAATGGCAAGTCCCAGCCCGGTGCCGCCACGGTCACGGCTGCGTGCTTTGTCCACCCGATAAAACCGCTCAAACACGTGCTCCAAATCGGATTTGGGAATGCCTTTTCCGGAGTCTTCTACCTTGATATAAAGTTTGTCGTTATACAGACTTCCGGCAAAAATCTGGATTTTATCCCCGCCGGAGCAATACTTAATCGAGTTGGAGATGATATTCTTCAGCGCCCGTTCAATCTGCCCTTGGTCAGCATAGAGGTCAGGCAGGTCGGTGGTGCGGTTGTAGGTCAGTTCAATGCCTTTCTGTTCTGCCTCCAGGCTAAACACTTTCACCAATGCCCGAAGCATATCGTCAATGGAGAAGTATTCCCGCTCCATCTCTACCCGCTGCATGTCAAACCGGTTAAGAATCAACAAGTTCTGCACCAGTGCGGTCATCTTGTCGGTTTCATTCTGCACCGTGTTAAGAAGTGCAGTGGCGGTTCGCTTGTCGTCCAGATAACCGTTGAGCAGGGTTTCGGTATAGGTGCGGATGGTGGTCAGCGGGGTTTTGAGTTCGTGGGAAACCTCTGCTACAAACTTCTGCCGTGCCGCCTCCAGCGTGAACTGTTCGGTCACATCTTCAAAGACGCAAACCACACCGGCGGTGCGGGTTTCATCCAGTTTAAAGGGAACAAAATATGCTTTAATGTGATTGGTTTCCACCAACAGGTCCCGTGCCTCGGTTTTGGAGCGGTCCAGATACAAAAACTCTGCCATACACACATCCGCATCCAGACTTTGGAACAGAGGGTCAAACCGGACCTCGGCGGGATTTTGAATCCGAAGCATCCGGCGTGCCGCCGGATTGATATGTACAATGTTCTGATTGGTGTCAAAGGCGATAATGCCGTTGTTGATATGCTCCAAAATGGCTTCAATTTTATGTTTGTCTGCGTTGATTTGGTTGAGGGTATTGTTCATCACCGTGCCAATCTGGTTAAAGGTCTTGACCAGTTCCCCCATTTCACCGGAGGGCAGTTTCTCAAGGGACGGTTCAAAGTTACCCTTAGAAAAGTTTTCTGCACGGCGGGAAAGTTGTTGCAGTGGGTTCATGGTAATCTTTGTCATCAAAAATGCACCCAGCAAGGAAAGAATCACACCCGCCAGCAATGCCCAAAGCAGAGCAAACAATCGGTTTTGTAACATTCGTGTAAGGCCGGTTTTGTTGTCCCTGACATAAAAGATAAATCCGTCTTTCAGATTGTCGCCGTTTTTAATAAACAGGGCACCGTCCATATAATCACCAAAGAGGGAAACGTCGTGTCCGTTTCCGCCTCGCATAGCGGCAGAAAGGTTTTTGGTTACCGTCAGGGTTCCTGGACGCAGAGCCGCGGGATAAATCACAGAGGCATCCCGTGCGTTTAACAGATAGGCGGCACGGTTTTCGTTTAAGGAAAGTTCTCCTGCATGCTGATGAATTGCCGATTCCAATTGAGCAAGGGTCGCCGTATCGTCCTGCTCTGAGGTCAAAGCCAGCGTCAGTGTCTGCGAAAGGTCGCTCCGGCTCACCGTCGACAACGCGTCGGTAAATTCATCTATATAAAAATTGGAAGAGAAGATAAAATCAATTCCCCCAAAAACCAGAACAGCCGTAAGGACTACTGCCAACAGCAATCCGCATAGCCGCTGATAAAGTTGCCTGAACATGAAATGCCCCCTTTATTTTGTGGTCATAAAAGTATTGTAACACAAAAAATTCCTGTGGTAAAGACCCCACAGGAATTTTTTTGTTCTGAATTAGTATACCAAGGAATACCCCAAAGCAAAATCATATGCCTTATAGATGACAATGTCAATGGCATCTCCCTGATATTGGTATGCAAAGGCATAATCTAGAAGCCGGTCTTCACTGGCACCGTCCACGACAATGTCGGCAACATTATCCCTGTTTAAGTCAATTTTGTTGCCAAAAGTGGTCAGATTTTCATCCACATACGCAGAATAGATTGTGCCGAGGGAAATTTGATATCCATCCTTTTTGTTGGGGTCTACCACATAAACATTGGCGGTTTCCCCGTCGCTGGCGGAGATGTTGCCTTGGGTTCCGTTCCACCGGAGGAATAGGTTGCCGCGTTTGCTTATATTATAGACTGCACCGAATACCGTTCCGGTCTGGGTGCTGTTAACCCCAATTGAGGAAGTAGTGCTGACCACGCCGGTGGATGCCCTGTTGAAATCCAGAAGTTGTACCGCTGAAAGGATTTCCCCGTTTGCAATCAGGAGTTGATAAACATCGCCCTCTCCTGCGTTATAAGAAATACTATACAAATCAGGATGAGTAGTAGCCGTTTTCAATTCACCATCAATATAATACTCTACCAGATAGCATCGAGTTCCCGCCTGATTGACGGCAGGGGAAACACTTTGGATGACTGCCACGTTGGAAGAGGGAGAAATCTTTGCGTAGTTATTCATGACAACCAGAGCCTTGCCGTTGTCAAAAGCAAGATACTGATAGGTGTTAGACTGCAAATCATTGCCGTCGGCGGTTCTGCAATAGTCGATATCGGCAAGGTTGGAAGAACTTCCGTAGACCACAGTGTCGAACATGTTGGAAATGTGAAAGACCTTGGTGTCTTGCGTAATTTCTATATTGTCAATCATATGAGTGCCATCGTTGTAGTCTGCGGTTGCTGCGGCGTTCAAAGTGCCTGCCTGATACATGGGTTTTGAAGAATCCATAGTTTGAGGAAGTGTCACGGAACTGATGTTCCCGTCGGTATCGCCGGAATAGGTCACTATTTTATTCTTTAAGGCGTTGGCCAGGTCATTTGCTAAGGCGCGGTTCAAACTCGTAAGGTTAAGGGTAAAGTCGCTGATGTTTGCAGTTCCGGCAAGAGTGGTTGCCAAAGTAACGTTATGGGCATCCAGATTCTTCAGGGTGACAGAATCCGCCAATGCGGCTTCATAGACCTCGCCGGATTGGTCGAGAATCTGGGCAATTACGGTCATATCACCCCAAATACCTTCGTCTGCCATCGTATTGATGATATAGCCGTAGTGATTGGTGATGACGGGAGTTGTCAACTGATTTTCTGCAAACTCTGCCGGAGTTTTGGCGGCAACATTCATGATAACCACAGCGCCCGCAATGTCATTGCCGTTGTCAAAAGCAACATAGTCATAAGAGGCACCGTCGGCTAATTCTGTGGCAGTGGTAACACCTGAAGAGCCTGCAAATGCATTGGTGGCACTATCACCATAGGTAATGGTGTTTTCGTCGTCAATCAGAAAGACAAGAGTGGTTTCCTCCAAGTAAATATTGCCAATACGTAAATTTGATTGGTTGAAAGAAGCGTTGGAGGCAGAATTCAGGACCCCTGCCTGATACATAACATTTTCGTTATCATAATTTTGCGGGAAGGTAATGGTAATGATTTCTCCATCTGCATTGGTATCATACGAAACCAGTTTGTTTGTCATTACCTTAGCAAGCGCGGTTGCATTGGCTAAGGTCAGCATATCTGTTTTCATGGAGAGCGAATCGGTGTAAGAAGAGCCTGAAAGCGCTGTGGACAGTGCAGAATCATGATAGTTCAGGTTTTGAAGAGTGAAACTGTCTGCCAAGGAAACCTCATAAATTTTGTTGTCCGTATTTAACATCATCATGGCGACAGAGAACCCGTTGTCCGTGGTTTCGAAGGATACCGCGCGCATCACATAGCCATAGTTGGCGGGAGTGTAGGATTCGGTAAAGCAGACAATCTTGCCGCAGTAGAGGTAAAAACTTCCGGTATCTCCCGCCTCTAACCCATTCACACAATAGCCGTCGCGGGCAACGGGATACCAGTTCCCGTCAGGAAGTAAAACCTTTCCGGATGCGTTGGTTGCTTGCACGGTGCCGCCGATACAGGAAGAGCCGCCAAGGAGTTCCACCTTATAAGAAGAGGCGTCGTAGTTGGGTTTGAGTATCAGCACATCTCCTGCTTTGACCTGTGAGGGAGCGCAGGTAACGCCGTTTTGAATCAGGCTTGTGACATCGGTAGTCAGATTCAGGCGGGCAAGCATTCGTCTTGCAAAGGAACCACCGTAGTAATAAGGAATCGCAGGAGTGTTCTTGAAAACAAGATTGCCATCGGTATCAATAGATTTGACCACTGCTGGAATTCCAACTTCCAATTCCACCTTTTTATAACCGGAGCCTGAATCATCCATCATCCGAATCATGCCATTGCTGGATGCGGTCGTAGAAATCAAATGTCCGTTGGAGGCGGTGCCAAAAATGTTAGACGGAGTAATTGATGTGTTTGACAAGGAAGTGCCGTTGTAGATGATCTCTGCGGTTGGGGAAAGATAATAGTTGTATGATTTCCCCTCACTGTTATAAAATTGCAGCACACCTTGAGCAGAAATTCCGATAAAATCATCCGGATATAGAGTGACGACTTCGGTGGAGGTGTCCACCCAGTTGTCTGCCGGAATTGATGTCCCGCCGGAAAGGGGGTTGAACGATACCGTGTCTTCCCACAGGAAGCATTTGATTGCATCATAGGCAGGAACCTCTGCGGTTATGGAAATGCCGCCGCTTTGGTAGATGCCAAGGCGGGCATCTTGCAAAACTTCATCCAAATACCAACAACAAACTACGGTTTTGCCAACAAAATCTTCTGACAGATTGGAAACGGTGATAAGAGTTTTGTCGTACGCAATGGTGACTTGAATGGTGTCGGAGGTATATTTGACTTCCTCCGCCGTTGCGGGGGTGAATAAGGTAACTAACATCAGCAACGAAAGGAACAGGCAGAACAAGTTTTTCTTTGGTAGCATAGCAATCTCTCCTTATTATATTAGATATATTATATTAGATATTACAGCCCTGACCCGCCGATGGCGGTGATGGTTTCACCGTTTGAAACAGGAGTGCTATCGCTCAAACTGTTCCAGACCATGACTTTGATTTCGTCATAGGCGGTTGCGGTTGAGGAAAGGGTGATTCCTTCTTCCGTATAGGTTCCGGAAACAATATCCTGCAGTACACCGTTTAAATACAATCCGCAAAGAACGGTTTTGCCCTCGCAGACGGAGTTTAAATTGAAAACGGCAATGTTGGTGGAACCGTTGGTTTGTTCAATGGCTGCGGTGGAAGATTGGTAGAAACCAACTCCATAAACTCTCGCATTTTTGATGGGGTCATTATACACGCCAATGTGAGTTGATTTCAGCGCTTCCCATTCGCTTTTGCTGCCGTTCCAATACACATCGGTTAGGGAGTAGCAAGCGTCAAACGCGTTGTCTGCGATGGATTGGACGGCACTCTCAAAGGTAACCTTTTTCAATGCTTTGCAGTTATAAAATGCGTATCGGGGAATCGTGGTAACTTTGTCAGGAAGAGTAATGTCTTTTAAACCGCTTCCGTAAAAAGCGTTGACTCCAATCGCGGTCAGGCTTTCGGGTAGGTCAATATGTTCCAGTGCAAGACATTCGGAAAATGCAAAACTGTCGATTTCGGTTAAGGTATCGGGAAGCGTTACAGAGGTCAGTTTGCTTAACCCGCTGAAATTAGAAGAACCAACCGAGGTTATGCCGGAACCAATGACCACCTTGGTGATTTCGCTGCCGTAGTCCATCCATGCGTAGGTATCAGGAATTGCACCGGTTCCGGTTATGGTCAGGGTGCCGTCCTCCAACTTCCAGTTGATGGTGTCGGACAGGGAACCGAATCTTCCGGGGCTATATTTTCTGTTGCAGTGGGTATACCCTATTTGCCATGTGTCCGGATCTTTGGGAATTGTATAAACGGCAATTGCCATCATCGCCTTATATTTGTTGTATTTGACCGGATCTTCTTTGTGTTTTTTGTCTACCAATGCCCGATATTCTTCATAGATAGATTCGTGTATCATATAACTGCTTTCTTCTTTGTCTGCACTACGGTAGGTAATGGGGAGGAAGTTTTGATTGTCATACGAGAGATAAAAACCGATAGTATAAAACTCTGTCAGGGCAGAAGCCTCGTCAACCCAGTGAACCGTATCGCCAAGAGTCGCTCCCATATAACAAGATTGGTTAGCATACGCCGTAGGATTATAATACATGGTGCCAGAATTTACTTTTGTTCCCCCCTGGGGCGTGATTGCAAAGGAATACCTTCCTTGACCCAGACGAACCATTTTATATTGAAACCAACCAAAATCCACGGTCTCTTCCAATTCCTTGATGGAGAAGTTGTAGTCACAAACCGCAGAACTGTCTTTGTATAAGGTGATGGTGTAGTCCAGAACGTCCTTGGCAGGAGTAAAGGATATCGCACCATTGTTGTGCCATTTTAGATTGGTAGGTGCGTCAGCATAAATGTCGCTACCATCACCACCGGATACACTGCCGCCCAAATCACCGCTGTTAAAAATCACCCAATCGGTGTAGTCGCTGGGGGAAAATTCGTTAATATCCCAAGGGGATGCATTGACACGGAAGTAGATAGAGACATCGTTCTTGGTGTAGCCGGGAGGAATATCCAGTTCCCATCCGTCAATGAGTTCTGTATCAAAACATGGTTCAACAAGATTGCCGCTCCAACCGAGGAAGGTCTCTCCGTCGCAGATGAAGTCAAGTTCAAAATAATATTCTGTTGCGTTGGCAACTTCGTTCCAAGCAATGACCCCGTTTCTGTTCTGGGTAAGCCGGGGAACAGAAAGTTTGGTTGTGGGCTCTGTGTAAACAATGGGGGAACTCATGGGAGTAGTTGCAAGGATATTCTCTTCTTCATCACAGGAAGAAACGGTAAAGGTATATGAGCCGCTTCCGTTTTTCACAATTTCAGAAACGAGATGGGTGGCGACATAAATATCTTCGTCATAGTCATCCCACCAACTGGTAAAGGAGTAAACCTCTTTGTTGTTTTTATAAAGTGTGATTTGGTATACATCAATGCCTGGTACCGGAGCAAAAGAAATTGAGCCAAACGAATACCATCCCTCCGGGTCATTGGTATGGGTCCAATAAAAGACGGTTGGCGCCGATGCGGCAAAAACGCCGATAGGCAATAACCCAATCAGCATAACCGTAGCAATGAGCAAACTTATCATTCTCTTTGTGTGTTTCATAAGATAACTCCCCTTATTGACATAATATTCTTATTATATCACAACTACCATAAAAAGGCAAGAAGAACAAAAGCGACACAGGGGACGGTTCTCTATGCTAAAAAAGTGCACATAGAACCGTCCCCTGTGTCGTGAAAAGATTCTTATTTAACTATTGCAAATTTTGTGAGGTTTGTGTTATACTATAATGTGGATTTTAATGGGAAAGGAGCGCGGACGGTGGTTGAGAAAAAACAGGTTGAAATTTTTACCGACGGTGCGTGCAGCGGCAATCCCGGACCCGGCGGCTGGGGAACGATTCTCCGGTATGGCAAGCACGAAAAAGAACTCTCCGGCGGTGAGGCAAACACCACCAACAACCGGATGGAACTTTCCGCAGTGATTGCCGGTCTTGAGGCGCTGACCGAACCCTGCAAGGTGACCCTTTACAGTGACTCCAAATACTTTGTAGATGCCATTGAGCAAGGTTGGGCAGAAAAATGGAAAGCCAAAGGCTGGATGCGCAACAACAAAGAGAAAGCGCTCAACCCCGATTTATGGGAGAAAATCCTTGGGCTTTTTAAGATTCACGAAGTGACGCTCGTCTGGATAAAAGGTCATGCCGGACATCCGGAGAATGAGCGCTGCGATAAGTTAGCCGTCATGCAAAGTCAAAAATATAAGGAATAACGCAGCGGAGAACACGGGGACGGCTTCTCTGTGCGCAGAACAGAGAACTGTCCCCTGTGCGCAGCGATGCGGATAAGGAAACAGAAAAGCAAAATAACAGACCGTCTACTTTTCATAGATTGTGCTGTGAGAAAGGAAGATATTATGCAAAAGAGAATTTACGCAGACAATGCGGCGACCACCAAAGTGGCACCTGAGGTGGTTGCAGAAATGATGCCGTACTTTACCGAAGGGTATGGCAACCCCTCCAGTATTTACGCAGAGGGCAGAGCGGCAAAAGCCGCCGTTGACAAAGCAAGAGAGCAGGTTGCTGCCGCTATCGGCGCAGAGAGCGGAGAGATTTACTTCACCGGCTCCGGCAGTGAGGCAGACAACTGGGCAATCCGCTCGGTGGCAAAGAGCATGAAACAAAAGGGCAACCACATCATTACCACGGCGGTGGAACACCATGCGGTGCTTCACACCTGCCAGAGCCTGGAAAAAGAGGGGTATGAAGTGACCTATCTGCCGGTGGACGAGTTTGGAAGAGTTTCAGCAAACGCGGTTAAAGATGCCATTAAGGACACCACCATTCTGGTCACCGTAATGTTTGCCAACAACGAAATCGGAACACTGATGCCGATTCCTGAAATCGGCGAGATATGCAAAGAGGCAGGGGTTATTTTCCACACCGATGCGGTACAGGCAATTGGTATGGTTCCCATTGATGTAAAGGCAATGAACATTGATATGCTTTCTCTGACCGGACATAAGTTCCATGGACCCAAAGGAAGCGGTGCCCTTTATGTGAGAAAGGGAGTCAAACTGACCTCGTTCATCACCGGCGGTGCACAGGAGAGAAACCGCCGTGCCGGAACCGAGAACGTACCGGGAATTGTGGGCCTTGGCAAAGCCATAGAACTTGCAACGGCAGACATTCCTGCCAAGGCGGCATATCTTACTAAGTTAAGAGATGCCTATATTCAGAAAATCACAGACACGGTGCCCTATGCGTATCTCAACGGACATCCCACCGACAGACTTCCGGGCAATGCCAATTTCTCGTTTTCCTTTATTGAGGGAGAGGGATTGCTCCTGTTTTTAGATATGAAAGGGATTTCCGCTTCCAGCGGAAGCGCCTGTACTTCCGGTTCTTTGGATCCCTCTCATGTACTTCTTGCCATTGGCAGAAAGCATGAGGAGGCGCATGGCTCGTTAAGAATCAGTCTGGACACTGAAAATACCATGGAAGATATTGAAGTGATTGCGGATGCAGTCAAAGAAATTGTTGCACGGCTGAGAAGTATGTCACCTCTGTATGAGGGAAAGGAGTAATACCAATGTATAGCGAAAAAGTAATGGACCATTTCAGCAACCCCAGAAATGTGGGAGAAATTGCAGACGCCAATGCCATTGGGGAGGTAGGAAACCCCCAATGCGGCGATATTATGAAGATTTATATGAAGATTAACGAGGATACCAATATCATTGAAGATGTGAAGTTTAAAACCTTTGGCTGCGGTGCTGCCATTGCCACCAGTTCCATGGCAACCGAACTGGTCAAGGGTAAAAGCGTAGATGAGGCACTGAAGATGACCAACAAAGCCGTGGTTGAGGCACTGGACGGACTTCCTCCTGTCAAACTGCATTGTTCGGTACTGGCAGAAGAGGCGGTGCAGTCCGCTATCTTCAATTACTATGAGAGAAAAGGCGAGACCCCGCCTGAGGGTCTCAAGTGCAGCGGATGCTGCGGCTCTTGCCACCACCATCATGACCATGAAGAAGAATAAAGTAGCCATCGGCCTTTCCGGCGGAGTGGACAGCAGCGTTGCTGCCGCTGTGCTTAAAGAATCCGGGTATGAGGTGATAGGTGTCACCATGCGACTTTGGGATAACGAGGATAGTCCGCTTGCCACGGCGGCAGAGGATGCCCGCCGTGTGGCAGACTTTTTGGGAATAGAGCATCATGTGCTGGATTTTCGCGATGCCTTTTCCCGCCAAGTCGTAGACTATTTTGCCGATGAATATGTCAGTGGCAGAACGCCGAACCCCTGTATTGTCTGTAACCGGTTTTTAAAGTTTGATGCTATGCTTACTGCGGCAAAGGAACTGGGGGCAGACAAGATTGCCACCGGTCACTATGCCAGAGTAAAGTATGAGGATTCTTTGGACCGATACCTCCTTTGTCAAGGGGAGTCCAAAGAGAAAGACCAGACCTATGCGCTTTATTCTTTGACGCAGGAGCAACTGTCCCACACCCTGATGCCCCTGGGTGAATTTCCGGATAAGGATGCCGTACGGGCAAAAGCGGAAGCGTTGGGGATTCCCACCGCCAAGAAGCCGGACAGCATGGAGATTTGCTTTGTTCCCGATAAGGATTATGCCGCGTTTTTGAAAGACCGTCTGGGCGAACTTCCGCCCCAAGGCGAGTTTGTGGACGAAAGCGGCAAGGTGTTGGGTCAGCACAAGGGAATTGTGCATTATACAGTTGGTCAGCGTAAGGGATTGGGGATTGCCTTTGGTAAACCCATGTTTGTGTTGAGGATTGACCCCAAGACAAACCGTGTGGTTCTGGGAGAAAAAGGGACGGAGTTTGCCTCCGCTTTGGTGGCAGAAAACCCTAATTTTATCCCTTTTGACAAATTGACCGCCCCAATGCGGGCAGAGATCAAGGTGCGTTACAGCGCGAAACCCGCGTTAGGCACGGTGATACCGCGAGAGAACGATATTTATGTAGAATTTGACAACCCACAGAGGGCGATTACTCCGGGACAGGCGGTGGTGTTCTACCAACCGAACGGAGATGTCGTTCTGGGCGGTGCGACGATAAAGGAGTAAATATGGACTTTCAAACGCTTAGAGATACCATTCTTGCTAAGGAATATCCAAGGCTGAATTCCCGCCAGAAACAGGCGGTGCTTAAAACAGACGGGCCCCTTCTCGTGCTTGCCGGTGCCGGCAGCGGGAAGACTACCGTCATTGTACATAAAATTGCCCATTTGATTCAGTATGGCGTCTATGCAGGCGAACCCAAGGGAATAGAACCGGAAGAAAAAGAGATTCTTGAATGGTATGCAGACGGAGAGATTGATGAACTTCCTCCCCACCTGACTCCATATCTTGCGGGAAAACCGGTAGAACCGTGGCAAATTCTTGCCATTACCTTTACCAATACGGCGGCGGGGGAACTCAAACAGAGATTGATTCAAAAACTGGGGGAGAGCGGCGGAGATATTTTTGCCTCTACCTTCCATTCGGCGTGCGTAAAGTTTCTGCGTCGGGATGCCCAGAAGATTGGTTATGAGAACAGTTTTACCATCTATGACACCGCTGACCAGCAGACATTAATGAAAGAGTGTATCAAGGAACTGGAGATTGACGATAAAAAATATCCGCCGCGGTCGGTGCTTTCCATCATTAGTCAGGCAAAGGATAAATTGACCGACCCGACAGAGTTTATGAGCCAGACGCATGGGGATTTTTATCTGTCACAGGTGGCACGGCTCTATGAACTGTATCAAAGAAAACTCAAAAAGAACAACGCCATGGACTTTGACGATTTGATTGTCAATACCGTCCGGCTGTTGGAAGAATGCCCCGAGGTGCTATCCTATTACCAAAATCGGTTTCAGTATATTCTGGTGGACGAGTATCAGGACACCAACCATGCCCAATACCGGCTGGTCAGCCTCCTTGCGGCAAAGCATCAAAACCTTTGTGTGGTGGGTGATGATGACCAGAGTATTTATAAATTCCGCGGTGCGGATATCGGGAACATCCTTGGGTTTGAAAAGGAGTTCAAAGGATGTCAGGTGATTAAACTGGAAGAAAACTACCGCTCCACCCAAACCATTCTGGATGCGGCAAATGCGGTGATTAAGCATAATGCGGGACGAAAGGGTAAGGAACTCTGGACCGCTCAGGGCGAGGGCGAAAAGATTGAACTCTACACCGCCATGAACGAGCATGCTGAGGCATATCATATTGCAGATGCCATTCGGGAGCGGGGCGGCGACCTGAACGATGTGGTGATTCTTTACCGCATGAATGCCATGTCCCGTATCGTGGAGGATGCCCTGCTAAAATCGGCAATCCCCTATAAAGTGGTGGGGGGTCTTCGGTTTTATGACCGAAAAGAGATTAAGGATTTGACCTCTTACCTGAGATTGATTCAGAACCACGGTGACGATGTGGCGCTCCAACGGGTGATTAACGAACCCAAGCGCGGCATTGGTCCGACCACGGTAGCAAAGGTACAGGCAGTTGCGGCAAGCGAGGGACTTACCATGTACGCCGTCTGCCAAAAAGCCGAAATGTTTGAAGCGTTTAATGCCGCAACGGCGGAAAAACTCAGGAACTTCGGCAAACTGATTGCGGGGTTGCGAAAAGAACTGGATGAGGGGATGGGTCTGGAACTCTTTGTCAAGACCGTGTTGGAGCGGACAGGCATGACCGCCGCACTCAAACAGGAAAAGACGGTAGAAAACCAGACAAGACTGGAAAACTTGGACGAATTCATTTCGATGATTCAGGAAGCGGTGAACAAGGATGCCGAGGTGACGTTGGCACAAATTTTGGAGGATATTTCCCTGATTTCCGATATTGATAACTATGACGAGGCACAGGACACCGTGACCTTGATGACTTTGCACAGTGCTAAGGGACTTGAGTTCCCTGTAGTCTTTTTGATGGGTATGGAAGAAGGTGTATTCCCCGGTATGCGTTCCTTTGGGGACGACGAGGAGATTGAGGAGGAACGACGTCTTTGTTATGTGGGAATTACCCGTGCTAAGGAACGGTTGTTCTTAAGCCGTGCCAAGAGCCGGATGCTCTTTGGTGCCACCAAGTATAACCCGCCCTCAAGGTTTTTGGATGAGATTCCGGAAGAACTTTTAGATTGCAAGGAAGAAAGACCGGCAATTACGCCTATGACCGAGATTCCTGCCAAGATGGACGGGGGAATCAGCATGAGCGCAACCTTTACTGCACCCCAAAAGGCAGAACCGGCAAAGGATTTGCCCGATTACGCCGTGGGAGACAAGGTCAAACACAGAAAGTTCGGCATCGGCACGGTGGTTTCTGCCCAGAGCATGGGAAAAGATGTGTTGCTTAGGATAGACTTCCCTGAGGGTGAGAAGAAATTGCTTGCCGCCTATGCTCCGATTGAGAAATTATAGGAGGAGTTTGGTATGTATGATATTCTTGCCGATTGGTATGACCGATTTCAGGAAATAGACTACCATGCCTTTGTGGATTATTATGAACAGGTGTTCAAGCGGTTTCAGTTAGAACCTAAATTGATACTGGATTTGGGATGCGGAACCGGAAACATTACCCTGCCCATGGCGGAGCGGGGATATGAGATGATAGGGCTTGACGCCTCAGAGGAGATGCTGCAAAAGGCGTCGGAAAAGGCGGAACGGGAGATTTTGTTTCTGCATCAGGATATGACCGAGTTTGAACTCTATGGGACTGTGGATGCCATGGTCTGTGCGCTGGATGGGGTGAATTACCTGACCGGTGACCAAGATTTCAAGAAGATGCTCTCCTTGCTTCATTATTACCTGAACCCTGGCGGTATCTTAATTTTTGACATCAATTCCCCCTATAAGTTCAAGGAGATTCTGGATGGGAACACCTTCGTCTATGAGGAGGAAGACGCCTATTGCATCTGGGAAAATGAGTTGGAGGATGGCATCTGTTACTTTGATTTGACCTTCTTCCTCAAAAATGCAGACGGTTCCTATACCAAACAGCAAGAGTTTCATGAGGAGCGGGTCTATACCGAAGAGGAAATCCGTGACACGGTCAGGGCGTGCGGACTTCATTGCCTTGGCGTCTATGACGGATTGACCTTTGATACGCCCAAGCCGGACAGCGAGAGAATCTTTTTTGTGATACAAAGACCAAAATAAAAATTTACATATGATGTATGGAGGAAACCCTATGAAAAAGTTTTTAAAAGAATTCAAAGCCTTTGCGATGCGTGGAAACGTCATCGACTTGGCAGTCGGTGTTATCATCGGCGGTGCGTTCCAGAAAATCGTATCGTCCTTGGTTGGCGATGTGATGACCCCGCTTCTGGGACTTTTTGGAAGCAAAGATTTGAGCGCATTGGTACTTAAAATCGGTGAGGCAGAACTCAAGTACGGAGCCTTTCTGACCGCGGTGATTGACTTTATCTTTATGGCGTTCATCATCTTCTTGTTGGTAAAAACCATCAACAGGGTAATGCGAATCGGTGCAAAACCGGTAGAAGAACCTGCTCCTACCACAAAACAATGCCCGTATTGCAAGAGCGAGATTGCGATTGAGGCAACCCGTTGTGCACATTGTACTTCCCAGTTGGAGGGTTAAGGTATGTCGATGTATTATGAACCCGCGTGGGTAGAAACCGGACTTTGGGCGCTGTTTGCGCTGGCGCTTGTCGTTGTATATTTGGTTTTGATTGGATTTTTGGTTCTCCAGATTGTTGGATGCTGGAAACTCTTTGAAAAAGCAGGACAACCTGGTTGGAAAGCGCTGATTCCTGTCTATGCAGATTATATCCTGTATGGCATCGCATGGAAAAAGTCAATGTTTTGGGCGGTGCTTGGAATCGGGCTTGGAATTAGTCTTGTGTCCGGTGTGACCGGTGCGCTTTCCGGCCTGATGATGGAACTTAGCATGGGATATGGCGCAGGTGTTGTAATTGCGATTCTGGGAATCGTGCTGAGTCTGGCAGGCGGTGTGGCTGTAGCAGCATTGGAGATTGTCTTTGCCGTTAAACTCTCCCGTGCCTTTGGTCATGGCGGAGGCTTTGCGGTGGGACTGATTCTTCTTCCGCCGGTATTTTACTTGATTCTGGGTATTGGAAAATCCCAGTATGTGGGCAAGTCGGAGTAAATGTAAAAGAACTGCAGAACGATCGCATCTGCAGTTCTTTTTTATTGCAACAACACAGGGGACGGTCCCCTGTGTACTTTTTCAGCACATAGAACCGTCCCCTGTGTCGGGGGAAAGAAAAACCCCCGCGGGGCGGGGGTTCGGGGTTATTTGTCATTGCCAAAAAGTTCGGGGCGTTCGTCCATCGGTGTATAGGACAGGCGGCTGACCACGCTTTTATATGCGGGACGAATAATCTTGTTGCTGGTCATAATTTCTTCTACTCGGTGCGCGCACCAGCCGACAATTCGCGCCATAGCAAACAGCGGGGTGAACAAATCCTGAGGCAGCCCCATCATTTCATACACAAATCCGGAATAGAAATCAACATTGGCACAGATGGGTGTGCTCATGCCCTTTTCCTCCAGAAACGCTTGCGGAGCCAACCGTTGTACTGTGTCATATAACGCAAACTCTTTTTGATATCCGGTCACTTCGGAAAGTTCTTTTGCTTTTGCTTTTAAGATTCCGGTTCTTGGGTCGGAGATGGTGTAGACTGCATGCCCCATTCCGTAAATAAGACCGGCGCCATCTCCTGCCTCTTTGCGGAGAATCTTTTTCAGGTAGTCAAGAACCTCTCCATCGTCGTTCCAGTTTTTCACGTTTGCCTTAATTTCTTCCATCTGGGAGAGCATCTTGGCATTGGCGCCACCGTGCTTGGGACCTTTCAGGGAACCAACGGCTGCTGCAATGGCAGAATAGGTGTCAGTTCCGGTGGAGGAAAGCACCCGCACCGTAAATGCGGAGTTGTTACCGCCGCCGTGCTCTGCCTGCAAAATCAGGGACAAGTCCAGAATCTCGGCTTCCAGAGGGGTGTATTTGTTGTCAGGACGAATCATGTACAAGAAGTTCTCGGCAACCGATAAATCCGGCTGGGGATTATGCATCACCAGACTCCCGCCGTCAAAATAATGGCGTTTACAACTAAGAGCGTCAGCAATCAAGACGGGGAATCTGGCAATCAAATCCAGACTCTGCCGCATCAGATTGGTAATGGAGGTGCTATCCGGATCCTCGTCGTAGGAATACAGGGTCAGCACGCTTCTTGCCAGTTTGTTCATAATATTTTTACTGGGTGCCTTAAAGATAATATCCTCGGCGAACCCGGCAGGCAAAGGACGCCGGGATGCCAGCATGGTTGAAAATTCATCCAAAGTCTTTTTGTCAGGCAAAAATCCGAAACTGAGCAGAAAAATGGTTTCTTCAAATCCAAATCGATGTTCCTTCTGGCAGTTTTTCACGATGTCTTCCACATCAATACCCCGATAGCGGAGTTTTCCCTCTACCGGTGCCTTGTTTCCCTCGTCCAGCACATAACCGTGGACTTCACCAATCGTGGTAAGACCCGCAAGGACACCGGTGGTGTCTGCGTTTCTAAGACCGCGTTTTACATTGAAATCGCTGAAATAATGGCTGGGAATCGAGTTGCAGTTTGCGTTCTGCTGATGTATTAATTTGATATAAGAACGTATCTGCTGGTTGAATTCCTGATTGTTATAGATGGTATTGTTGTCCAAAGGAATCACCTCGTTGTTGTGATATTGTTTCAATATTCTATCACAATTTTTTGATTTCGTCAAGTGTGCTAGAACATTTGTCCAATTGACACCAAAATGCAGGCGTGGTATAATAAATAAGGAAAGGACTTGATGCAATGAAGACAGGTTTGGTCTTAGAGGGTGGCGCCATGCGGGGGTTATTCACCGCAGGGATTTTAGATGTCATGCTGGAAGAGGGATTGACCGTAGACGGAGTCATCGGCGTGTCTGCCGGTGCGGCGTTTGGCTGCAGTTTCCATTCCGGACAAAAAGGCAGAACCCTCCGCTATAATTTAAAATATGCAAACGATAAGAGATATTGCAGTTTTTATTCTTTAATTACCACCGGAGATTTATACGGTGCAAAGTTTTGTTATCATACATTGCCGGATGAGTTGGACCTTTTTGACAACGAAGCGTTTGAGAACAATCCGGCGGAGTTCTGGTTGGTGACTTGCGATGTGGAAACCGGTGAGGCGGTGTACCATAAGTGCGGAAAAATGTGTTATGACCAGATGGAGTGGTTTCGGGCGTCGGCGTCTTTGCCTTTGGTTTCCAGAGTGGTTGAGGTAGACGGCAAAAAGATGTTGGACGGCGGCATTGCCGACTCCATTCCTCTTAAGTTTTTTGAGAGTATCGGATATGAAAAGAATCTGGTGATTCTGACCCGTCCGGCAGACTACCGCAAAACGCCGAACAAACTGATGCCCCTGATTCGTTGGGTGATGCGCAAGTATCCCAACATGGCAAAGGCGATGGAGCGGAGGCATCAGGTATACAATGACGCACTTACTTATATTCAGTCGCAGAAAGATAACCCGAACCTGATGGTACTTAGGCCGGAGGAAGAACTTCCTATGAGCCGGATTGAGAAGAATCCCGAGCGGTTGCAGAAAGCCTATGACCTTGGCAGAGAAACCGCGCTGAACCATCTTGAGGAATTAAAAGCATTTTTGGGGTGAGACTATGAAGTGTTACGCACCGAACTATTACCAAGAATTTGCCTGCATCAATCGAAGATGCAGGCATAACTGTTGTATCGGTTGGGAAATTGAGATTGATGAAGAAACCTATGCTCGTTATCAAGAGGAGAGCGGGGAATTTGCCTCCCGGCTTATGGATGGCATCTGTCATGGAGAGGAACCCTGTTTTCGTTTGGGCGAGGGTGAGCGATGTGCCTTTTTGAATGAAAACAATCTCTGTGACATCATTTTGCATCTGGGTGAGGACGCTCTTTGCCAGATTTGTACCGACCATCCAAGGTTCAGGAACTTCTTTTCTGACAGGGAGGAGTTGGGGCTGGGTCTTTGCTGCGAGGCGGCGGCAGAGAGAATTTTAACCCAACAGGACAAGACCGCATGGGTCTGCCTTACAGGGGAGGAAGAGGTGCCGGAGGCAGAAGAAACTGCTTTTTTTGCCTTGCGGGAACGGGTGATTGCTATGCTCCAGAACCGTGAGATTCCGGTTCTAACGCGGCTGAAACAGGTGAAGCAGGCGTTTGACATTTCCCTGCCCGAATGGGATTACGCCGCTTGGGCAGAGGTGCTTAAGAATCTGGAACGGCTGGACAAAGACTGGGACAAAGTCATAGAAGACCTTTCCCGAAAAAAAGCAATCCCCTCCTCCTTTTCCAAGGAGAAAGAGATTGCGTATGAACAACTATCGGTGTATTTTGTCATGCGGCATCTTGCTGAGGGACTCTACGACGGAAGAATCAAAGAACGGCTTGCGTTTGCGCTCATCAGCACAGAACTTTTGATGGCGTTATCCCAATCGGCAACCATGGAAGAACTCATAGACCTTGCCCGCGCGTACTCGGCAGAAATTGAGTATTCTCAAACGAATTTAGAAGTGATAATTTCGTTACTAAGCGGAGCACACGGGGATGGCTTCTCTGTGCGTTAGAACAGAGAACCGTCCCCTGTGCGCAGCGTTGCGGATTAGAGTCAGGCATCATGTTTCTTAACAAAGTCGGACAGAAACACAAGGGTAATGGTGGTTAGAATGATTTCTGGTATCATATAAGAGCCGTTGTAAATCAAGGAATAGGCAAGAACGGTCTGCCCTTCCTCGGCATAGACGCCCCAAATCAAGATGCCGGATAAGATATGGCATAGATAACGGAGTGAGGTAACAATGGCACCGGAAATGGGAATTGACCAACGATGTTTTCCAAGCAGGCGGTAAAAGATTCCCGCACAGCCAAGCACGCCGAATGCCAGCACGTAATCCAGAAGAACCACCAGTGTAAAATCAACGACCGTTTGGGTAGGCGGCGGATAGAATCCGGTCATCATCTGGATGATGGCATAAACCACGCCGGAAAAGATACCCCATTTGGTGTCTATCATCAAGGGAATCAGAATCAGCGGAACCATACTGCAAAGCGTAACCGAACCGCCCCAGGGCATCGAGGGTATCAGTTTGGAAAGCAGCATCAGCACGGTAGAAAGTGCAATCAGCATGGCGCAGGTGGTTAATTGTTTGGTTTTGGTCATACGTATACCTCCTAAGTAAAAAATGGTTTCGAATATGGGACGGAGAACATGGGGACGGCTTCTCTGTGCGTTAGAACAGAGAACTGTCCCCTGTGCGCAGTCGCGGGAGGAAATGGTTATCAAACAAAAAGCGATTCCCGATACGGGAATCGCAGATATACACTATGAACCAATATATCCCTACGCCGGCATTATCCGTATCAGGTTATCGGGTCGAAGTTGGATGACTTCCTCTCAGCCCGGCCTACCGAGCTCCCCGTATATTTATTTTTCATCATTATATAACAGGTTTTGGAAACTGTCAAGGGGGAATTGACAAACGCTCCAGAAAAAGTTACAATTTTTTTGAGGAGAGATTGCATGAGAGAACTGATTACAAAATTAAAGACAGAGCACACCCTTTCAGATAAAGAATTCTTAACGCTCTTAGACCAACCGCTTAAGGATGATACTCTTTTTTTGGCGGCAGATGCCGTCCGGCGTGAGGTTTACGGCGATGCGGTCTATATCCGCGGGTTGATTGAGGTATCTAATTATTGTAAGAACAACTGTTATTACTGCGGGATTCGCTCCGGGAACACCAAGGCAGAGCGTTACCGCCTTAGCAAGGAGGAGATTCTCCTCTGTTGCCGCGAGGGTTATCGGCTGGGATTTCGCACCTTTGTGCTTCAGGGGGGCGAGGACCCCAAACTCACCGATACAGTGATTTGTGACATTGTTGCGGCAATTCGGGAGGAGTTTCCTGATTGTGCCATCACCCTCTCTTTGGGGGAAAAGGATGCGGCAAGTTATCGTGCCTACTTTGAGGCGGGTGCCAACCGCTACCTGCTTCGGCATGAAACGGCAACGGATAGCCATTATGGTAAACTCCACCCTGATACCATGAGCCTTAGCAATCGGAAACAATGTTTGTATACCTTAAAGGAGATTGGGTATCAGGTGGGAGCGGGATTCATGGTGGGTTCGCCTTACCAGACAACCGAACACTTTTTGCAAGACCTGAGGTTTTTGCAGGAACTGGAGCCTGATATGATTGGGATTGGACCTTATCTTACCCATAAGGATACTCCTTTTTCTGAGTTTCCCAATGGAAGCATGGAACTGACCCTGAAACTTCTTGCGATGCTCAGGTTGATGTTTCCGTATGTGCTTTTGCCGTCCACCACGGCACTTGGGACCATTCATCCCAAAGGCAGAGAACTGGGGTTGAAAGCGGGAGCCAATGTGGTGATGCCCAATCTGTCGCCCCAAAATGTGCGTAAACTCTATGCCCTTTATGAAAATAAACTTGCCACCGGTGAGGAGGCGGCAGAGAGTCTTGATCAATTAAAACGATTGGTAGAACGCGCCGGATATCGGGTGGTAACTGATAGGGGCGATGTGAAGAAAGGAAGTTAGACCCATGGGCGATAAGTGGACAAGAACCCGTCAACTGTTGGGGAATCAAGCCATGGAGCGGCTCAACCGTGCCACCGTGGCAGTGTTTGGACTCGGCGGAGTGGGTGGTATGGCAGCAGAGGCTCTGGTTCGGAGCGGGATTGGAAATCTGGTGATTGTAGACCATGACATGATCAGCGAGAGCAATCTTAACCGTCAGGTCTTTGCCACGGTGCATACCATAGGCATGGATAAGGTGGAGGCGGCAAGAGAACGGCTGTGCGCCATCAATCCGGATTTGAACCTGACCATGCATAAAACCTTTTTCCTTCCGGAAACCAAAGAGGAGTTTGATTTTACCTCCTATGATTATGTGGTAGACGCCATTGACACCGTGACCGGAAAGATTGAACTGGTGCTTGCGGCACAGACGGCAGGAGTTCCCATCATTAGTTCCATGGGAACCGGCAACAAACTGGACCCTACTGCCTTTGAGGTGGAAGATATTTATAAAACTTCTGTTTGCCCATTGGCAAAGGTGATGCGACGGGAACTGAAACAACGAGGTGTCAAAGGGTTGAAGGTCGTCTATTCCAAAGAGTTACCCATTACCACGGGAATGGAGGAGAACGGAAAGCGGATTCCGGCAAGTGTTTCCTTTGTTCCGCCGACAGCAGGACTGGTCATTGCCGGCGAGGTGATTAAGGATTTGACAAAATAACCAAAACAACAACAAGAAAATGTTACAGTTTGGATAAATTTTCAAAAACCCATTGTCGAAAAAGATTTGATATGGTAAGATAAGAAACGGAAGAAAAAATAAAATTTATATAAAATTTTTTCCGGGAGGGAACAAATTTGGAAAAGTTATTTAAACTCAAAGAAAACGGAACCAATGTCAAAACCGAGATTATTGCCGGTATTACCACATTCCTTGCAATGTCGTATATCCTGGCAGTAAACCCCGGTTACCTCGGCAACATTCCGGGCGCAACCCCCGCAGGTATTTTTATGGCAACTGCCATTTCTGCGGCAATCGCTACCCTGTGCATGGCGTTCTTTGCCAACTATCCGGTAGCACTGGCATCCGGCATGGGACTTAACGCATTCTTTGCATTCACTGTATGCGGTGCAATGGGTTATTCCTATGAAGTTGCTTTGACAGCAATTTTGATTGAAGGTATTATCTTCATGCTGCTGTCCATCTTCAAGTTCCGTGAAGCGTTGGTAAACAAAATTCCTGCAAACTTAAAGTTCGGTATTACCGCAGGTATCGGCTTGTTTATCACCATTATCGCATTGCTCAATGCAAAAATTGTTGTGGCTGACCCTGCAACCACCGTTGCGATGGGTAATCTGGCATCTCCTGGCGTTGCGCTGGCAATTCTTGGCCTTTTAGTAATCGGAATGCTGCAGCACTTCAAAGTACCGGGCGGCATTCTGCTTGGTATTTTGATTACATGGGTTTTGGGTATTGTGGCTGAGTTGGTTGGCTGGTATGTTCCGGACCCCGCAAATGGCGTATATTCCGTAATCCCCAGTCTTTCCTGGGAATCTATCAAAGCAAACTTTGCTATGCCCGCAATGTTCAAGTTTGACTTCAAATTTATTGTGGAAAACTTTGCAGGTTTTGCGCTTGTAGTATTTACCTTCCTTTACACTGATATCTTTGATACCGTAGGTACTTTGATTGGTGTAGCAGAAAAAGGAAATCTGCTGGACGAAGAGGGTAAATTGCCCAAGGCAGGCGGCGCGTTGATGGCAGACGCAGTTGGTACTGTTGTTGGTGCTTGTCTTGGTACTTCCACCGTTACCAGTTATGTAGAATCCAGTGCCGGCGTTGCAGCAGGCGGAAGAACCGGTCTGACCGCAGTGACCACTGCAGTGATGTTTCTCATCGCTATCGTGTTCGCTCCTATCTTCCTGGCAATCCCCGGCTTTGCAACCACACCGGCTATGCTCTATGTTGGTCTGTTGATGCTCTCTTCTGTTAAGAAAGTTGATTTCTCCGGTGACGCAGCAGATGTAATCGGCGCATTTTTGGCAATCATTATGATGCCCTTTACCTACTCCATTGCAAACGGCATTATGTTTGGTATGATGGCTTGGGTTATCCTGAAACTGGTTTGCGGCAAAGCAAAAGATATCAGCGGTGTTATGTGGGTATCCGTGGCTCTGTTCACAGTTTACATTGTACTGAAAGTTATGGGCCTTGCATAAGATTTACCTAAAGGAGTTTGACTGAATCATGAAATATACGATGGAAATTGCGGGACTTCGCCGCGACCTGCCTCTGTGCAGGGTGAATGATAACCTTTATATCGCCGCATTCATTATGTTTGGGGATGCAGAAATCACCCAGGCTGCAGCCCGAGACCTTCTGGCAAAAGCGCCGGAGCATGACATTATGATTACGGCGGAAAGCAAGGGAATCCCTCTGCTCTATGAGATGGCACGGCAATCCGGTGCGAAGAATTATATCGTTGCCCGCAAGGGGCCGAAACTGTATATGCAGGATATTCACACCACCTATGTCAATTCCATTACCACCGAGAACCGGCAGATGCTCTGCATCAGCGGAGAGGATGCCAAAGCCATGGAGGGCAAGCGAGTGCTTGTCGTTGACGATGTCATCAGCACCGGTGAATCCCTTGCCGCATTGGAAACCTTAATCAAAGAGGTTGGCGGCAACATCGTCGGACGCATGGCAGTTCTCGCCGAGGGTGACGCCAAGAACAGAGAGGATATTATTTATCTGGAGCCGTTGCCGTTGTTTTATTCGGACGGAACTCCTATGTAGCGCTAGAAAATGCGGCAATCTTTGCCCGTTGTATCGTCTTTTACAAACAGTCATGTGCAACAAGCACACTCCTGCTTGCAAAAGACTCACAACGAACAAATCTCACCACATTTTCGTTGCGCTTAGAAAAAAGAAGAACTTAGCGAAGAACGCGGGGACGGTTCGTTGTGCGCATGCGACAGCGAACCGTCCCCTTTGTGTAGCGGTGTGGAATTGGGCACTGCGCTAATACACAATTCTTTTTGTGTGCAACCACAGGTTGCGAAAATTGGATAAAAAACTTGCTTGTCGGGGAGTATTTTCTTTGTTATTATCATAGTATAACTATAATTGGAAGAATAAAGAAAGGTGATAGATGTGACGATTGGTGAAAAAATTTCCCGCCTCAGGATAGCGGCGGGACTTTCTCAGGAACAACTGGCAGAAAATATCTCAGTTTCCAGACAGGCGGTTTCCAAGTGGGAGATGGACCAGACTCTGCCCCAGATTGATAAGGTGTTGCTGCTTTGTAAACTATTTAAAATCTCAGCCGATGAATTGCTGACCGAGCAGACAATGGTTCTGCATGAGGCGCCGAAGAAAGGAAAAAATAAATACTTCGGTACCGATGGATTTCGCGGAGAGGCAAACCGGAATCTGACTTCTATGCAGGCATATCGTGTGGGAAGATTTTTGGGATGGTATTTTTCCTCCGAACTTTCAGGATGTACCAAGGCGAACTATCGCCCGCGGATTGTCATCGGTAAGGATACCCGCCGTTCCAGTTATATGCTTGAGTATTCCATTGTGGCAGGAATCACCGCCTCGGGGGCAGATGCCTATATGCTCCATGTTACCACCACCCCAAGCGTGTCCTATGTGACGAGGATGGAGGAATTTGACTGTGGGATTATGATTACTGCCTCTCACAATCCTTTCTATGACAACGGTATTAAGGTAATCAACCGCCACGGTGAAAAACTGGATGATAAAACCACCGCATTGATTGAGGCTTACATTGATGGGGACTTGCAAGCGCTTGGGGTATCCGGCGAGGATTTGCCTCTTGCGCATCGGGAGAAGTTGGGATGTATTGTTGACTATGTTTCGGGCAGAAACCGATATGTGGGCTACCTGATTTCGTTGGCGTCCCATTCCTATAAAGCGCTCAGGATTGGATTGGACTGTGCCAACGGTGCATCATGGATGATTGCAAAATCGGTATTTGGGGCGCTCGGTGCCCAAACGATGGTGATTGGCGCAGAACCTGACGGGCTGAATGTGAATCAGAATTGCGGTTCGACCCACATTGAAAATTTATGCCGGCTGGTGAAAGAACAACATCTGGATATGGGATTTGCCTTTGACGGCGATGCAGACCGATGCATTGCAGTAGATGGCAGCGGCAATGTCGTGGACGGAGATAAAATGCTCTATATTCTAGGCAAGCGGCTCAAAGCCAGAGGAATGCTGAACCATGACACGGTGGTGGCAACTATTATGTCCAACAGCGGATTATTCCGCGCGCTTTCCGAGGCGGGAATCCGGTGCGAACAGACCACGGTGGGCGATCGTTTTGTCTATGAGTGTATGCAGGAGAACGATTACTGCCTTGGCGGTGAACAATCGGGGCATATCATTCTTAAGAAATATGCGACAACCGGCGATGGCTTGCTCACAGCGATTATGCTGACCGAAGAGGTTTGTGATTCCAAACTTACTCTTCAGGAACTTGGAGAGGCGGTTCAGGCGTTTCCGCAGTTTACCCGTAACATCCGCGTCAAGGATAAAAAGGCAGCGATTGAAGATGAAACGGTTCAGCAGGAACTTCGTGCAGTAGAAGAAGAAATTGACGGAAACGGACGGGCGTTGCTTAGACAGAGCGGCACGGAACCTGTGGTGCGCATCATGATAGAGAGCGAGAGCGAGGAAAAGTGTCAAAGACTGGCAGAACAAATTGCCCGTCGTATGATAGAAAGGGGACATAGCGTTGAGTGATTGCATCAAGACCAAAGATTTGTTTGATTGCCAGAATCCTCATTTGAAAGACTTGTTTGATACCTGTGAATATCCTTGGGAGATTCTTAAAAAGTGGAAAGAATATTTGAAAGAAATAATGGCAGGCGGTCTTTTGGGATACCAAGAAATTGCAGAGGATGTTTGGGTTGGTGAGGGGGTTACCATTGCCCCCACCGCCACTGTAAACGGCCCCGCCGTTATCGGTGCGGGATGTGAGATTCGCCCCGGAGCCTATCTCAGGGGAGATGTTTTTATCGGTGAGGGGTGTGTGATTGGAAACTCTACCGAACTGAAACATTGTGTGATTATGGATGGAGTGCAGGTACCGCATTATAACTACGTGGGAGACTCGGTGCTAGGCAATCGTTCCCATATGGGAGCAGGAGCCATTTGTTCCAATTTGAAAGCCGACAAAGCACCCGTTATAATCCGTGGAGAGGTGCCATATGAAACCGGACTTAAAAAACTCGGCGGAATTCTTGGCGACGGAGCAGACATTGGATGCGGATGTGTCTTAAACCCCGGAACGGTGGTTGGAAAAAACACCTCTGTCTATCCCTTGACCGTTTTGCGCGGAGTTTATCCCAAGGACAGCATCGTAAAAGGAACGAGAGAAATTGTCAAACGAATAAAATAAAAGCGAAGAACATGGGGACGGTTCGTTGTGCGTGTAGTACAAGGAACCGTCCTCGTGTTCTTCGTCCCCTGTGCGTAGCGGTGGGTTTTCCATTGACAAATGGAACCAGAGTCTTTATAATAATGGACGGGAGGGAAGTATATGGAAAGTTTACGATTGGCGTTTGGGTCGATTGCCCCGATTTTTTTGTTAATGGCACTCGGGTATCTGCTCAAGCGGATTCACTTTGTAAGCAAAGAAACCTTTGATGTCATCAATAAGATGGTGTTTCAGATTTTTTTGCCGGTTCTTTTGTTCTATAATATTTACACCACCGAATCGGCACGGGTCTTTGACCTTTCGTTGATTCTTTTTGTTGTCAGTTCCGTTTTTTGTGTGTTTTTACTGGGATGGATTGCGGTCTTATTTCTTACCAAAGACAACAAAAAGCGGGGCGTCATGCTTCAGGGATTCTTTCGGTCGAACTATGCAATTTTGGGGATTCCTCTGGTGGGTTATGTCTGTGGAGAAAGTGCTAAGGGATTGGCGTCATTGATGGTGTCGGTGGTGATTCCTCTTTTTAATGTTCTGGCAGTCATCAGCCTGGAACGGTTTCGGGACGGAAAACTAAACCTTAAAAAGATGGTATTGGGCGTCATAAAAAATCCTTTGATTATTGCCTGTGTTTTGGGAATGGTTTTCTTTGGATTTGGCATCAAACTTCCGTCGATACTCGAAAAGACAGTGGGAGACCTTGCCAAGGTTGCAACCCCGCTCGCAATCATTGTATTGGGGGCAAGTTTTACCTTTTCTGCCATTAAGGGTTATCGAAAAGAGATTTCCGTGGTGGTTCTCACCCGTTTGGTGATTGTGCCGCTTTTGATGCTTTCTGCGGCAGCGATTCTGGGATTTCGCAACGAGGCAATCGCCTGTCTGTTGGTCATTTCCGGTTCGCCTGTGGCAGTATCGTCCTTTGCTATGGCGCAGCAGATGGGCGGCGATGAGGAACTGGCAGCGCAGACGATTGTAATATCCTCAGCATTCTGCTTGATTACGCTGTTTGTCTGGATTTTTCTGCTCAGTCATTTTGGATTGGTGTAAAAAAGCGTCGATTCTTGTGTTTTTTGTTGACAAATGATGTATCAGGATATATAATAATACACAGTTTTGCAAAAAGTGAGGAGAATACGTATGTTAGAATATATTGCAACTTCCGATACCGTTACCCTGTATTGGGACTTGCCAAAGTCCTATCAAAAGGGGGATACTTACACCATTACTGGCAAGGGTGAAACGCTGGCAAGCATTGAACAATGCCACTACACCGTGACAGGGCTTAATCCTCAGACAGAGTATTCCTTCTCGGTAACCATGAACGACGAGTCCTTGGGTGAGGTAACCGTTACCACCGAAGCGGTGAAACGGAACATTGATGTTACCAAAGCGCCCTATTTTGCCGTTGGCGATGGTAAAACCATGAATACGGAGGCAATTCAGCGAGCAATCAACGATTGCACCGCCGAGGCACGTGTCTATATTCCTGCCGGAGAGTTTATGACCGGAGCACTCTTCCTGCATTCGGACATGGAATTGTATCTGGAAAAGGATGCCATTTTGCACGGAACCGGTGCCTATCAGGATTATGAGCCTAAAATCAAGAGCCGGTTTGAGGGAACCGAGATGATGTGTTATGCCTCTCTGCTGAACCTGGGTGAACTGGACAGAGAAAAGGGTATCAACTGCCAAAATGTAAGAATCTGCGGTGAGGGTACCATCTGGGGCGGCGGACAGGAACTTCGCCGAAACATCATTGACAGGGAAAAGATTTTACTTAAAGATTACATGGAATCTTTGGGGGATAAGATTTTGGAATGCGAGAATATGGAAACCATCCCCGGCAGAGCCAGAGGCAGACTGATTAACATCAGTTGCGCCAAAGATGTGGAGATTTTTGGACTTACCCTCAAAGAGGGACCCTGCTGGAATGTACATATGATTTATTCTGACCATATTGTAACCCACAACTGTACCTTTGTGTCCCGCGGGATTTCCAACGGTGACGGCTGGGATCCGGATTCTTCCACCAACTGTACCCTGTTCGGTTCGGTGTTTGACACCGGTGACGATGCGGTTGCCATCAAGTCCGGCAAAAATCCGGAGGGAAACATTGTCAATCTCCCCTGTGAACATATTCGCGTCTTTGATTGCGTCAGCCATTTCGGGCACGGAATCACCATTGGCAGCGAAATGTCGGGCGGGGTCAGCGATGTCAAAGTCTGGAACTGTGATATGGGAACCTCTACTTATGGTGTAGAAATCAAAGGAACCAAAAAGCGCGGCGGTTATGTCAAAGATGTCCATGTCAGTTATTCCAAGGTCTGCAGAATTTTACTTCATTCTGTGGGCTATAACGATGACGGCGAGGGTGCGCCTACGGCTCCGATGTTTGAGGATTGTTCCTTTGAGAATATGGAAATTACCGCGGTGATGCACAGCCGTGAGGGTGAAGATGTGCCTTGCGAGGCCATTGAGGTCGCTGGGTTTGATGAGCCTGGGCATGATGCGAAAAACATTCGTTTCAAAAATATTGTCATTGGTGAAGAGGGAGATAATCTGCGTCAAAGCGTATATCTTAGTTGCTGTGACGGAGTTTCTCTTGAGAACATTCACTGTCGGTAAGGAGTATCATCTATGAATTTTCTTGCGTACTTATTTGCGGTATTAAAAAATGTGATTTACGGAAGCACCGTATTTATTATCGGTGACCTGACAGCAACCAACCATGTGCTGGACGTTCTTGCCTTTCGCTACCTGACCGGATTTGTGGTCTTTTGGCTTTTGAAAACGTTGAACATCGTTAAGATTGATGTGGGGGCAAAAGATATTCTCTTAAAGACCAAACGGGCGAAGTATATGAAGGGTCTGCTTTTGACTGCCCTGTTTGAACCAATTCTTTATATGCTTTGTGAAACCACTGCGATTTCTATGGCAAGTGATATTACCACCGGTGTTATTTTATCCCTTTCTCCGGTGGCGGCGATGATTGCAGAGAATGTCATCCTAAAAGAAAGAACCACTTGGGCAGAAAAGATTCTTTTGGTGATTGGTATTGCCGGCGTTATGTATATTGCGGTCAACACCGATACCTCCGGCGGCAGTCAGGATAGCGTGATGGGAATTATGCTCCTGTTTGGTGCTGTCATCAGCGGGGTGCTGTTTTGCGTGTTCTCGCGTCAGTCCTCCTCTAAGTTTACCTCTATGGAGATTACCTATTTTGCTTGCATGATTGGCGCGATTGGTTTTAATACCATTAATGTGGTTCGTCATTTGTTTATGGGCGATATTCTTTCGTACTTTGCGCCCTATATGAGTTTGAGCAATCTGTTTGGATTCTTCTTCCTCGGGGTTGTGGCAACCATTGTGGCAACCTTGATGAATAACTATGCCCTGTCCAAGATTCAGGTTTCTACTATGGCATCCTTTAGCGGACTTAGTACCTTGGTAACCATTCTGCTTGGCATTTGGCTCCATCACGAAAAACTTTACCTCTTCCAGATTATCGGTTTGGTTCTGATTCTTGTCCGCATGATTGGCGTTAGCCTGATTTCCATTCAAAGACAGAAAAAGACAACCACTCTGCTCTTTGTCCGTCATGGACAGAGCGAGGCAAACCTTGCGGGTGTCTATGTGGGTCAAACGGAAAGCCCTCTGTCCCAGATGGGAAGAGAACAGGCAGAAAAAACTGCGGAATATCTGGCAGAGAACTATCGGGTGGATAAAGTGTACGCCAGCGACTTAAGCCGTGCCTTTGCAACCGGTCAAACAATTGCGGAGAAACTGGGTGTTGAGATAGAGGCGGATAAAAAATTGAGAGAAATCAATGCCGGAAGTTGGGAGGGAGTTCCCTTTGAGGAACTGCTCAAAGACGATGCGGCATATCAAGTCTGGATGAGTGACATCGGTTCTGCCGCCTGCCCCAACGGGGAAACGGTGGCGCAGTTGCAAGAGCGTTTTGTCACAGCCGTTCAAAACATTGCGGCGGAAAACCCGGGTAAAACGGTGGTCATTGCTACCCATGCAACCCCCATTCGTTCCTTGCAATGCCATTGCAGCGGCAAAGGCATCGCCTATATGCAGGAGATTAAGTGGGTACCCAATGCCTCGGTTACCGTGGCAAAATGTGAAGATGGTATTATCAACTTAAGAGAAATCGGTTGCGATGACCATTTAGAAGGGTTGCATAGTGAATTACCGGCATCGGTATAATAAAAGAGGACCTGTTGGAACAGGTCCTTTTTTTATCTTGTAATCATGGTTCCAATACCGTGGTCAGTAAAGATTTCCAAAAGCAAGCAATGGGGAATGCGTCCGTCTACAATATGTACCGAGGTGACGCCTGCTTCAATTGCCTGCATGGCACCTTTGACCTTGGGAATCATGCCGCCCACAATCTTTTTATCCTCAATCATCTGGAAGATTTCCCTCCGATTCAGCCTGGAAATTGCCTCGGGGCTGTCGACGGATTCCTTGATGCCCTCAATGTCGGTAAGTAACATCAGTTTTTCTGCTTCCAATGCTTCGGCAACGGCACCGGCAACGGTGTCTGCGTTGATGTTGTAACTGTTACCCTCTTTGTCTACGCCAATGGGGGCAACCACCGGAATATAGCCTTGGCGGGTCAGGTCGGAAAGAACCTTTCCGTTTACGCTGACAATGTCGCCTACAAAACCAATGTCGGTTTTTTCTCCGTCGACGGTGGTGTAGCACTTTTTACATTGAATCAAACCGCCGTCAATACCGGAGATACCAATGGCGTTTCCGCCTTTGGTGCCAATGCGGGAAACAATTTCCTTGTTGGTTTTACCAATCAATACCATCTGCGCTACCCGCATGGTTTCTTCATCGGTTACCCTGAGACCGTTGATGAAGTTGCTTTCAATGCCATAAGTTTTGAGCGCCGCGGAAATATCAGGCCCGCCGCCGTGTACCACCACAGGATTAATGCCGATGTATTTCAGCAGGGTGATGTCTTCCATCACGTGTTCTTTGAGTTCATCGTTAATCATCGCGTTGCCGCCGTATTTTACCACCACGGTTTTGCCATTGAACTTCTGGATATAAGGCAATGCCTCAATCAGGATATTTGCCTTTTCGATAACCTTTTCCATTCTGAATTCCATACTAATTCTCCTTTTACAGATACATACCCGGGTCGGAGAGCGCCATGCCCTCAGGGAGACCAAACAACAGATTCATGTTCTGTACCGCCTGACCTGCCGCACCTTTAATCAGGTTGTCAATGCAGGAAACGACAATGACGCGGTTCAGCCGCTTGTCTACGGTAAGACCGATGCCGATGTAGTTGGAACCGGAAATATGCTTCACTTCCGGCAGAGTGCCGGCATCATAAATGCGGATAAAGGGGTCGCCTTCGTAGAAGTTGCGATAGAGGTCAACCAGTTCCTCCGCGGTTTTGTTCTCGGTCAGGTTTGCATAACAAGTTGCCAAAATTCCCCGCTTCATCGGAGCCAGATGAGGCGTAAAGGAGAGGATGATATCCTCTCCCGCAAGGAGAGAAAGTTCCTGCTCAATTTCCGAGGTGTGACGGTGGGTTGCAACTTTGTATGCTTTCATGGTTTCGGTGCACTCACAGAACAGGCTGGGCAGGTTCAAGCCTCTGCCGGCACCGGTAACACCGGATTTGGCATCAATAATCAAACTGCGGTTATCCACAATCCCTGCGTGAACCAAAGGAGCAAGTGCGGTAATGGAACAGGTGGTGTAACAACCGGGGTTTCCGATTAACCGTGCCTGTTTGATTTCTTCTCTGTGAAGTTCGCAAAGTCCGTACACCGATTCCTCCAAAAGTTCCGGATTGGAATGCTTTTCGCCGTACCATGCTTCGTAAACCGCCGGGTCGTTATAACGGAAGTCGCCGGACAGGTCAATCACTTTAAGACCTTTGGCATATAAAGAAGGGATTACCTCTTTGGAGGCGCCGTGGGGCAGAGCAGTAAAGACCACATCACAGTTTTTTGCAATATCATCCACATCCAAGGCAGAACAGGTGATGTCACAAATGCCCATCAAATTGGGGTACACCTCTGCGATTTTTTGTCCCGCATACGATTGGGACACGATGCGGGTAATTTCTACTTCCGGATGGCGAAGCAGAATACGCACCGTTTCAATTCCTGCATAGCCTGTACCGCCTAATACGCCGGCTCTTATCATAAAGTATCACTCACTTCCTAAATAAATATCCAAATGCCGGACAGAGTGTTGGTATCCAAACTCCGGCATTCTACATTATACTCCCTTTTTACGGAAAAAGCAAGTCTGTCAACGGAAAATCTTACAAAAAAAGGTATCTGGCAGAATAGACAAGTCAAAAGGGTATATTTTTGGTAAATTTGCATACTCAAAAATAAAAAAATGTCTGTTTAGACAAAAGCACTAAAAAGATTTTTTTAATTTTGTGTAATTAGACTCTAACATTTTTGACAAGATTATGTTAGAATATCATACAGAATGATAAAACCATTTTTTTTAGGAGGTACATATAGTATGGCAAGTCTGAGTTTAAGAAACATTTACAAGACTTATAGCGGCGGTTTTACTGCCATTAAAGATTTCAATCTTGAGATTGAAGATAAGGAGTTCATCATCTTCGTAGGTCCTTCCGGTTGTGGTAAGTCCACCACCCTGAGAATGATTGCAGGTCTGGAAGAAATTTCCGAAGGCGAACTGTACATTGAAGACAAATTGGTAAACGATGTTGCTCCTAAGGACAGAGACATTGCGATGGTATTCCAGAACTACGCTCTGTATCCTCACATGACCGTGTTTGAGAACATGGCTTTTGGTTTGAAACTGAGAAAGGTTCCCAAGGATGAAATCCGCAGAAAGGTAACCGAGGCTGCTCAGATTCTGGGTATTGAACATCTGCTTGACAGAAAGCCAAAGGCTCTGTCCGGCGGTCAGAGACAGCGTGTTGCTTTGGGTCGTGCAATCGTGCGTGAACCGAAAGTCTTCCTGATGGACGAACCGCTCTCCAACCTGGACGCAAAACTGCGTGTACAGATGAGAACCGAGATCGGTAAACTCCACAAGAAATTGGAAACTACCTTTATTTATGTAACTCACGACCAGACCGAGGCTATGACCATGGGTTCCAGAATCGTAGTTATGAAAGATGGTATCATTCAGCAGGTTGACTCCCCGTCTAACCTCTATATGTATCCTTGCAATGTATTCGTTGCAGGCTTCATCGGTTCTCCCCAGATGAACTTCCTGGATGTAACCGTAGAATGCAAAGAAGATGGTACCTACCTCAAGAACAACAACTTCTGCATCAAACTGCCGGACGGCAAGGGCAAGAAGGAAGAGGTTATGGCATACAACGGCAAAGAGGTTATCATGGGTATTCGTCCTGAGGATATGTATGATGATGATGCATTCATCTCTGCAGCACCTGATTGCCTGACCGATGTTGATATCGACCTGACCGAAATGATGGGTGCTGAAACCTATCTGTACTTCCAGGTTGAGGGTGTTCAGTTCACTGCTAGAGTGAACCCCCGTACTGCTACCAAGCATGGCGACCACATCAAAATTGCTCTGGACGGCAACAAGATTCACCTCTTCGACAAAGAGTCTGAAGAAGCAATCATCCACTAAAAACATGAAAGACCACCCAATGGGTGGTCTTTTTTTATGCACCAACACAGGGGACGGTTCTATGTGCTGAAAAAGTGCACATAGAACCGTCCCCTGTGCAGTTTGGCGACACATAGAACCGTCCCCTGTGTCGTTTTTAAAAAAGAGGATGGCAAAACAAAAAAGAGGGGTATTTTTTTGGCTAAAAAGAGGAAATGGAAATTTTATGGCGAATTATAAAGGGTAACTATATTACGAAATGAGGAGAAGAACAATGGCTGAAGAATTGTTTGATAGTTCCAAATTAAAAGTCATTCCGGTGGAGATTAACACCGAGATGAGAAAGTCTTACATTGACTATGCCATGTCGGTAATTGTGGGGCGTGCGCTTCCTGACGTTCGTGACGGACTCAAGCCGGTACACCGCCGTATTATGTATGCGATGTATGAAGACGGCATCACCCCCGATAAGGCATACAGAAAGTGTGCGACCACCGTCGGTAATGTGCTGGGTCGGTATCATCCGCACGGTGACGCGTCCGTTTATGATGCAATGGTGCGTATGGCACAGGATTTCTCTTTGCGTTATCCCATGGTAGACGGACATGGTAACTTTGGTTCCATTGATGGTGACGGTGCGGCTGCGTATCGTTATACCGAGGCGAGAATGTCCAAACTTTCTTTGCATATGCTGACCGATATTGAAAAGGACACTGTGGATTTTATGCCCAACTTTGACGAGAGCCGGAAAGAGCCGCTGGTGCTTCCCTCCCGATTCCCGCATCTGTTGGTCAATGGTTCCAATGGTATTGCAGTCGGTATGGCAACCAACATTCCTCCGCACAACCTTGGTGAGGTCATTGATGGTGTGGTTGCTTTGATTGACAATCCTGAAATCACGATTGATGAATTGATGGAATACATTCCCGGCCCTGACTTCCCCACCGGTGCCCAGATTATGGGCGTCAGCGGTATCCGTGCGGCATATCATACCGGCAGAGGAAAAATCCGCGTTCGTGCCAAGGCGGAAATTGAGGACTTTAAGGAAAACCGCCAGAGAATCATTGTGACCGAGATTCCTTACGGTGTCAATAAGGCGCGGTTGATTGAAAAAATTTCCGAACTGGTTCATGATAAGCGGATTGAGGGTATTTCCGACCTGCGTGATGAGTCTGACCGTGATGGTATGCGGATTGTGATTGAACTTAAACGGGATGCCAACGGCACCATTGTGCTCAATCAGTTGTATAAGTACACCCAGATGGAAGACAGTTTCAGCGTGATTATGCTTGCGCTGGTCAACCAGACCGACCCCAAGGTTTTGAATCTGAAAGAGGTGCTGGTAAACTATGTGGATTTCCAGAAAGACGTCATTGTTCGCAGAACCCGCTTTGATAAACAAAAGGCAGAGGCACGGGCACATATCTTAGAGGGATTGACCATTGCCCTTGACCATATTGATGAAGTAATTAAAATTATCCGCGAAAGTTACAACGATGCCAAAGACAGATTGATGGAACGCTTTGGATTCAGTGACTTGCAGGCACAGGCGATTCTGGATATGCGTCTGGCAAGATTGTCCGGCTTGGAACGGGAAAAGGTGGAAAAAGAGTACGAGGAAGTGAAAGCCTTGATTGCACACCTGACCGAAGTTCTGGGCAGCGAACAGATGGTTCTGAATATTATTAAGGAAGAAATCACCGAAATCAAAAACAAATTTGGTGACCAACGCAGAACCTCCATCGAACCTGCAATCGACGATATTGATATTGAAGATTTGATTGAAGAAGAAGACAATGTCATTACCATGACCCATCAGGGTTACATTAAGCGTCTGGCGGCAGATACTTACAAAACACAGAAACGCGGCGGCAAAGGTATCATTGGTATGCAAACCAAAGAAGAAGACTTTGTTTCCAATATGTTTGTATCTTCTACCCATGCACACATTCTCTTCTTTACCAATACCGGAAGAATGTACCGCAAAAAGGCATACGAGATTCCGGAGGCAGGAAGAACTGCGAAAGGAACTGCCCTTGTGAATCTTCTGGCTTTGGAACCGGAGGAAAGAATCTCTGCGGTGATTCCGATTCGGGAATATGAGGATGGCAAGTTCCTTTTGATGTGCACCAAAGCGGGCGTCATCAAAAAGACCGACCTGATGGAATACGAAAATGCGCCTGCCGGCGGTAAGATTGCGATTCGTCTGGATGAGGGTGATGAACTGATTCAGGTGAGCCTGACTGACGGCACCAACGACATCTTTATCGGCAGCCATCTGGGTAAGATGATTCGGTTCAATGAAAAAGATGTCAGAACCATGGGCAGAGTTTCCCGCGGGGTACGCGGCATGAATCTGGAAAACGGTGACTATGTGGTTGGTATGAGCCTTGCTTGTGAAGACGGAAAAATGCTGGTTGTCAGCGAAAAAGGTTACGGTAAAAAGACCGAACTTTCCGAATACAAGACACAGACCCGTGGCGGCAAGGGTACCACCAGTTACAGAATCAGCGATGCAACCGGGGCCATTGCGGGTGTACAGATTGTCACACCGGAGGACGATGCGATTCTGATTACCTCCGAGGGTGTCATCATCCGCATGGATACCGAGGATATCAGCACCTACGGCAGAGTGACCAAGGGAGTGCGCCTGATGCGGATGGGCGAAGAAACTCAGGTAATGACCGTGGCTGTTGTGAAGAAAGAAGATGAAGATGACAGCGGAGAAGAAACAACCCAAGAGGAATAAGCCATGAAACGAATTTTAAGTCGTGTCCGGCGTGCGGTGGATGATTATCAGATGATTCAAGCGGGCGATTCGATTGCCGTCGGGGTTTCCGGCGGTAAGGATAGCCTGACGTTGCTTTGCGCCCTGGCGGGACTTCGCAAGTTTTATCCAAAGCCTTTTACCTTAAAAGCCGTTTCCTTAAACATGGGGTTTGAGGGCGTTAGTTTTGACAAGGTGAAAGAACTTTGTAAGGACCTAAATGTGGAGTATGTCGTCAAAGATACCGACATCAAAGAGGTTATCTTTGACGTCCGCAAGGAGAAGAATCCCTGCTCTCTCTGTGCCAAGATGCGTCGTGGCGGAGTGAATGATGCGGCAGTAGAGTTGGGATGCAATAAAGTGGCACTTGGACATCACAATGAAGATGTCTTGGAAACCTTTTTCCTGTCACTTTTCTTTGAGGGACGGCTCAATTGTTTTTCTCCGATGACCTATCTGTCAAGGCGGGATATCCATGTGATTCGACCTATGATTTATGTCCCCGAGGGGGAAATCAAAGGCTTTGCCAAGCGGAGCGAACTTCCCATTGTAAAAAATCCTTGTCCGATGGATGGGGTTTCCAAGCGTCAGGACATGAAAGACTTTATTGCCGGAAAAGTGAAAGAAGACAAGTTCTTTAAAACCAAAATAATGCATGCCATCCAGATGGGACTTCCTGATTGGGTGATAGAAGGGACGGTCAAAGAATGAGGGATGTGACCATAGAAGATGCTGTCAAACAGGTGGTTTTGGCATCTCCGCTCAAAGGGGTAATCAGCAATCCCAAAGGCGAAAGCGAATGGATTAAGATTCGCTTTCGGTGGCTGAACGACCGCTACCAAATAGAAAAACTGACCCAAAAGCAGGCGTTTCACACCAATGTATCTGCACACGCCATGGAGCAGACGATACTGGAATTCTTTGAGCAAGGGTTTCGGCAACTGGACGCATGGAGCCGGGATACCGCCTTTTCGATTAAGGTTTCCAAAAAAGGAAAAGTGACCTTGCTGAAAAAAGCAGAACAAACAAAAGTGGAGACCTCTCACAACAGAGAAAAGAACTATCTGTTAAAAGAGAATACCGAAATCCCACCCCTCATTGACCTTGGTATCTTTACCAAGGAGGGAAAAGTGGTCAAAAGTAGGTACGACAAGTTTAAGCAGATTAACCGGTTTACCGAACTGATTCGGGATGGGATGGAGGAGTTTGGCAAAGACAAGATTCATATTCTGGATTTTGGTTGCGGAAAATCCTATCTTACCTTTATTCTTTACCATTACTTAAACAATGTGCGGGGCATGGAACCCCATATCACGGGTCTTGATTTAAAGGAAGATGTCATTGCAAAGTGCAATCGGCTTGCCAAAACCTACGGTTATGAGAATTTGAACTTTCAGGTTGGCAACATCAATGGCTATACCTGTGAAACACCGCCGGACATGGTGATTAGTCTTCATGCCTGTGATACCGCAACGGACTATGCTCTGTTCAATGCGGTAGATTGGGATGCCAAACTGATTTATTCGGTGCCCTGCTGTCAGCATGAAGCGTACGGACAGATTCAAGGAGGAGACCTCTCTCTTTTGACCCGTTACGGATTGATTCAAGAGCGGTTTTCCGCCCTTGCTACCGATGCGATTCGCGGGGCGCTTTTGGAGGCGTGCGGGTATCAGGTGCAGATGTTGGAGTTTGTGGATATGACCCATTCTCCCAAAAACCTGTTGATTCGGGCAGTAAAAAAACCTGTTTCCATGGAAAAAAGGAAACAGGCGTTTTATGAGGCAAAAGCATTGATGGAACAGTTTGCCCTCTCTCCCACCTTGTATCGGATGATGCGGGAGGCAGGCAAACTTCCCAAGTAGAAAGGAAGAGTATCATGGCAGTAAGAGATGCAATTATGAGTCGGCGGAGCATCCGTAAGTTTACCCAAACTCCGGTAAACTACGAGGATTTGACCGATTTGGTGTTATGTGCTACTATGGCGGCATATCCTGCCAACCTACAGCCGTTAAAGTTTGCAATCATAACAGAAAAATTGGATGAAGTGTTTGCCTGCACCAAATGGGCAGGATACCTGACCGATGGGGCACCCAAAGAGGACGAACGCCCCACGGCTTACATTGCCATTTTGGGCGATACTTCTATTAAAAAAGAGTTTCAGGTGGAAACCGGAGCGGCAGGAATGACCATCCTTCTGGCAGCGGAAGAAAAAAGACTTTCTGCCTGCTGGCTGGGGGCGCTTAACCGTAACGAGTTGAGTAAAATCCTGAATCTTCCGGAGCACATGCAGATGCTGGACTTGATTGCCCTTGGCTATGGCGCACAAAAGAGTGTTGCAGAGCCGGTTCAGGATGGCAACATCAAATATTATCTGGATCAAGACGGAACACTCCATGTTCCCAAACGGACGTTAGACGAAACATTAATCAAAGAACGGTTTGCGTAAGCAAACCGTTCTTTTTATCTTATTTGTGCCAGCACTGCAAGAATCTCTCTGGGGAGATTGAGATAAAAGTTTACCGCAGAGGTTTTGGCAGAAACGGCAATCGGTGTGGAAAAGCCTGCTTTTTCTGCCAGTTTTCTTGCCCGATATACATGGAAGTCGTTGGTGACAAAGGCGATGAAGTAAGGATTTCCTTGCTCTCGTTCATCCAACAGTTCTTTGGTAAAAGAAAAATTTTCCACGGTACTGGTGGAACGTTCTTCTTTTAGAATCCGCTTGGGGTCAATGCCCCGCTGTTCCAGTGCGCGAAGGATGGCTTCCGCCTCGGAGATAACCTCATCCGCTCCTTGACCGCCGCTGGCAACTGCATAGCAGTCCGGATGGGCATTTAGATATTCTGCCGCCGCCTCCACGCGTTCGGTCAGGCAAGCGCCGGGAGAGTCTCCCTCCAGCCGGCAACCTAAGACAATGAGGTAGTTGGGCGGTTGGTGAAAGGCAGGCGTATCAGAGGCGGAACCATTTAAAATCGTTCCGCCAATCCAAAACGCAATCATAATGCCTATAAGAATCAAAATGGATAAAATTATTTTCAAAACGTTATGTTTCATGATAAAATGCCTGCTTTCGTAAAAAATGAAAAATCAGGTATGATTTTAAAAAAGATGTACACACTAACAACGAACGATGAAACCAAAGAAAGGAGATTCTTATGGATATATTAGCATTGATTTTGGTCATTGTAGGCGCCCTGAACTGGGGTAGCATCGGTTTGTTCGGATTTGATTTGGTAGCCGCTCTCTTTGGCGGGCAGTTATCCGTCATGTCCCGCATTATTTTTACCGTAGTAGGTCTTGGAGGACTTTGGGCAATTACCTTTTTCTTCCGCGAACACATACTCGGTAAAAGCGACCATTAACCAACCCTGAAAAGATGCCGCAAGGCATCTTTTTTTATTTCAGTGAAAGATGTCTTGGAAGACCGTTTACCATAATCGGCGTAAGTTCTCCTTGAATCAAGGGCCTTGCATATGCCAAAAAGTCTTCAGTCACGCCGGTGCCGTCAGGGGTAATCCATTCCTTGGGAACTTCCTTCACCATATTGGCAATTTGGTTGATGTCATAGGTTTCGGCAACCAGTCGATAGGGGGCGTTGGATTCCCGACGGAAAATTACCATTTCTCCGCTATGACCCAAAAGGGCGGCGTTCACCGCTTTGGCACCTGCCTGTTCTGCTTCGCAAATATCGGTAAGTGCAGCAAGATGGGAGGCGCAACGCTGGGTGGTGTTTAAAGTGATACCGCGGGCCTTGATGCCTAGGGTTTTTTTCACTTTGTCTGCAAGGTAGGATGCCACGCCGTCCAGCATTTTATGACCAAAAGCGTCCACGGCGTTGCTGCCTTTGGTGTCTTCTTCAAATACATAATCGCCGTTTTTGTTCTTAATTCCCTCAGACACGGCAACCATCACCGTTTTTTGTGACTTTCTTAATTCATCCACTTTTGCAAGAAAGGCGTCGGTATCAAAGGTGCGTTCAGGCAGATAAATCAGGTCAGCACCATGGCAGTCTTCGCCTTGGGAGAGGGCGGCGGCAGCGGTCAACCAGCCGGCATTCCGCCCCATAATCTCAACGATGGTAACTGCCTCCATATCATAGACGTCGCTGTCGCAGATAAGTTCTTTCATGGTTGATGCCACAAATTTTGCGGCACTGCCGTACCCGGGGGTGTGGTCGGTTTGGGCAAGGTCATTGTCAATGGTTTTGGGCACGCCCAGAAAACGAATGTCACTTTGGATTTTTGCTGCATAGGCAGATAACTGCATAATGGTATCCATGGAGTCATTGCCGCCAATATAGATAAAATATTTGATCTTCAATTTCTCAAGAATGGCAAACAGAGATTGATACAAAGCCTCGTCTTTGTTTGCATCCGGCAATTTAAACCGGCAACTGCCCAGAAACGAAGATGGTGTGCGTTTGAGAAGTTCGATATCGAGATCAGAGGTTAGGCACTCTCTTAAATCTACATAAGATTCCTTTAAAAGTCCCTCAATGCCATTGCACATCCCATAAATGGTTTGAATTCCTGCTTCCTTTGCTGCCTGAAATACGCCGGCAAGACTTGCGTTAATGGCGGCAGTAGGCCCGCCCGATTGCCCAACGATTAAATTTCCTTGTATCATACGATCACGCCTTTCGGTTTCTTGTCACAAAGGTATTTTATCAAAGTTTTCTCTATTTTGCAAGAGGGGATGACACGAAATGGCACCTTTCTTTTTTTATACTTGGTTTATAGCCGGAAATAAATAATAAGGAGTGATCGTTATGGCAATTTGGGTGAACCCCAAAAAGAAAAGTTACACAAGCACCGGACCGACGGCATGGCTGAAACGCTATGTGGAATTTATGGTCGAGGCATTGCAGACGGAGGTAAGAGAGAAATTAAAAAAATTCCCAATTCAACCGTCCGGTGAAAAGGGAGGAGCAAGCATCAACGATGTCAGAGACAGAACCTATGACGATGCGGGTAATCTCATAGCAGGCAACGAAGCAACCGGCAAGGATGCCTTAGCAGCGGGAACCTGCACTACTGCAATCGGCGATTCCCAGTTGGTGCACGGCAGATATAATATCCCCGTAAACGATGCGTTGCATGTTGTAGGAAACGGCGATGCGGAAACTTGCTCCAACGCCTACTTGCTTGACCAAGAGGGCAACGGCTGGTTCAAAGGCAATGTAACGGTGGGAGAAGAATGTTTAGAACTTGCCACCAAGGCATGGAGCGAAGAAATGATGGAAGATGGACTAAAAAAGAAAGCAGACATAACATGGATAGAACCAAAAAAACTTCAGGAGTCGGTGTATTTTTATGAAAAACTTAATGCACTGACCCAAGAGGGTATTTATGGGTTGCGCAACGGAGGTTTCTGGTTTCATACTGATTACAATGGAACCCCAACGGGCGAGGTTACCTTTGAACCTGAGAGCACTGAGTATCTCATTGTCGTCAAAGACAAAAGCATGGTTTGCCAGTGGATGTTTGCAGTAAAAGAAGGAATGAAACAGCGTTCTGGAAGCATCGGGGAGGACGGCACCGTGGATTGGGAAGAGTGGCAATGTGACACTGAGCTAAAAGAGCGTGTTGCTGCTCTCGAATCCGTCAATCAAGACCTTGAGAATGTCATTGAACTGCAGGAGAATTACATCGGAGGTGAAGAGGCGTGAGCATGAGAGAAAATGCCCAAACCATAGCCGAGAATGTGCCAAAGGTCTATGAGGCGGGGCAACAGGCAGAATATGACCGCTTTTGGGATAATTATCAACAAAACGGAAATCGAACCAATTATGCGTATGCGTTTGCGGGTCAAGCGTGGTCATATGGAAATTTAACTCCAAAGCATCCAATTAAGTTTTATGACGCTGGCGAAAATTCCAGAACGTCGGGCGGAATGTTTTGTTGGCATGGGCGTGGAAGAACCGATTATGTGTTAGATGTTTCAACACTTGACATTGATTGGTCGGGGTGTAAGTCGTTGTATCTGACCTTTGCCAATGCAAAGGTGGACAATATTACCATTGACGGGAGCAATGTGAGACTTATGAGTAACACTTTTTCCGGCGCCGACGGCGGTAATACAATAACGACTATTAACATAAAAATAACAGAAAATTGTATTGACATGAGTGGCGCGTTTGGGCATTGCAGTCGTTTGACCAATCTAATATTTACTGACGATAGTGTAATTGCGGTAGGTTTTTCATTGGCACAATCAAAACTATTAACCACAGAAAGCGTGGATAGTATCATCCATGCGTTAAAGGATGTGACAGGGCAAACTGCATTGAAAATTACATTGCACGCAGATGTGATTACGAAATTGACTGAGGAACAGTTGCAGCAGATTGCCGATAAAAATTGGCAGGTAGGTTAAAGGAAAGGAGTGGATGAAATGAATGTTTATGAAATACCAAACATTGAAAACTGTACCGTAGAACCCATTGGGAATCCGGTGGTATCCTATCGTATCATTGCAAATGATGGATGGTATATCCACTTAAATGACGGTGATGAAGAAACCGCAAATATTTGGAAAGGTGCAGTGGCACTTTTGGTAACGACTGATTTTTCCATGGTGGAAATCCGAGCCAAAAAAGAATTGCCGGAGGGAGCGGAACTATGAGCACCGAAGTAATTGTGGCTTTGCTTTCGCTGGCGGGAACCTTTATCGGTTCCCTTGCCGGCATTCTCACCGCAAACAGGCTGACCACCTATCGGCTGGAACAGTTGGAAAAGAAAGTGGAAAAGCACAACAAAGTCATCGAACGGGTGTATGCGTTGGAGAAAAACGAGGCGGTTATGGAAGAGGAAATTGAGGTGGCGAATCACCGGATTGCCGACCTGGAGGAGTATCACAAATAGACAAATAAATTAGGGACTACGCACAGGGGACGGTTCTATGTTCTTCGCGTTGCTGCGCACACAGAACCGTCCCCATGTTCTCCGTCCCTAAAAATGAAAAACAAGGAGGAAGTTTTATGAAAGTAAAAGCAGATACCATTGCCAGAACGATTGTATTGTTTCTGGCGCTTATCAATCAGTGTTTGGCCGTTGCGGGGAAAGAGGTTCTACCTTTTACCAATGACGAGGTTTATCAATTGGTGTCTTTGATAGCAACCTTGGTAACCTCTGCGATTGCATGGTGGAAGAACAACAGTTTTACCAAGCCAGCAATCAAAGCGGATGTCTGCCGAAAAGGGGGAATGTTTGATGAATGAGGTCCGGCGGCAGATTGCGCACAATCATTCACCAAGACGGCATGCCATTGAATACATTGTCATCCATGATACCGGGAACACCGCAAAGAGTGCGGATGCCGAGGCGCATTTTCACTATTTTAATAGCCGAAACAGAAACAGCAGTGCGGATGTTTTTGTGGATGACCGTGCGGTCTGGTATGTCAATGATTATACCAGATTCTACACATGGCATTCTGGCGACGGAAAGGGAAGATATGGAATTACCAATCAAAACAGCATTGGGGTGGAACTTTGCATCAATCAGGACGGGGACCGACAGGCGGCAATTGATAACCTTGTCAAAGTGGTACAAGGGTTGATGGCAGAACTTAATATTCCGGTGGGCAGGGTGGTGCGGCATTATGATGCCAGCCGAAAGTGCTGCCCAAGCAGCATGGCGGAAAACGGATGGAGCAAATGGCAAGAATTTCAAACAAGGATTAAGGGAGGGATGAGTATGAATCAATATCAGGAACTAAAGACGGAGGTCCATGATTTGACGCAAACTGTCAAACAGTTGGCAACCAAGGTTGGAAATCTGGAACATCCTGTGGTTTATCACCGCATAGACGAAACCTTGCCCCAATGGGCAAAAGAGGCGGCCTGTTGGGCGGTGGATTGCGGATTCATCCAAGGCGATGGCACCGGACTTGCCTTGACAGAGGAAAAACTATGGTTCTTGACGGTGCTGCATCGAATTCAAACAAAAAAGAAGTTGTAGTTTTTGACTATGCACGGGGGACGGTTCCCAGTGCCATACGCACAACGAACCGTCCCCGTGTTCTCCGTCAAACTACAACTTTTTTATTCTTCGGATAAAATATTATAGAGTTTACTGCCTTGCTCCATGGCATATTCCACCGTTTTGTAGGTGCCGCTTCGCATTTGGGTCAGGTAGAAAATGCAACCAATGCTGTTGTCTACCATAAACCGGTTTCGGCGCATCATACAGGTTTTGGTATAGGATTTGGAAACCAGGCAGGTTTCATCTGCTTTGAGCGCAATCTCTTCATATCGTATTTTTTCATCCAGCGGCCACCCCTGCGTCTGGTCCGGACATGGAATTGCCAGAATCAGCCGGATCTGTGGGAATTCCGTCCGCAGGCGAATCACCGCCTCTGCTGCCAGAGTATCAAACCCCCGCGCTCCGCCGGTAATAAAATCACAGATTCCCTCTTGGATTCGGCATCGAATCTGCTTTTCCAACAGGGCGGGCATATCCTCGCGATGGATAGAACCAATCACCCGATGACCGGTAAAGCAACAAGCCTTTTCTTTTCGTATCACAATCATCACCAAAGAAATTATAGCATAGGAAACAATGCTCCGTCAATTACATATTTTAGGTGGCCTTCCTTATTTTACATTTGTGTATCTTTATTGATTTTTGACGAAAAATGTGATATAATGCAAAAGGATATTATGCCACATTGTGAGGTGATTCCCCATGCAGAGATACGCAAAGGCAGTTGCGGCGGCACTGGTAGTTGCGCTTTTGTTGCTTGTAGTACCCGTCCAGGTTTTTGGTCTGGAATTTTCTGACGTGCCGATTACTGCCTCTTATTATAAAGCAGTTGATAAACTGAGTAATATCGGTGTGATTTTAGGTCGTGGCGACGGCAGTTTTTCCCCTGCGGACAAAACCACCCGTGCTGAGTTCTGTGCCTTTCTGGCACGGGCAAACGGGTATGATGCAGAAACCTATCAGTCAAAACCGCTGCCTTTTTCTGATGTGCCGCAAACCTATTGGGCGGTGCCTTTTATTTCTTTTTGCTATGAAAACGGATACATCAACGGAATGTTGGACGGAACTTTTTGTCCGGCTGATGATGTGACCCATGAACAGGCGATTAAAATGATTGTGTGTTCCTCCGGTGTTGGGGATGAATCCTTAACCAAGGTAGGCCCCAAATGGTATTCCGGCTATTTGAGTGCGGCACAAAAGTATGATTTGCTTACCAATGTTCGGCTTCGGGTAGGGGAGGTTGCTAACCGTGCCTTTGTGGCGCAGGTTGTTTATAACGCCATGATGGCAGATGGCGCGTTGGAAGACCCCAAACCCACCGAAAAACCGAAAGACGAGGACGAAACCAAGGAGCCGGAGTCGTCCCAAAAACCGGAAAAACCGGTGCCCACACCAACGCCTACCCCTAAGCCTACCCCCATTCCATCCAAGAAACCGGGGAAATTGCTGGTGGTGCTTGACCCGGGGCACAATTACAATATTACCGATACCGGAGCCACCGGAAACGGCTTAAAAGAACAGGATATTACGTACATGATTGCGGCGAAAACCAAACCGCTTTTGGAAGCCAACGGATTTCAGGTTATTATGACCCGAAACAAGTTGGAGGACAATGTTGCGACGGACTCGGTTGTTGCCAGCCTGAAACGGCGGGCAGAGATTGCAAACGAAACCAAGGCGGATTTGTTCCTGTCGATTCATTGCAATGCCGGCGGTGCTGCCGGAACCGAAACCTATTACTGCGAGGGTTCCGAAGAGGGCGAACTTCTGGCGGAACTGATTCAGGAGCAGGTGGTAAAAAGCGTCGGTTTGAGTGACAGAGGGATAAAAACTGCCAACTTTGCGGTGCTTCGGTATACAGAAATGGTGGCGGCATTGTTGGAAACTGCGTTTATTGACGATACGAACGATGCCAAAAAACTGGCAAGTGAAAAAGGTCAGCAAGCCTTTGCGGTTGGAATTGCAAAGGGCATCTGTAAGTATTTTGATAAGACCTACAAAGAGTAGGAGAGGAGATTCCTATGAAATCTGCAATTGTGAAACCGGAACTGCTGGCGCCTGCCGGCAATCTGGATAAATTAAAAAAGGCGTTTATTTATGGGGCAGACGCGGTGTACATCGGAGGCGAAGAGTTCTCTCTCAGGGTTGCGGCGGACAACTTCTCTCTGGATGAGATTCGCGAGGGGGTTGCCTTTGCGCACGCGCGGGGCAAAAAGGTGTATTTAACTGCCAATATTATCCCCCATAACAGAGACATTGAAGACTATAAATCCTATATTCAAGAGGTCAAAGATACCGGCATTGACGCGGTGATTCTTTCCGATTTGGGAATGTTTGCGATTACGCGGGAACTGGCACCGGAGTTGGATATTCATATCAGCACCCAAAGCAACAATGTGAACTATGAATCCGTCAGGATGTGGCATAGCATGGGGGCAAAGCGGGTGATTCTTGCGCGGGAGATGTCCCTTTTGGAGATTCGGGAGATTCGGGAGAAAACACCGCCGGAATTGGAACTGGAGGCCTTTGTGCATGGCGCGATGTGTATTTCGTATTCCGGCAGATGCCTGCTTAGCAACTATATGGCGGGCAGAGACAGCAATCAGGGCAACTGCGCCCACCCCTGCCGCTGGAAGTATTATTTAATGGAAGAACAGCGTCCGGGTGAGTATATGCCCGTCTTTGAAAACGAGAGAGGCACCTTTATCTATAATTCGAAAGACCTCTGCATGATTGAGCATATGGATGACCTGATTGCCTCGGGGCTTTCCAGTTTTAAGATAGAGGGCAGAGTAAAATCAGAATACTATGTGGCAACCGTGGTAAAGGCATACCGGCAAGCGATAGACGCGTATATGAATGACCCGGAGCACTATCAATTTGACCCGGAATGGATGGAGGAACTCAAAAAAGTCAGCCATCGGGATTACACCACCGGTTTTTATTACGGACGTCCCGGCGGGAAAGAGCAACACTATGAAAACAGTTCCTATATTCGGGAATATGATATGGTTGGCATTGTGACCGAGTATGACCCCAAGACCCAACTGGCGGCGGTGATTCAGAAAAATCGCATCTTTAAAGGGGATAAGATAGAGTTCCTGCGTCCGGTAGGAAAATTCTTTAGCCAAACCATCGAGGGAATGACCGATGAACACGGAGCCGATTTGGAGGTTGCCAACCGTCCGCAAAGTCTGGTTTATATCAAGACCGACCAACCTGTAGAACCGGATACCTTTTTACGGAAAGAGAGATAAAATTTGACGATATTCCCATATGTTAACACAGAATTCAACTTGACTTTTGGACAAAATGATGATAAAATGGGAACCGTGGCAGTGTATGCCTCGTCTAATTTCATGTAAACAATTAAATTTCACATATTAGGAGGAATTACTTATGAAAAATGCAAAGCGCATACTTTCGTTGGTTCTGACCATTGCGATGCTGGCATCTTGCATGGTTTCTGTTGTTTTTGCGGAAGAAACTGCAAAAGCAGTAACCTTTAGCGATGTTGCAGCAGACGCGGCTTACGGAACCGCTGTAAAAACCCTGAACCTGATGGGTGTCATCAACGGATATCCGGACGGAACCTTTGGCCCTGATAAAAATGTTACCAGAGCCGAGTTTACGGCGATGCTGATGCGTACCCTGAACTATGGAAAATTGGGCTCAACTTCTGCAAAAGATCTGCCCTTTACCGATATCAGCGATGCAGATACCGATATCAGTTGGGCAATTCCCAACATTGACACGGCTCACGGCATGGGCGTTGTAAATGGTTATCCGGACGGAACCTTTGGCCCCAGAAACAACGTTGCCTATGAAGAGGCAGTTAAGATGGTAGTTTGTGCCCTTGGCTATACTGATATTGATGTAAGCATTACTCCTTGGTATAGCAACTATCTGGCTCAGGCAAATAAATTGGGTATTACCCAGAATGCGGCGATGCTGGGCGGTGCAGAAACTCCGGCAACCCGTGCTTGTATTGCACAGATTCTCTATGATTCTTTGGAGGCAAAAATCTGCCGTAACGGCAAACCCACCGAGGATACCATTCTTAGCAGTTTCTTGCAGTACACCAAAGGCGTTGGTGTGATTTCTGCCAATGGCATTACCGGTATGACCGAGCCGGATAGCGACCTCAACCCCAACGAAGTGCAGATTTATGCACAGGTTGGCGATACCGGCCGTTATGAAACCCATACTTATAAAACCACCGATACCGGACTCAAGCAGTATCTGGGTCATCAGGTAGAGTTCTATTATAAGAATGACGGTTCCAGCCGTACCCTAATGGTTTATGTACTGACCGAGAATAAAGAACTAACCCTGAATCCGGACGATATTGAGGTTAGTGAATCCGACAACACGCAGATTCGGTATTTCAAATCTGAAGATGCAGATGCAACTACCGCTGCAAATCTGGACCCTGAAAATGTGGTGATTTATAACGGAAAATTGTATGGTAACAATGCGGCACAGAGCCGGTTTACCACAGCGATGCTTCCCAAACTGGGTTCGGTTCGTCTTTTAGACTCCGATGCAGACGGAAAATATGATTTGGTTGACATTCAGGCATACGAGGTTTACTTTGTATCCAGCAAGGTGTCTTCCGAAAAATCTATCATTGACGATGTGACCAGAAACACTGACAAGGAATTAATTCTGGACGAAGAAAGCAATACCATTAAGACCACGATTGTGGACAAAAATGGTAATGCAATGAGTTACAGTTCCATTCCTACCTATGCGGTGATTCATCTGGCACGCAGCAATGCCAACAGTGGACAGAGACTCCAGAGGGCCGTTGTGGTGAACGATCCGGTTTCCGGCACCATTTCCGGAACCAGAGGCGGAACGACCATTACCATCAGCGGTAAAACCTATGAATACTCCGGTGCAGCATCCTGGATGCCCGGCAATTCCGGCAAACAGACTGAGCCTGCATTGCAGGAATCCGGTACCTACTACAAAGATATCAACGGTAAGATTGTGGCTTACAGAAAAGATGCAGTTACTGAAAATATTTCCTATGGATATATTATGGGTGTTGCCAAGTCTGACAGTCACTTTGATGACGAAAAGACCCTGCGCATTCTGGCACAAAACGGAAGTCAGGTTATGCTGACTATTAACAAGGACACCCGTGTAGACGGAAATCCCAAGGGAAGCACCGACGGTGTTATCACCGCGCTGAATGCTTCTGCGTTAATCCAGAATAAGGATGCAGAAGCAACCAATGTAGGAATTCATCAGTTGATTAAGTACACCACCAGACAGGCAAACGGTGTGACTGTACTGAGTGACATCTACACCGGAACCCCTGCGACCAAGGGACAAAGCATCACCAGTGATGTGCTTCATGCGTATACCAAGATTCAGGCGAATACCAGCATGAAATATAATGGAACATCCAAGCAGTTGACCGGCGGTGGCACCAGCATTAATATTGGAAGCGCAACCATATTTGTAGTCCCCTCCAACAGAAATGCGTATGATGACTATGCAAAGAGTTCTTTGAGCACAGTATTTAAGGATAACAAGTCCTATCATGTAGAAATCTTTGATTTAACCACAACCAACACCGCAAAAGTTCTGGTTTGCTATGGCGCAGATGCAACGGTAGTTGTAGACGGTTATACTCCGGTTTCTGTTGTGGGTGCTCCTCTTGAAAATAGCATCAATGAAAAAAATGGTCAAAAAATGGATTATATGACCGGATTTAGAGCATCTGCAGGTAATGCAAAGGCTACCTTTGAAGAATGGATTTCTAAGGAAACCCAGTACATTCCCCAGATGGGTGATATCTTCCGTGCAGGTGCCGATAAAGAGGGCTTTGCTAAGATTGAGAATCAGCATGTGATTTATAAAGTAGCAGGCGGTAACACCTACGGACAGTTCTCCTCTGTTGCAGATAATCTTTACGGTTCTTCCTATGGTGTGATTTTGGGTAGTGTGGTTGCGATTGATGAAGAAAGCGTTTCCATCATTCCTCAGTATCTGAAGAAGGGCGATGTTGTTACAGATATTACTGCGGCTTCTGTGAACTTCCCGATTGCAAACTTCTCAAGCGCTCGTGTTCTCAAGTATGACAACACCGGTTCAGAACTGAAAATTACCGATGTTTCTTCGGATTACCAAGGTGTGATTAAGGGACTTACTACCTACAACGATGGTATTTCCAACCCCACCAAGGTGCTTGTTTACCTCAGCGAAGGAAGAATCAGAATGCTTTGCGTTCTGGGCGAAGACATTGTAAAATAAGAGAAACAACACGAAAGACCGTGGCTTTTGCCACGGTCTTTTTCTTGACAGTTAACATAAGGTAATCTATAATAAAAGAAGCAGCATTTTGGGAGAGGGTTGTAAGGAGGCGCATGCGATGCGTAAATTACTTTCATTGTTGCGGGGGAAGTACCTTTGGATGTCCATCTTAACGCCGATTTTAATTATCGGTGAGGTCATTATGGAGGTGTCGATTCCCCGTATTATGGCAGATATTGTGGATATAGGAATTCAAAACAGAGACATTGCTTATGTCATTGCTCGGGGCGGGATGATGGTGGTTATGGCACTATGCTCCCTTGCGTTTGGTGCACTTGCGGGTTGGACGGCGTCCATTGCCAGCATGGGATTCGGGGCAGAAATTCGCAGAGCCATGTTTGAACGGGTGCAGGATTTTTCCTTTTCCAATGTAGACAGGTTCAGCACCTCTTCGCTGATTACCCGTATGACTACGGATATTACCAATACGCAACAGGCGTGGATGATGTTGATTCGGTCTTTGGTCCGGTCTCCAATTATGTTTGTTTCAGCGTCCGTTATGGCATTTTCTTTGAATCCGGGTCTTTCTATGATATTTTTAATTGCAGTCCCCATTATGATTGCAGTACTGGTTACCGTGACGACGAAAGCCCATCCCCGATTCAAACGGATGCTTAAGCAGTTTGATAAACTCAATGGCAAAATTCAGGAGAACTTGATAGGAATTCGGGTAGTGAAAGCCTTTGTCCGTGCCAAGAAAGAGGATCAGGAGTTTGAAGATGCCGCGGCGGAACTTCGGGATGCGCAAAGAAACGCAGAAACATTGATTATCTTTAATATGCCGATACATCAATTGCTCATTTATTTTTGTATTCTTTCCATTCTTTGGATTGGTGGTAATATGATTGTGGTTGGCACCATGCAGACCGGTCATTTAATCAGTTTTATCAGTTATGTGAACCAGATTTTGATGTCACTCATGATGGTTGCCATGGCATTTACCATGATTGTGATTTCCAAAGCCTCCATCAACCGAATTGTTGAGGTTTTGAACGACACCCCCGATATTCCGGATTTTGCAGAGGAGGATATCGAAGTCGCTGACGGCTCCATTGTGTTTGAGCAGGTATCATTCAGTTATCACGGCGACAAGGACAACTGTGCCTTAAAGGACGTTTCTCTCAACATTGCATCCGGTGAGACGGTTGGGATTATCGGCGGAACCGGAAGCGCCAAGTCAAGTCTGGTTCACCTGATTCCAAGATTGTATGAAGTAACCGAGGGCAGTGTCAAGGTTGGCGGGGTCGATGTTCGGGATTACAAGCAGCACACCTTGCGCAATCAGGTTGCCATGGTACTTCAAAAGAATGTACTCTTTACCGGAACCATCAAAGAAAATCTGCGTTGGGGAAATCCCAAAGCAACGGACGAGGAACTCATTGCTGCATGCAAGGCGGCGCAGGCAGATGAATTTATCCGGTCGTTTCCTGATGGATATGACACGGTGTTGGGACAGGGCGGTGTCAATGTTTCCGGCGGGCAGAAACAAAGGCTTTGTATTGCCCGTGCACTGCTTAAAAAACCTAAGATTGTAATTCTGGATGACAGCACCAGTGCAGTCGATACAGCAACAGATAGCAAAATTCGTCAGGCACTCAGGGAGGAACTAAGCGAAACCACCACCATTATTATCGCACAACGGATTTCCTCTGTCTGTGATGCAGACAAGATTATTGTACTGGACAACGGCGAGGTCAATGCCGTTGGCACCCATGAGGAATTGCTCCATTCCAATGAAATTTATCGGGAAGTGTATGAATCCCAGCAAAAGGGGGTGGCGTAAATGCCTCCTATGCCAAAAGGAATCCGAAAACCCAAAAACGCCAAAAAGACCTTTCTTCGTATTTTACGATATTTTGGCGACTACAAGTGGCACCTGCTTCTGGTTTGTTTGATGGTGGTGATAAGCAGCGGAGCGGGAGTTGCAGGAACCTACTTTTTAAAACCTATCATTGATGACCATATTGTACCTTTGATTGGCAGTCAAAATCCCGACTTTTCCGGTCTTTTGACTGCGGTGGCAACCTTGGCAATCATCTATGTTGTTGGTGCGCTTTCCTCTTACGGCTATCAGCGGTTGATGATTACAGTGTCCACCGGTTCTCTTTATAAAATGAGGACGCAAATGTTTGAACATATGCAGAAACTTCCGATTCGTTATTTTGATACCCATACCCACGGGGAGATTATGAGCCGGTACACCAATGATATTGACACGCTTAGAAATATGCTCAGCCAAAGTGTGCCCCAGTTGATTTCTTCCGGCATCACCGTGGTGGGTGTATTCAGCATGATGCTGATTTTAAGTCTTCCTCTGACGGTGCTGGTAGTTTTGATGATGTTGACCATTTTTGGTGTCATCAAGGTGGTAGGAAAACACAGTGCGGAGAATTTCCGCCGTCAGCAAAAGGCAATTGGTTCGGTCAATGGCTATGTGGAAGAACTGATTGAGGGACAAAGAGTGGTTAAGGTTTTCTGCCATGAGGCAGAAAGTAAGGCGGAATTTGGAAAGCGAAACGATGAACTTTGCGTGGCGGCAACCCGTGCCAATACCTTTGCCAATATCCTGATGCCGATTATGAATAACCTGTCCTATATTCACTATGCTTTAACGGCGGTGGTTGGGTCGGTGCTCACCATCCTGACCGGACAGAGGGAGATGGGGATTTTTGCTCTGGGTCTTGGGTCGCTGGTTTCGTTTTTGCAGTATACCCGTTCCTTTGCGCAACCGATTACACAGGTTTCTCAGCAGTTTAATGTGATTTTAAATGCCCTTGCCGGCGCAGAGCGAATCTTTGATTTGATGGACGAAGAACCGGAGGTGGATGACGGCTACGTTACTTTGGTGAACGCTATTATCCAGCCGGACGGCACAGTGGAGGAGAGTGAAACCCGTACCGGACAATGGGCATGGAAACATCCTCACCAAGACGGAACGCTGACCTATACTCAACTCAAAGGTGAAGTCACCTTTGAAGAGGTAGAATTCGGTTACGAAGAAAATAAGACGGTGCTGAACGGAATCAGTCTTCATGCCAAACCCGGACAGAAGATTGCCTTTGTCGGTTCCACCGGTGCCGGCAAGACCACCATTACGAACCTGATTAACCGGTTCTATGATGTGCCGGACGGAAAAATCCGTTACGATGGCATCAATATTAAAAAGATTAAAAAAGATGACCTCAGGCGTGCTCTTTCCATGGTATTACAGGATACGCACCTGTTTACCGGAACGGTGATGGAAAATATCCGTTATGGTAGACCGGAGGCTACGGACGAGGAGGTCATGGAGGCGGCAAAACTTGCCAATGCGGATTGGTTTATCCGGCATCTGCCAAAGGGATATGATACCGTCTTAACCCGAGACGGCGCCAATCTTTCGCAGGGGCAGCGGCAACTTCTTGCCATTGCCCGCGCGGCGGTGGCAGACCCGCCGGTGCTGATTCTGGACGAAGCCACATCCTCCATTGACACCCGCACCGAGGCGTTGATTGAAAAGGGAATGGACCGCCTGATGGAGGGGCGGACGGTATTTGTGATTGCACACCGGCTTTCTACCGTGCGCAATTCCCATGCGATTCTGGTTCTGGAGAACGGTGCAATCATTGAACGCGGCAATCATGAAGAATTGCTCAAGCAACAAGGCAAATACTACCAACTCTATACCGGGATGTTTGAGTTGTCATAAAAGAAGAACGCAACGCGTCAGCGTTACGGCCTTTTAGTTAAAATAGAAATTCCATTTCATATTCGGTCGTAAAAGTTTTTCCTGCATCTAAAGAGAGGATTTCATCCTTTTCGGATAGTTCGCCGACAAACTCTTTTCGGTCGCACCGTCCGTACCAAGGCTCAATACAGACAAAAGGTGCTTGTCTGCCAATCGGGGTCCAGAGGCCAACCAACGGCGCCTCAAACCGCACCGTAACATAAGGTTCTTTATCGCCGGTGCAAAGAGAAATTGCCTTAACCTGATGGTTCTCTATGATTAAGGCATCATGGTCAAACATTTCATGCTTCATCAAGACATAGCCGTCATTCTTTAGGGTAAATTTGTTTTCCGGGTCGTAAAGTCCGGTTTCTTCATCAATCAGGTGATATGTAATATCATCACCTGTATCAAATCGGAAGTAGGTGCTGTCCTTAGCAAGATAGAATGCCGGATGGGCACCAATCGAAAAATACATGGTATCTGCACCCTCGTTTACCACATCCCACCGCACCTTAAGGGTAGAACCAACCAAGGTGTAGGTAATATGCAGGCGAAATGGAAAAGGGTATTGTTCCATGGTGGACTTATCGGATGTTAAGGTATAACAAAGGGAATCCGGACTCTGTTTCGTTAAGGTAAAGTCATAGTCTCTGGCAAAACCGTGTTGACCCATGGGATAGCGCACGCCTTGATAGAAATACCCTTTCCCGTTCAGCCCTCCGACAAAGGGGAAAAGAATTGGCGAGGTTCTTCCCCAATACTGAGAATCGCCGCACCATAGATACTCCCGCCCATCTTTGTTGACCGACTTCAGTTCTGCCCCGTGGGCATCTATTTCAACCGTGAGAATTCCGTTAGAAAGTTTCATACTATCACTCCTTTTCTATGATTATACATCAGTTCTTTCTAAATTGCAACGAAAGAACGCTATTGTTAACCAGGTTTATTTTGAACCAAAAGTGCACGCAGTTTTTCAACTTTTGGTTGAGCCCTCAATTCCCTTACAATTCTACATAAATTTATAAAAATGGGTTGACAAAGAATGGGATTGGAATTATAATTCGCTTAAAGACATGAGGTGGATTTGAACTATGCAAAAAGCATTTTATACATTTTCTCAAACGCCTATATGTGTTACAATAATTACAACATTTGGTAAAAAGTAAATCTTAAAGGGAGTGACAGAAATGAAGCAAAGAAAATACTTTGAAGTGTTTGCCTCTGTCGGTCGTAAAAAGGTTCCGAGTTTGGACCATCCTCAGTCCGCCGAAGCATTATTAGAGGATATGAAATATGCACGGATTCACGGTGCGGCACTGGTTGCAAACTCTGCCATTGATTATTCCTTCTTCTATGGCAACAACGAGGCTGCAGAACTTGCAAAAACCAGTCCCCGTCTGGTTCACCTGGCGGCGGTTCCCAACACGGCCCCGCTTGAGAGCGGTGATAAAGATTATTTTAATACCGTGCTCAATCAGGGTGCTAAGGGCTTGGTTCTTCCGCACAGTTGGACCTATCGTTCGCCCATTCTTCCCAAATCCATCAAACCGATGGTTGAGGCGCTTGAGGCACATGGCCTCCCGCTGATTGTCACCAACGTTGTTGAACCGGAGCGTTTGGCGGCTTGCGGTGATATTGCAGAGGCGTATCCCAACCTTCCCATCCTGATGCAAGGTACCACTTGGGGCTTTGGAAGAGCGTTCTGGGATGTGATGGAACGGTATCCGAATCTTTACTACGAAATTTCTTCCATACATATTAATGATATTCTGGAATACACCAAAAACTACCTTGGCATTGAACGGGTGCTTTACAGCAGTTCATGGCCGATTAAGTCTATGGGAGCACTCAAATCCCTGATTGAGTGGGCTGATCTTTCCGAAGAGGAAAAAGACTTGGTTGCATCCGGCAACGCCTGCCGTCTGCTCGGTCTTGCCCCTGATGACTTTTCGCTTTATGACGATGCAGAGTGCCAGTTTGATGAAATCGCCAAAGAGGCAGATGCAGGACTTCCTATTTCTACAAGGGTAATTGATATGCACTCCCATGTGGTTGGAAAGAGCGCGCGCTCTGTCAACAACTGTGTGATGCTCGATGCAGACCATGACCACATTGCTAAGAAGATGGATCGGCTTGGTATTGATACCACCATCACAGCACCTTGGTCCGGCATCAACTATGACGGCGTTATGGGCATGGAGGAAACCTTGGAATCTGCTAAGGCGCATCCGGGGAAATTCTTGGGATTCTCTACTGCCAACATCCATTATCAAGAGGATTTGGATGCCCTTGTGAAGTATCACGAAGCATATCCTGACGTTTTTGTTGGTATTAAACCCTATCCGCCTTATCAGCAGTTTAGTTTGCTTGATGAGGTATGTACCGATTGGTTTACCTATGCCAATGACCATCATCTCCTTATGTTGGTTCACGCAGACGGCGGAGATTATGCAGACCATGTAGATGCTCTGGCAGATAAATACCCCAACATTACATTTATTCTGGCGCACAGCGGAACCAGTTATGGCGTTGCAAGAAAGAACGCGTCCGTTGCCAACAAGCACGACAATGTGGTGCTGGATATTACCTACACCACCACGGGACGCGGTATGATTGAGTTTTTGGTTCAGGAAGTCGGTGCAGATAAGGTTCTCTATGGTTCCGACCTTCCCATGCGCGACCCGGCACCTCAACTTGGATGGGTCTGCTACGCACAGATTTCTTTGGAAGACAAAAAGAAATTGCTCAGCGGTAATATAGAAAGATTATTAAAAAAGCGGATATAAATGAGGAGGATGTTAAGATGGAAAAATTAGCATTGTTTGGCGGAACTCCCGCTGTCACCTGTGACACCAGCGGTAACAGCCCGATGAAAAAATGGCCCATCTTCACCGAGGAAGAAGAGGCGGCAGTTTTGGACGTTCTGCGTAAGAATGCCATGAGTGAAACTGCGATCACCAAAGAGTTTGAGCAGAAATTTGCTCAGTGGATGGGTGCAGAATATGCGCTCGGTTTCAACAACGGAACTTCATCTTTGATGGCGGCAATGTACGGTGCCGGCATCAGAAAGGGTGACGAAGTTATCTGTCCCAGCGTCGTGTATTGGGCAGCATGTACTCAGGTGATGGCATTGGGAGCATCTCCTGTGTTTGCAAACCTTGATGAAACCACCCTCTGTATTGACCCTGACGATATTGAAGCAAAGATTACTGACAAGACCAAGGCTATCATTGTAGTTCACTATCTGGGTCATCCCTGTGATATGGACAGAATCATGGAGATTGCAAGAAAGAACAACCTTAAAGTCATTGAGGACGTTTCTCATGCACAAGGCGGTAAATACAAAGGCAGAATGCTTGGTACCATTGGCGACGTTGCCGGTATCTCTTTGATGGGCGGTAAGTCTTTTGCGATTGGCGAAGCAGGTATGCTTGTTACCAATGACCGTGAGATTTATGAGCACGCACGGGCACTTGGCCACTATGACCGATTCACCAAAGCCGACACAACTTGCGAGGACTTAAAACCCTACACCGGACTTCCCCTTGGCGGTTATAAGTTCAGGATGCACCAGATGAGTTCCGCAGTTGGTCTGGTACAACTTAAGTACTACGATGAGCGTTGTGCGGAAATCCGTAAGGCGATGAACTACTTCTGGGATTTATTAGAGGGTGTTCCGGGTCTTCGTGCACACCGTGTGGATGAATCTGAGGGTTCCACTATGGCGGGATGGTACTGTCCTCACGGTATTTATGTCAAAGAGGAACTGGGCGGACTTTCCATCACTCGTTTCTGCGAGGCTGTTCGTGCCGAGGGTGTGGTTGAATGTTATCCTGGTGCGAACCTAGCATTGCATACCCATAATCTGTTTCAGACCGCTGATGTATACGGCGATGGCAAACCCACCCGTATTGCAAACGCTTCCCGCGATGTAAGAGAAGACGATTTGACTCTGGAAAAGAGTGTACACATCGGTGCCAAGGTGTTCAATATTCCCTGGTTGAAGAAATTTATCCCCGAGGAAATTGAGCAGTATGCAAACGCCTTTAAAAAGGTGGCTCTCAATTACAAGGAACTGTTAAAAGATGACCCCGGTGATCCCGAAACGATTGGTGCATGGCACTTCTTTAAACATACAAAATAAAATAAAAAACATAAAAGGAGAATTTATTATGGAAAAGTTAGCATTACATGGTGGCGAAAAGGCAAAAACCGTCCCCTTTTCTACCGGTAAGCGGTTCGGGGATTCTGAATTGAAGTACTTAAAGGAAGCCTTAGACCAGAACACCTTGTTCTATTGGTACGGCAATCAGGTCAAAGCCCTGAACAAGAAATTTGCAGAGATGTATGGTACCGAGTACTGCATGGCAACTTCTTCCGGTACTTCCGCAATCCATACCGCACTGGGCGCTGTTGGTGTTACCGAGGGTGACGAGGTTATTACCTCTCCGGTTACCGATATGGGTAGCATCATCGGAATTCTGTATCAGAATGCGATTCCGATTTTTGCAGATATTGACCCCCATACCTATAATATGGACCCCAAGTCCATTGAAGAAAAGATTAGCGATAAAACCAAGGCAATTCTGGTGGTGCATCTGGCAGGTAACCCCGCCGACATGGATGAGATTATGGCAATTGCCAAGAAGCATAACATCCGCGTCATTGAGGACTGTGCGCAGGCATATATGACCTATTACAAAGGCAAACTGGCAGGCACGTTTGGTGACATCGGTTGTTTCAGTTTGAACGACTATAAGCATATCTCCGCAGGTGACGGCGGTCTGTGTATCATGAATGAATTTGACCTTTACGAAAAGGCGCTTCGCTTTGCTGATAAGAACTATGTTCGATTGCAACAAGGCGGTGCATCCCGTAATATTGCCTATATCGCACCGAACTATCGTATGAACGAACTGACCGGTGCGGTTGGTCTGGCTCAACTTGAGCGTGTGGAATGGCTTTGCGAACAAAGACGGATTAAGGGCGACAAGATTTCTGCTGCACTCAATCAGATTGACGGCATCTCCCCGCCTCTGGTTCGTGAGGGCAACAAATCCTCTTACTGGTTCTATATGTTCCGGGTGGAAAAGGAATTGGGTGCAACTGCGGATGAGTTTGTAGAGGCTCTGTCTGCGGAGGGTGTTCCCGCCGGCAGAGGCTATATCCCCTGTTGTGTTTATGAGTATGACCTGTTTAAAAATCTGTCTGCATATCAGGGAACCCATGCTCCGTTTGATTCCAAATACTACGGCAAGGAAATCTCTTATCCCAAGGGACTTTGCCCCGAGGCAGAGGGAGTGCTCCAGAATTGTATCAGAATCGGCTTGAACGAATTCTATTCCGATCAGGATGTGGATGAAATCATCCATGCCATCGAAAAAGTTGCAGCATACTTTAGAAGCCGCAAATAACACAAAAGAGCAGAACGAAAGTTCTGCTCTTTTTTCGCCCGTTTACCAAAACGACACAGGGGACGGTTCTCTGTGTCGAAAAAGTGCATAGGGGACGGTTCTCTGTGCTAAAAAACAACACAAGGAACCGTCCCCTGTGTCGTTCCTTTTTTATCCGACTTTTAGTACCATTACGGTCATGTCGTCATCGGCAACGCCGCCTTTTAAGGCGATGGCTTGTTCCATTAGCCTGTCTGCTAACTCCTGTGGAGGAATGTCAGCCTCTGCTTTCTTCAACGCTTGCCGAATCCAGCCCTCGCCGCTTTCTTTCAGTTCCAGACCGTCACTCAGCATCACCACCATGTCCCCTCTGCCCAGTTTATGGGCAAAGGTTTCAATCTCTACCTGTGAAAGAACGCCTACCGGCAACGAGGCACTGCGAATGGTTTCAATCCGGTTTCCTCGCTTGATATAACTTGCCTCGGCACCGTTTTTAATGAACTCCGCCTCGCCGGTATTTAAGTCCATCATACACATATCAACGGTGGCAAATGCCTCGTTTGCCGACTTCATTACCATGACAGAGTTAATCAGCGTAACTGCCACCTTTTTATCAAACCCTGCCTCCATGAAATCTTCCAACAGGGTAATAATGGTTTCGCTCTCGGCTTTTGCCTTGGAGCCACTACCCATTCCGTCGCTTAACGTGGCAAGAAATTTTCCGCCTTGCAGACAGTTCATAGTATAAGAATCTCCGTTTTCTGCCCGCTTTCCTGTGGTTGCAAAGCCTGTTTCTATTAACAAACGCGGCATTTCATAAAACTGCATTCGCACGCCCTCGTTTTCTGAGGGGAGGTCCCTCGCTGGTAAAAATCCAATGCCAAGGACTCCTTTTAACACGGCGCAGACTGTGCGTCGTAGTTCGGGGTCAACGCTTTGGCGTATCTGTATCTGCACGGAGCGCCCCGCATGTTCGGGTTGTATTACCCAAACCCGCTCCGCGTCCACGCCGCGGCTATGCAATCGGGAAAGAATCTCCTCTTCTGCAAGATGGTCAAAGACACAGGCGTCGCTGACCTCGTGCGAAATCCGGCGTAATGTTTCTGCAACTCCGTGGAACTGTTGGCTGACCAGTTCCCGATTCTCGCAGAGTTTGCTTTTCCAAACCTGATTGATTTTATAGATTTCATATAGACGGTTGATTTCCTTAATCAGAGAATGGTGGCGGGGACAACGCTCTAAAAACCGCTCGCCGGCATCCTCTTTTTCAAGGACTCCTTTGCGTTCTAGAATCTCCAAAAATCGAAACATGGTTTTATAGGTAGTGCTGAACTGAATTTGCCAGCACTCCCGCACCCGATTGCAACGGCCGCAAATCCGTTCTGCCGCAGTGTCAAATAACAACGCAACATCTTCCATGTCTACCTCGCTCTGCTTGTCCGAAATTCGCACAAATGTCTGTGCCAGAGTTTCAAAGGAGTTTGCCGCTAAGGATAGCCTGTCCTGCAACTGTGTGCGCAAATGCTGAGTTGCCTCACCGGAGGCAAAGTCAAACTCGGTAAATTTTCCCACCGTTGCAAATATATTTGGAGGCAGCAAGCCCAAAATTGCTGCAGCAACCGGAACTTCATAAAAGTGGACGGCCTCGCTGCCCTCTATCATGGCATATGCGCAAAGGGCAAGTCCTGTTACTGCCAACGCAATAGAACCACCCCATTTTCCAAACCTTCGGGCAAGACCGCTGGCGAACCCGCAACAACCCAAAATAGCAAGAAAAGTCAGTAGTTCGCTACCGAGTCCCAGCACTAGCCCTGCTGCCAATCCGGCTGCTACCCCTGAAAGCATACCGGAACAAACGCCAATTGCGCCTGACAGAACCAGTGCAAGGACATTGGCAAAGGAAAAGGGAAAGGGAAAGGGAATGGGGATGCTTTGAAAACTTAAAAGACCAATGCCGCACATCATGCAAACTGCCAGTTTCTCTTCCTGAGAGGGATTATAGGTAAGAAAACTTTTTCCCTCCAGCATTCCTCTGCACCGGTCGAACACCAAAATGCCTAACCCCGTCAAGGAACAATCTGCTGCCAGACGAAGTACCTCCCCGACGCCAATGCCTGTCCAAAACATTCTTGCTGCCCCAAACAGGGCAACAACCATAACTGCAAGCCACAAACTCCATTTGTTTTCTGTTTCTTCGTGGAAAGAAAAGAAAAAAAGAGCAATCTCATACAGTGCACACGCACCTATGTAACCAAGCATTTCTTTCTCTGCCAAACTGCAATAACCCAGCGATACCAACAGAAAGGACACCAGACTCTGCAGAGAAAACCGCCGTTCCATGGCAAGAAATGCTACCCCGAACGGCGCAATAGAACCAAATGGGACGGCTCTTGCAAGAAAAAAACCTGCAATCCGTACCAATATCTCTGAAAGTGCCGGTTTCTGCCATGGTTCGGCGGTTTTTTGCCGTAATTGCCTAGGCACAAATACCAATTGCGCACCTTTCCCATCTTTCATAGGATTCACCTCCGTATGAGGCTATTATATCCAAATTCTTCCAGTTTTTCTGTCGAAAGGGGGACGGATTTCAAATTTTTTCCAGTAAAAAATTTAACCCTTGTAAAAACAGATAACCCCCAAAGATAAATGATGCCATAACGCCGGTTGCCCAAAGAATTCTGCTAAGATAAGCCAGTTGTTTTTCACGTTTGCGAATACGGTTTTCCTTTTTCTCAAGACAGGAATGGGTTTTCTCCACCGTTTTGCGATAAGCGTTGATGAGTTCTTGTGCCTCGGTTACAATATGATAGGTTTGAGTTGTGGCAGTGCCGCCGCTACGGAGAATTAAGATGGCCTTTTCAATGTTTTCGGAGTCAATATCGTTGATAATGACCACTTTTTTTGATTTTTTTTCTTTCATGTAGTTTGCTCCTTTGTTCCAAATCCTGCAAATAGTATTGACAGGATTTGGGTAAGGCATACAGAATCGAGAAATCTTTTCGAATTTTTTTAAAAAAAGGCTTGCAATTTTTAAAAAACATGGTATAATAATCTAGTGGCTTTCAAGACGCCCTGTGGAGAGGTGGTCGAGATGGTTTAAGGCGCAGCATTGGAAATGCTGTGTACGTTTATAGCGTACCGTGGGTTCGAATCCCATCCTCTCCTCCAAAAATCCGTACACGATGTGTGCGGATTTTTTATTTACAAACAAGCAAAAAAAGGCGGACGCAAAAAGCGTCTGTCTTTTCTGTTTTGTAAAGGTTGATATAAATCGTGTCAGTTGTTTTGTTATTGTTTTTGTTGACCATCATTTTATAAGAGTGACAATTACTTCAATTGTTGATACTTATTGTATGTAGACTAATTGTGTTCAACTGCCTATAATGATTAATATTAGGAGGCGTGTATATATGGACATTATAAAAGTTTTTGGAAACAACGTAAAAAAATATCGTACCGCTATGGGTATTTCTCAGGAAGCATTTGCAGATAGGTGTGGCATGCACCGCACCTATATTAGTGCTATCGAGTGCTATCGAAGAAGTATTTCTTTGGAAAATATCCAAAGAATTGCCGATGCACTTGAAATTGAAGCATTTAAATTGTTGATTGAAAAATAACTGTTTTTCATACATTAATTATTCTGACAATATGGAGGCTAAAATATGAAAAAGAGAGAAGTCTGTAGAGAAGTTTTTGAAAAATTAATGTGCAATTTACCATCTTATTGGGACGGAAAAGAATGTATTCTATATATGAAAGAAAACGGATGTACTCACTGGCGGCAAATGGAATGGTTTGGGTTTTATTTTCAATTTATGTGTGAGACCATCCTTGGCGAGAAAGGATATATGAAAGTCCCCGGAGTAAAGTATGGGAATGTAGAATTTGATGGTTTTAAACTTATTCCTTGGGACTTTAAAGCGCATACATTGAATGGTTCCAGTCCCAATAAAGTACCAACAAATGGCTATCTGGAAATAAAAGAAGCCATAGAAGAATATGGGTGCGTAGGATTCATAATTGCGTCGGGCAATGCTAACTTTGATGATGAAGAACAATCTTTTAAGAAGTGGCACGATTATTTGAAGGGGAAAATATCTAAATATGAGAAGTCCAGAATTGCCCGCGGGGCATTATCGCGCAGACGTAAGGCTTCTTTTAAATTAGAATCTATCCGCTTTGTTTTTGTTGATAAAGATACATTTAAATATTGTAAAACATTCCAAACTGGCATGAGAAATTCAAATGGCAAGCCGCGAAAATCTAAGATTGAAATTGATATATCCGATCCTAGATTAGAGCAATATATATTTCAAATTTAAATTAAAAAGACACTGCATCACCAAGGATAATGCAGTGTCTTTTATGCTATAAATCAACCAAAGTTAATTGCTCGCAACAATCATTAAGTTGTATCACAGAATTCCATTCTCCCTTGTCGTGCTGATCAAGGTTAAATAATTGTTCTGCTAAAAATTTTACACAATTAACATTAACAGCATTACCAAATTGTTTATATGCCTGATGGTCATTTTCATTTGGGATGAATGTATCAGGGAAACTTTGAAGTCTAGCTGCTTCTCGCGGAGTTAGTCTTCTTTTGTATTTACCCATAATTGGAATTTGAACCATCGCAACAAGCGCAGGAAAGGAATCCGGCCGCTTTACACGAATTCCCGATGGTCTGAATTGAATAAAACCCTCCCATATGCTTGATATAGATGTTCCAGCCTGCCATTCAAATTTTCTTTGTGTAGGCGTAAAATCTTCTAAGTTATTCCATTTTTGTAACCATTTATCAATAAACGCTTTATTGTTAGTATATAATTCTCTGTTCTTCCGACAAAAATCTGCCTTCCATTTTGGGAATTCGGAAGTATCATAGGTTTGTCTGAATTCAAACGCCCAAACTGGGAAACCGATGACTTTTTCCTTAATACCGCAATAGAATTCATCCCAGCAATTAAGAACCTTTTCCTCTTCCTCCGAGATATTATACTTCAAGTCAGGATTCTCTTCTATAATTCCTGCTTTGTAGATGTCCATCTCGTGTTTTTCTTTATTTGGTATATTAAAATTAAGATGATTCACACCTAATGAATTATGAATGCCGAGAATATAAACTCTTTCTCTTAACTGTGGCACACCAAGTTGATGAGGGCTCATAATTATAGGGCTATCAGATAAAACATATCCTAAATCGGTTAGGGTTCTCTTTATTACTCGCCAAGTATTACCCTTATCGTGCGATACTAAATTACGCACGTTCTCTAAAATAATAAATTTGGGTTGTTTTTCCTTCAAGATTCTTGCGATTTGGAAAAATAGAGTTCCCTTTGTTTCGTCGGCAAAACCTTCCTGTCTTCCTGCTTTGGAAAATGCTTGACAAGGAAAACCGGCACAAAGAACATCGTGGTCTGGGATTTGATCATTTTCAATTTTTGTTACATCGTGTGCAGAATCCATGCTGTAGTTTTTCATATAAGACTCAATTGCAAAGGAGTCTATCTCGGATGCGAAAACACATCTTCCCCCCAATTCGCTCATCGCCTGGTGGAAGCCTCCAATACCAGCAAACAAGTCAATAAATGTAAAATTGTTTTCAAAGTAATTCATATCACTACACCATATCCATAATCATTTTTCATGCACAAAAATATTTATCTTTATTAGTATAGCAAATTTTTTTGTTTTTTTCAACTACAAAAAGAACAGATATTTGTATCAAAATAACCGTTCTTATTTGGTTGCGGGGGCCGGATAGATGCGACGACCTCCGGGTTATCGCTTCGCGCCGGTTGCCGTCGTGTGTCGTCCGCGTTCGCCTTTGGCTCTGCGCACTCGCGCTTGGGGCGACACCGCTCGAAAACAAAAAAGCACCCTGATGGGTACTTTTCTGTTCTGGTTGCGGGGGCAGGATTTGAACCTACGACCTCCGGGTTATGAGCCCGACGAGCTACCAGGCTGCTCTACCCCGCGATATTTTGTTGTAAGGAGTTAATTCCGAAACCAAATTGGTGCCGGAGACCGGGATCGAACCGGTACGGGAGAAAAGTCCCACGGGATTTTAAGTCCCGGGCGTCTGCCAGTTCCGCCACTCCGGCTCATGGACGAACTCCTTCAAAGCCTAACTATCATACCACATTTTTCCGGCAAAGTCAAGTGTTTTTTTAAAAAAGATTTCTCTTTACAAGTTTATGCGTTTTATTCTATAATATACCTATAACAAATAAGAAAAAAGGAGCGCATCTTGATGCAACTAACCCATTCCTCTGAATTAAAAGAACTTCTGTCCAGACACGGATTTTCCTTTTCCAAATCATTGGGTCAGAATTTTTTGATTGATGACCATGTCCTTGCCAAAATTATCGATGCGGCAAGACCGAGCCCTGACGCTTGCGCATTGGAAATCGGCCCAGGCGCCGGAACTTTGACCCGCCAACTGGCGGCAAATTTTAAAAAGGCGGTTGCCATTGAAATTGATAATGCATTAATTCCTATTCTAAACGAAACCATGGCAGAATTTGATAACTTTACGTTGATTCATAAAGACGTCATGGAAGTGGATTTGAAAGCCTTAACCGAGCAGGAGTTCGGCAACACCCCCTTTTGTGTGGCGGCAAATCTGCCCTATTATATCACCACTCCCATCGTGATGAATCTGTTAGAAAGTAGGCTTCCCATTACCACCATGACATTGATGGTGCAAAAAGAGGTGGCAGACCGCATGGCGGCATCCCCCGGCGGGAAGGATTACGGCGCTCTTTCGGTGGCGGTACAATACTACACCCGCCCGACCATTGTTTGTAAGGCAGAACCCCATTGTTTTTTACCCCAACCCAAAGTTGCCTCCACTGTGGTGAACCTTGAGGTGCTTTCCTCTCCGGCAGTAGAGGTGAATGACGAGAAAAAGTTTTTCAAGATTGTCAAATCCGCGTTTGGGCAAAGACGGAAAACCCTTTTGAATGCACTATCCAAAAGTCCCTATCTGACGCTGGAAAAAGAGACGATTCAAACCGCGCTCGGTCAACTCGGTCTTGACCCCGCAATTCGCGGAGAGAGGCTTTCTATAGAAGAGTTTGCCGCACTTTCCAATCTTTTATAAATTTCTTTAAAAAAATTTGTTTTTCCTCTTGCAAAAATCCAATTTTTAGGGTATATTATATGATAGAGAAATTTGTAAATAAATTAACAATTCATATATATTTAGGAGGAAAAAATCATGACGGAAAACAAATTTGTCTTGAACTGGCTGGAAGAAATGAAAGCCCTCTGTCAACCGGACAATGTTGTTTGGATTGACGGCAGCGAGGAGCAATTAGAGGCTCTGCGCGCAGAGTCCGTTGCAAGCGGCGAGATGATTAAACTGAATCAGGAGAAACTGCCCGGATGTTATTACCACAGAACTGCGGTGAATGACGTTGCCCGCGTGGAAGACAGAACCTTTATCTGTACCCCCACCAAAGAAGAGGCAGGCCCCATCAACAACTGGATGGCTCCCGATGAAATGTATGCAAAACTGAACGCACTGTACAGCAGTTCCATGAAGGGAAGAACCATGTATATCATCCCTTATTCCATGGGTCCTGTCGGTTCTCCGTTCTCTAAAATCGGTATTGAATTGACCGACAGTATCTACGTTGTTCTTAACATGGCTATCATGACCAGAATCGGTAAGGCTGTTCTGGATTTGATTGACGGTGATGACTTCACCAAGTGTCTGCACGCAAAGAAGGATGTCAATCCCGATGAGCGTTATATTGTACACTTCCCGCAGGATAATACCATTATGTCTGTAAACTCCGCTTACGGCGGTAACGTTCTGCTTGGTAAAAAGTGTTTTGCACTGAGAATCGCTTCCTACCTTGGTAAACAAGAGGGCTGGATGGCAGAACACATGCTGATTCTGGGTCTGGAGAATCCTCAGGGTGAAGTAAAATACATCGCTGCTGCATTCCCCAGTGCTTGCGGTAAGACCAATCTGGCTATGCTGATTCCGCCGGAATACCTGAAAGAAAAGGGTTACAAAGTATGGACCGTCGGCGATGACATTGCTTGGCTGAGAATCGGTGCTGACGGCAGATTGTATGCCATCAACCCCGAGGCAGGTTTCTTCGGTGTTGCTCCCGGTACCAGTGAGAAGACGAACTTCAACGCTCTGGAATCTACCAAGAAGAACACCATCTTCACCAACGTTGCAATCAATAACGACGATATGACTGTTTGGTGGGAAGGTCTGGATAAGAATCCGCCTGAAAACTGTACTGAATGGACCGGCAAGCAGGTCAACGGTAAGACCTATGACCAGCCTCTGGCAAACCCGAACTCCAGATTTACGGCTCCGGCAATCAACTGCCCCTGTATTTCTTCTGAGTTTGAGAATCCTCAGGGTGTTCCGATTTCTGCTATCGTATTCGGCGGCCGCCGTGCAAAGACAGCTCCGCTGGTATATCAGGCAAGAGACTGGAACCACGGTGTATTCGTAGGTGCTACCATGGCATCTGAAACCACCGCTGCTGCAGCCGGTGCTGTCGGCGTGGTAAGACGCGACCCGATGGCAATGAAGCCGTTCGTTGGTTACAACATGGCTGACTACTTTGGTCACTGGTTGGAAATGGGTGAGAAGATGGATGCTGATAAGGCTCCGAAAATCTTCCATGTAAACTGGTTCAGAAAAGACGATGACGGCAACTTCCTGTGGCCCGGATTTGGCGACAACATGAGAGTCCTTCTCTGGATTCTTGACCGTTGTGCAGGCAATGCCGGTGCAGTAGAAAGCCCCATCGGTTTGCTTCCGGAAGACGGTGCCATCGACACTACCAACCTGAGCATTTCCGCAGAACAACTGAAAGAACTGCTCAGCGTTGACAAGGATGTATGGATGGAAGACGTAGAAAACCAGAAAGAATACTTTGCTCAGTTTGGCGACAGACTCCCTGCTGAAATTAAAAAGCAACTGGAAACTCTGGAAAACAACCTGAAATAAGCAATAAAAATCCACCCGTAAGGGTGGATTTTTTTATTTGTTTAATGTGAATAGCAATTCTCCGTGGCGGATGGTTTCATCTTCATACGCCGGAGCCGTGGCTGAAAATTCAGCGGTGTTACAGAATACAACTGGGGTCAGGGTGGAGAAGCCGGCGTTGGTAATACCTTTGGCATCAAATTCTGCAAGCAAGGTGCCTTGTTTCACTTTGTCGCCGTCTTTGACATGGATGGTAAAGTGCTTCCCTTGAAGTTTTACCGTGTCAAGTCCCATGTGAATCAGGATTTCCACACCGGTATCCGTAATCAGGTTGATGGCATGCTTGGTGGCGTATACCGTGGATATTTTACAATCAGCGGGGGCATACACCTTGCCCTCGGTGGGCGCTATCGCTACGCAAGGCCCGAGGACGCCGTCTTTGAAGACATCGTCGGGAATCTGCTCCTGAGGGATGACCCTACCGCTCATGGGGGAGAAGATGGAAACAGAGGATGACTGTTTCGTTGCCGTGACTTCTGTTTTTTCCGGTTGTGCTCCTGATGCAAGGTAAGCCTCTAAGTCGGATTTGACTACGGTGACAATGGGCCCGTAAACAACCTGAACACCGTTGCCCTTGCGAATAATGCCAACGGCACCGCTTTCTCTCAGTGCAGTTTCGTCGATGCGGTCGCCATCCCCAACAGTAACCCTGAGACGGGTGGCACAGCAATCCAAGTCGCGGATGTTGGACTTTCCGCCAAGACCGGTGACAATCAAGGAGGAACGTTCATCCAAATTACCCTTGCGGGATGCAGATTCTTTTTTGGCATTGACATCGGCGCGGGTGTAGAGTTTGGTTTCCCCAATATCTTCTCGTCCCGGAGTCTTGTAATTGAACTTCTTGATGAGGAATTTAAACAAGAAATAGTAAACCACAAAGTAGCCGATACCAATGAGGATAATGTTAATCCAGTCGGTTTTGGCATTGCCCTGTAAAATACCAAAGAGGAACAGGTCAATCAGTCCGCCGGAGAAGGTCATACCTACGCCGACGTTGAAGATATGGGTCAGCATATACGCAAGGCCGGCGAAAACACAATGGATGACATACAAAAAGGGAGCGACAAACAAAAAGGTGAATTCAATCGGTTCCGTAATACCGGTCAGCATGGAGGTCAGTGCGGCAGAAAGTAACAGACCGCCGGCAACCTGACGCTTTTCTTTTTTTGCACAATGGTACATGGCAAGGGCAGCGCCGGGCAAGCCAAAAATCATCAGCGGGAATTTACCGGACATAAATCGGGTGGCAGATACGGCAAAATGCTCCACCGACGGGTCAGAAAGTTGCGCAAAGAAGATGTTTTGTGCACCTTCCCAGGTTCTGCCCATAATTTCCATCGTTCCGCCTACATTGGTTTGCCAGAACGGCAGATAGAACACGTGGTGAAGACCAAAAGGAATCAGGGCGCGCTCGGTCAAACCGTAAATCCATGTTCCAACATAACCGGAGTTTTGCACCAGTCTGCCGATATAGGTGATACCGGTCTGAATCGGCGGCCAGAGGAAGAACATTAAAATTCCTACCAACAGATAGACCGCGGAGGAAATAATCGGGACAAATCGGGTGCCGCCAAAAAAGGAGAGCACTTGGGGCAAACGGATGTTAAAGAAGCGGTTGTGGAGTGCGGCGGTTCCCAAACCTACCAAAATACCTCCAAACACACCCATCTGCAAGGAGTTAATACCCAGCACCGAGGTCATGGAGCCGTTTGCCATATGCTCGCTGACGCCCGCCTCTCCATAGGTGTTGAGCGCCATGGCGCTGATAGCGGCGTGCATCACCAAAAAGGCAATGGCACCTGCCAAAGCGGCAACTTCCTTTTCCTGTTTTGCCATACCAATGGCAATACCGATGGCAAAAATCAAAGGAAGATTCGCAAAGACAATGTTTCCGCAGGCGTTGAGTACCTGAAGCACGGCGTAAATTGGAGTGCCGGGTCCCATAATTCCTATCAGGTTATAGGTGCGCAGCATGGTTTCATTGGTAAAGGCACCGCCGATACCGAGGAAGAGTCCGGCAATGGGCAGAATGGCAATCGGAAGCATAAAGGAACGCCCCACCCGTTGCAGAACACCAAAAATCTTATCTTTCATAGCATTTCCAAACCTTTCTATTAAGTTTATTTTGTAGTTTTACCAATTTGAGAAAAATTATTGCCAATTTTCCATAAAAATGTTAAACTTAGAAACAAGGAGGGATGAAAATGAAGAAATCAATCCATTTGAAAAAGTTTGCAGGCGAACTGAAACAGGGAATTTCCCGGTTTGTCGGAGTATTTGTGTTAAGTTGGCTGCTCTTTGGCGTTTGCAGTCTTGATATTCTATCTAGTCCGACCCCTGATTGGGTGGAACGAGTTGCCCTCAGCGTTGGTATGGGCATGGGGTTCTCTGTTTTCTTTGTGCTACTGATGGAGAAATTTCAAAAACGATGGGGTTGGGTTCAGTTTCTTTGCTTGGTTCCCATGGTTGTAACCTTTTTCCTTTGCGGTCAGACCCTATGAGGAACAACCCTGGATTGGCACATTTCAAAGAGGAGTTGGCTTTGTCATTCTGCCGATTATTGCAATGCAACTGATTGCTATTTACGAACGGGTGGTCGCCTACGGAATGACCACACCAAGGACGGTTTCCTTGATTTTAATTGGGATAGCGGTGGTATTTGCACTCTTTGCCATTTTAAGAAAAAGGTCCGACTATGTCTTTGGCTTGGTGGGGGTGGTGATTCTAATCTTTACCCTTGTTCCTGGCATCAATATTATTGATATTCCCAAACAAAGCCAGATTGCCATTTTGGAAGAATGTCTTGTTAAGAACAACATGTTGACCGATGCGGGTATTGTTCCAAACGGCGAAATCTCTCAGGAGGATAAAGAAACTATCAATAGTGCATATACGTACTTGCGTTTTAATGCAGAAGATCCTTTGCCTCAATGGATTGCGGATAGTAAAGAAAAGGATTTCTATGAGGTATTTGGATTTCATCAATATCAAGAAGACCAGTGGGTGTATCATCGCTATGAGGGAGAAGAACCTGTAAATATTGAGGGATACCGTACCATGGAGCCGTTTAGTTGGTATGGGGATGAATCAAGTGGACTTGATGGGTTTGATGCAGAGGCATATTGCTTAGAACTGAGGCAAATGTATGGAACATCCGGAACGGTAGGGTTGATTCAGATTGATGCAACTACTGCGCTGGCGATCAAATATCTTAATTTTGAATATCTCCCTGAAAATAATAAAATAGGGCGTATCTGCATTAGCGGTTATTTACTGAAAAAATAAGAAAAGGCGGTTTCTCTTCGAAACCGCCTTTTTTACAGCCATTTCCCAATCAGTTCTGCCAGTTTAAACTTCATGGTAACATGAATATCCTCGGTTTCGGTGACCAGGGCGTATTCCTCGGCGGAGAGTTCGTTGCGCAGGTGTTTGAGGGTTTCCTCATCAGCCGAAACAGTGTTTCCCATCAGGCAAAGGGGCGGGTACATGACACACCACCAGTTTTGACCTGAGCCTGTTCCAATGCGCAGGTTCAGGGCGGTATAGGTGCCGGCGGGAAGTCGTACAGAGCCGTAGGCCTTGGTGGGAAACCGCCGCTTTCCCACCCAAACAGAAACCGGTTGCAAAACACCATGGCGAAGTAGTTCCTTTTGGGCGGTTTCTCTAAGTAAAGCCATGTTCTGCCTTGCGACCTTGGCGGCTTCTTGCGCACTCTTGCAATTGGAAAATAAGGGGGAACACTCGGTTAAAATCCGGTCGCGCACCTGAAGTTTTAATGCCTGCTCCTTGGGGCTGTCGCTGTTTGCAATGATATGAAGCCGCAAAACCTGCCCTGCGACGGCGGTTTGCAAACCTTTGGCATGGCTGATGCCAATTACGGCGAAGAGCAATGCCATGGCGGCAAGACAAAAGGCTATGCGGTGCCGAAAATGTATCATAACAATTCACTCCTTTGGGAGGATTGTTTCCCGAAATTTCTTGTCGTATACATCTTGATTTTTTCAGGCTTTTGCGATATAATGTAGTCTGTATTCATATACTATTTTTGAATAGAAAGAAAGGTTATGATAACAATGGCAAAAATCAAACTCTGTGTGATTTTCGGTGGTGCCTCCAGTGAGCATGAGGTTTCCCTGCTCTCTGCGGCATCAGTACTTAAGAATATAGATAGGGATAAGTATGACGTATATCAACTGGCAATCTCCGAAGACGGCGGCTGGTATTTCTATGACGGTGATCCGGATGGACTGAAAGAGTTAAGCGGAGATGGTAAATGGGAGATGGACCGTGCCATTATCTCGCCGGACAGAGGTCAAAAGGCGATCTTGCGTTTTACAAAAGACGGAGTTATAACCTACCCGATTGATGTGGTATTTCCCGTCCTTCACGGCAAGAACGGCGAGGATGGAACCATTCAAGGGTTGTTTGAACTTGCGGGAATTCCCTATGTAGGCTCCAAGGTGATTGGCAGTGCCGTCTGCATGGATAAATGCATGGCAAAGACCATGTTTGCCCATGCGGGAATCCCCCAAGCAGATTGGGTGGAACTGGTTCGTGGCGAAGATAAAATTGAGGAGATTGAAGCAAAACTTGGCTACCCCTGTTTTGTCAAGCCTGCCAATGCGGGCTCCTCGGTGGGAATTACCAAGGCCCATAATCGGGACGAACTGACTAAGGGTATTGGAGTTGCATTCAAAGAGGACTATAAGGTTTTGGTAGAAGAAATGATGTATGGCACCGAGGTGGAGAGCAGCGTAATGGGGAATCTCAATCCTGTCTGTGCACCGGTGGTGGGAGAGATTGCTCCTGCGGCAGAGTTTTATGACTATGATGCCAAGTATAACAATGCGGCGTCTGTTTTGACCATTCCGGCAAATCTGAAACCGGAGTATGTGGAAAAACTGCGGGATTATGCGGTTAAGGCATATCGCGCCTGTGAGTGCAGAGGTCTTTCCCGCGTGGACTTTTTTGTGAATAAGGAAACCGGAGATATCAGACTCAATGAGATTAACACTCTTCCGGGATTTACTTCCATCAGTATGTATGCCAAACTCTGGGATGCCAGCGGTGTTGGCTATGGTGAATTGGTGAATCGGCTGATTGCATTTGCAATGGAGGAGGAATAGCCATGGATAACAGACCCATCGGAATTTTTGATTCCGGTCTTGGGGGACTCACCTGTGTAAAAAAGGTCATGGAACTTTTGCCGGGTGAGGATATTATTTATTTTGGAGATACCGGCAGGGTACCCTATGGGAGCCGGAGTTCTGATACCATTGTCAAATACACCCGTCAGGACATTCGGTTTTTAAAGACCTTTGATATTAAGTTTATTATTATTGCTTGCGGCACCGCCAGCAGTGCGGCACTTCCTATGATTCAGGACGAATTTTCCACCGAGATTATCGGGGTATTGAATCCGGCGTGCCGGGCGGCGGCAAAGGCAACCCGAAACGGCAACATTGGGGTGATTGGAACCGCCGGCACAGTGCGCAGCGGGAAGTATGCCGAAACCCTTCAGGCAATGAATCCGGAGTTTCAAGTGCTCAGCAAAGCGTGTCCTATGTTTGTGCCGTTGGTAGAAAACGGATACATCCAAAGCAAGGTGACTGACCTGATTGCCGAGGAATATTTGAAAGAGTTAAAAACCCAAGGAGTGGACACCTTGATTCTGGGCTGTACCCATTATCCGTTGCTCAAAGAAACCATCAAAGGCATTATGGGTGAAGAGGTGACTTTGATTGATGCCGGCGCTGAGGCGGCGGTTTATGCCAAGGAACGATTGATAGCAAACAACTTGACCGCCGAGGAAAAAGAGGGTAAGACACAGTATTATGTCAGCGATGCGGTGGACGGATTCTGCGATTTGGCGCAGGTCTTTTTGGAGCAAGAACTTGTCGGTCAGGTTCAGCGGATTGAGATTGAAACATATTAGGAGAAATGTATGGATAACAACGTGCTCATCAGTGTAAAGACCATTCAGCGTTGTGATGGGGAAGAACTGGAACCCATTGAACTCCAGACCCCCGGAAAACTGGGGATGCTGAACAAGAAATATTACCTGATTTATGAAGAGAGTGAGATGACAGGCTTTCCTGAAACCACAACCACCATCAAAATCTGGGACAAAAATGTAGTGGTAAGCCGCAAAGGCAGATTCCATATGCAACTTCACTACAAGGAGGGGGAGAAAAACCTTTGTATGTACCCCACGCCTTACGGAACCATCGGGGCTGCAATTGAAACTTCCAAGGTGGCATTCAGGTTTAAGGAACGGCAAGGAAGTTTGCAGGTGGACTACGTGTTAGACGCTGATAACACCAATTTTATTGAAAACTCGTTACGGATTTTAGTAACACCGTTATAGAAAGGACGATACCAATGAACATACAGGAACAAATGAAAGATAAAATCACAGCCGCAATTGTGTCAGCGTTTGAAAAGGCGCAAGAGGCGGGAACCCTGCCTAAGGCGGAATCGGAACTGAATCTCAAAGAGAAGATTAAACTTGAGGTTCCCAAGGACAAGCAACACGGGGACTTTGCCTGTAACATTGCTATGGTTTTGGCAAAGGCACTTAAAACCCCGCCCAGAGCCATTGCGGATGCAATTGTGAGTTTGATTCCCATTGGTGGCGATATTGAGAAGATAGAGGTGGCAGGTGCCGGTTTTATCAATTTTTATTTGAGTTCTAACTGGCTGTATGAAACCATGAACCAAATTGAGGTTCAGGGTGAGAATTACGGCAGAATCGACCTTGGCAAAGGCAAAAAGGTTATGGTGGAATTTGTATCTGCCAACCCCACAGGCCCGATGCACATGGGTAACGCCCGTGGCGGTGCTTTGGGCGACTGCCTGGCGGCGGTTCTGGATTTTGCCGGTTATGAAGTAACCAGAGAATTTTATATCAACGATGCGGGAAACCAGATTGAAAAGTTTGGAAATTCCCTCAATGCCAGATACATTCAGGAACTCAAAGGCGTCGATGCCATTGAATTTCCGGAGGACGGCTATCACGGAGAAGACATCATCAATCACGCCAAAGCATTCATTGCTATTCATGGGGACAAGCACCTGTCTGTGAGCGAGGAAGAACGCAAGCAGGCGTTGGTGGACTATGCACTTGAGAAAAATATTGTTGCCTTAAAAGAGGACTTGGAGCGGTATCGTATTGTCTATGATGTTTGGTTCAGAGAGAGCACACTGCATGAATCCGGTGCGGTACAGGCGGCAATTGATACCTTAACCCAAAACGGCTATACCTATGAAGAAGATGGTGCCATCTGGCTCAACTGCGAGAAGATGGGACTGGAAAAGAACGAGGTTCTGGTGAGAACCAACGGAATTCCCACCTATTTTGCAGCAGATATTGCATATCATTGGAACAAACTGAACCAGCGTGGTTATGATTGGGCGATTAACATCTGGGGCGCAGACCATCACGGCCATGTAGCGCGGATGAAGCATGCGCTCGATGCAGTGGGCAGCAACGGTGAAAAATTGGATGTGGTACTGATGCAGTTGGTTCGCCTGATGAAAGACGGCGAGATTGTAAGAATGTCCAAGCGTACCGGTAAGGCAATTACCCTTTCCGACTTGCTGGAGGATATCAGCGTGGATGCGGCGAGGTTCTTCTTTAATATGCGAAGTGCCGGCAGCCATCTGGACTTTGACTTGGGACTTGCCGCACAGCAGAGCAACGACAATCCGGTGTTCTATGTCCAGTATGCCCATGCACGAATTTGCAGCATTTTAAGACTTTTGGAAGAAGAGGGAATCAAGGTTCTGCCCTATGAGAAGATTCAGGCAGACTTGTTAACCGAACCGGCAGAACTGGATTTGTTAAAGAAACTCAGTGATCTGCCCGGCGAGATTGAGGCGGCGGCAAAGGCGCTGGAGCCGGCAAGAATGACCAGATATGTGATGGATTTGGCGGCGGCGTTCCATACCTTCTATACTGCCTGCCGTGTGAAAGTGGAAGATGCGGATTTGATGAATGCAAGACTTAAGTTGATTGATTCTGCAAGAATCGTCATCAAAGGAGTCCTCACCATGCTCAAGATTTCCGCACCGGAAAAGATGTAAGGAGAATCCTATGAAACAACGACTCTTGGCTTTTGTGCTCGCCGTGACGCTCTTGGGTTCGGTGCCGGTATTTGCTGTGGAACCGGAACGGCGGATGAGCGAGGCGTATTACTATACGGCAAGCCTTTACTATTGTGATTCTGCACGGAACAAAATTGTGCTCAAGTATGTCAAACCAACAGGGATGGCAACGACCGAAAAACGCCGGACAGTGAGTGAGGCAACCTATAACGAAATCCCGATTTCCTGCACGGTAAGACTCAAAACCGGCGAATATGTCCCGCTTGAGGAATTGAATCATTATGCGGATTCGGAGGTAGGCGTGGTCATCACCAGAAACAAGGCGGAGGGAATCCGTGTGGTTGCCCTTCACATTCGCTAAGGAGGAAAAAGAATGAAACATAAATGGCTATGTCTGGGATTGGTGTTTGCTCTTTTGCTGACCGCGGTGGTTCCTGCATTGGCAGAAGAAGACCCTCTTTCGGGCGATGGCACACAAAAGATGATAGATGCGGTGGTTGACCACCTGATTATCTACGGAAGATACGAGGATATTACCGAGCGCGGTCTTTATCGTGCGGCGGCAGAGCGGATGCTCAAAGAGAATCCCGAACTGTATACCGCGGCGCTCAAAGGGATGCTGGAATCCATTGACCAGTATTCGGAGTATTACACGCCGGAAGAAAGCGAAGACTTGATGATTTCGGTCAGCGGTGAGATTGTTGGCATCGGTGTTACCATTGATTTTACCGACCCGGAGGCAGCACTCATTGCCAGTGTGATTGCAGATACTCCTGCAGAGCGTGCCGGAATCAAGGTGGGCGATTTGATTGTCAGCGCAGATGGTGAGAATCTGCGTGGCGCCAAGTCCGAATTCGTGCTCAGCCGTATCCGCGGCGAAGAGGGGACGGAGGTCTACCTTGAGGTGGAGCGTGACGGAAAGATTCTTGGGTTCACCATGATACGGGAAAAGATTATCGGAACCAGTATCACCTCTGAGGTTTTTGAAGAAGACGAGAAAAAACTGATGTATATCCGCGTCCATGGATTTGTCAGCAATACCGCAGTCAAGTTCAAAGAGGCGTTGGCTGAGGCGGAAAAACAGAAGATTTCCAACTTGATTATTGACCTCCGTGACAACGGCGGCGGCATTTTTGAACAGGCGGTTGCCATGGCAGAAAACTTTGTGCCAAAGGGCAAAACCATTACTACGGCGGATTATAAACTGGACCTTTTGGACCAAGTGTTTGAGGGCAGTGTGAAAAAACCAAAGAAGTACAACACCGTGATTTTGATGAACGGCTATACGGCGAGCGCCTCCGAGGTCTTTGCCGCTGCACTGAGAGAAAATGACCTTGCAGTGACCGTGGGACAGCCCAGTTACGGCAAAGGCACCATCCAGAGCATCAACTCTCTGTCGGTGGGCGGGATGATTAAATATACCACAGGTTTTTACCTGACGCCCAGCGGAGCCAACATCAACGGCACCGGCATCAAGCCGGATTTGGCGGTGGAAAACACCTCGCAGCATCCCAACAAAAAAGAGTATCCGGAATTTAACTACAATGTTGTTTACCAACAGGGTGACAGCGGAGCAGAAATTCTTGCCGCCAAACAATATCTGAGTTTGTATGGCTTATATCAGGGAGAAATGAACGAAATCTTTGACCGTGAACTTTACTATGCGGTCTATGCGTTCCAGACTCAGGCGAATCTCTTTCCCTATGGGGTTCTGGATTTGACCACCCAGATTAACCTAAGAAACTATCTGGATATTGTTAAAATAGAGCAGGACGACCAAATGGAAGCGGCATTTGGGGTCTTTGGCATGAGTTATTTGAACTAAAAAAGCACCCATGGATGGGATTGCGCACAGGGGACGGTTCCAAGTGCTATACGCACATCGAACCGTCCCCGTGTTCTTCATCCCATCCATGGGTGCTCTTATAAGTCGTTGATTTGGGTTTCGCCATAGATGACGATATGATGTTGATGTAACAGGTCTGCGGCGGCGCCGTTTCCGTCAGTCAGCGTTTTGGTAAAGGTTCCGTCGTAGATTCTTCCAAATCCGCAGGCGGGACTTTTTTCTTTGAGCAGTGCCCGCGTGGCACCGTAAAAGCGTGCCAGTTTCAGCACTTCCTGGGCACCTTTTCGGTAGGCGTCTGTGACATCTTTGCCGGATTCAGTGAAAAAGCCGGTCCCGTTATATTCCGCGGCATCCCGCGGGGTGGAAAGACCGCCCAATTGTTCAGGGCAGACCGGTATCAAGGTATAACGTTCATTCAGGGCGGAGAGAATCTCTTTGTCAAGAGGTTTGGTTTTGCCGTCATACCGACAGGCAAGCCCCAACAGACATCCGCTGATAATGAGGGGTTCTTTCATACTATCGCCTCCACACATCAAGCATATCACAACAATTCTTTGATGTCAAATCCCTCCTGATGCGGAAGATGCTCTGAGAGCATCCGGAACATAATAAATTCGCCGATGAAATCCGGTTTTGCCTCAAGTTCTGCATAGCGGGCAGATTGGCGCAAAGAAACCTCAATTTCTTCGATTTTCTCGGTTTCAATGGTAAGCGATGCCCAGAATCGGCTTTGGTCCCAACGCTCTTGCAGTTTTTGGATGTTCCGGCTAACCGCCTGCCAATCCTCGCGGGAAAACTCGTCTTCAATTTGATTGCTGATGGATTCAATATCCTCATGCAGCGCAAGGACTTCATGGGTATGAAATGCCACAAACCCAATCGCAAGCAAAAAGAGAGATAAGGCAACAAGTAATCGGTTCATACAAGAACTCCTTTCTAATCCTCTTTGGGAATCAGCACCGTCTTTCCGGTGCCCTGTTCAAAACTGAGATAAAAAATATCATGGATATGTTTAAGATTGTTTTCCTCAAGTTGACGATTCAGCCAGTTTTGATTGAGCCCCAACCGTTTTAAGTTGGAGAAAATCAGGTTTCCGTTATCCACAATCACATAGGTCATAGGAATCGGTGAGACAGAAAGTCCCAAATCTTCCGGCGTGATGGGGTTTTCTCTGGCTGAAAGAATGACGCTGACCTTGCCGTTGGTTTCCATAATCACATAATCCACCTGGTCAAGACTCACAATGCCTTGGTTGCGAAGTTCCTCCATCAAATCTCCCACATTAAACCGTTGCTTTTTCATTTCCTGCTGATGCAGTTTACCCTTGCTGTAAAACATGCTCGGTTTTCCGTAAAGGGCGGTCCGCACTTTTACACTGTGATAGGCAAGTTGGGAGAGGCAAATTTCCAAGACCAAAAGAATCAAAATGGCAAGCAGACTCCCCGCCATAGGAACACCCAAATCCGTAATGGGCAGAGCGGCAATCTCTGAAATAATAATGGTGACCACAAGTTCGGATGCCTCCAGTTCCCCAATTTGGCGTTTGCCCATCAAGCGCAGGGTTAAAACAACCACGATATACATAATTACGGTTCTGACAATGGTAATCAGCACAACATTCACCTCTTGGGTAGTATGTGCCAAACAAGGAAAATCCAACCCAGAGAAAAAATGGAAAAACCTTGCATGTTTTTCTTCCTTATGGTATGATAAAAGAAAGAAAACTGTTTGGAGGAATCTTTAATGTATATAGGAATTGATTTGGGCGGAACCAACATTGCAGTCGGCTTGGTCGATGATACCCCAAAGGTGGTGGCACAGGCATCCAGACCCACGCAAAGTGGCAGAGACTATCAGGAAATTGTGAAAGATATGGCAGAACTTTGCGAAGAGGTTGCAAAACTTGGCGGATGCACCATGGCAGACATTCAAGGTATCGGCGTCGGTTCTCCCGGAACCATTGATAATAAAATAGGAGAAGTGGTTTACGGAAACAATCTCGGTTGGCGCCATGTACCGCTAAGAGCAGAACTTAATAAATACTTCCCGGGCATCCCCATTGGCATGGCAAACGATGCCGACGCGGCGGCGTATGGTGAGTATGTGGTGAACGGAAACAACGCAGAGAGTTTTCTGGCAATCACATTGGGTACCGGCGTTGGCGGCGGTATCGTGCTGAATCAAAGAATTTACACCGGTTTCAACGGTGCCGGCGGTGAATTGGGGCATTTCACCCTGGTGCATGAGGGTAATCCATGTACCTGCGGCAAAAAAGGCTGCTGGGAAACCTATGCATCCGTCACCGCTCTTATCAATCAGACCAAAGAGGCAATCAAGCAAAATCCTGATAGTTTGATGGTAAAATTGGCGGAAGAAAAAGGGGAAGTCAGCGGCAGAACTGCTTTTGATGCGGCAAAAGAAGGAGATACAGCGGCAAAGCAAGTGGTAGATGCCTATATTCGTTACGTGGCAGATGGCATCAATAGTATGATTAACATCTTCCAGCCTGAGGTTCTGGTGATTGGCGGAGGGATCAGCCGTGAGGGGGACTACCTCTTAAACCCCATCAAAGACTATGTGAATCAGTTTGTGTATTGTAAAGAGGTTCCCAAAACGCAAATCAAGATTGCAACCCTCTTTAACGATGCAGGCATCATCGGTGCGGCACTTGCCACGGTGGCAAACTAAGAAATCGAGGTGGTAGTGATGCGGGAGACCGTAACCATATTAGGAGTTCATATTGATAAAATAACAGCGAAAGATGCGCTTGTCAAAGCGGAAGAGATGGTACGTACAACTGGAGTTTCGATGATTTTTACTCCGAATCCGGAAATCGTGATGGCGGGGTATCAAGATCCATCGTTTCGGGACATTTTAAATCAGGCGGACCTTTGTACGCCGGATGGCATCGGGGTGGTCTATGCATCCCGCATGATTAAAAATCCGGTGCCGGAGCGGGTTGCAGGATTTGATTTGACTTGTGGACTGCTCAAAAGCATTGCCAAAACCGGAGAGGGCGTCTTCCTCTTTGGTGCAAAGCCGGGTGTGGCTGAAAAAGCAAAAAAGAAGTTGGAAGAAACCTACCCGGGACTTTCGGTTGTAGGGTGCAGAGACGGATATTTTAAGCCGGAGGATGAACCGGAGATTATAGAACAAATCAACCAATCCGGCGCAAAACTTTTGTTGGTATGCTTGGGTGCACCCAAACAGGAGAAATGGATTTACCAAAATCGGGATAAACTAACGGTGAATCTGTGTATGGGCGTCGGTGGTGCGTTGGATGTGTTTGCCGGCGAGGTCAAGAGAGCACCGGAGATTTTCATCAAATGCAATCTGGAGTGGCTTTATCGGTTCTTAAAACAACCGAGCAGGCTGGGTCGCTTTGCGGCACTTCCTAAGTTTATTTATACTGTGAAGAAAGAAGGTTAAATCCCATGCTATATTTGTTTTTGGCAGAGGGCTTTGAAGAAACAGAGGCGATTGCGCCTTTAGACATCATTCGCAGGGCGGAACTCCCTGTAAAAACGGTGGGCGTGACCGGTAAGGTAGTAACCGGTGCCCATGGAATTGCCGTTGAGGCAGATATTTTGATTGACCAAGTGGAAATGAAAGAATGTTCAGGAATGATTTTGCCGGGAGGAATGCCGGGAACTTTGAATCTGCAAAAGAATGATGCGGTCATTGCCTCTTTGCGGCATTGTGCCGAAACAGAAAAACTGATTGCATCTATCTGTGCAGCCCCCATGGTCCCGGGTGCAATGGGACTCTTGGAGGGCAAACAGGCGACCTGTTTCCCCGGTTTTGAGGACCAGTTAGAGGGCGCCATTCTTACAGAACAGCCGGTGGTTTGTGACGGCAATTATATCACCGCCAAGGGTGCCGGCGTGGCGCTTGAGTTTGGCGCGGCGATTGTTGACTATTGCTATGGTGTAGAGGAGCGTGGCAGCAAAGGAGCCCGCTTGCTCAAACAGATGCAGTTTTCTTGTCATGAATAAGAGGGAACTTCGAACTCAGTTTCAGGCTCTGCGACGCGGGATGGACGCAGAACTTCATGAGAAATACAGCCGTGCGATTGCCCAAAAGGTGTTGAATCTGGTGGAGCAAACCGGGGCGAGAAGTGTTTTTGCTTATCTCTCGTTTGCAGGAGAGGTGGACACCCATGCCTTAATCAAAGAACTGTTCCATCGAGGCGTCGGGGTTTTGGTGCCAAGATGCAACAAGGAAACCCATACCATGGAGGCAATTACCTTAACAAGTATGGAGCAACTTAGAACGGGCACTTATGGAATATTAGAGCCTCAAGGGGGGGATGTGGTTTCCCCTGAATGTATAGATATGGTATTGGTGCCTGCCCTTGCCTTTGATCAAGAGGGGTTTCGGCTTGGTTGGGGTGCCGGCTATTATGACAGGTATCTTGACGGGTATCAGGGTCTCACGGTTGGACTTTGTTTTTCTCTCTGCCAGACAGAAAAACTCCCTCGCGATGACCATGATCTGCCGGTAACTATGGTACTCAATGAATGTGAAGAAGGATAAAAAGATGGAATCCAAAGAAACACAATGGAATCAAATCTCCTCGTATCGGGAGGGGAAACATAAACTTGCCAGTATCCGCTGGATGCTCTTTTTTGTGGTGGTGGTACAAACTGCGGTGACTGCAGTTGCGGGGATCATCTCCAGTTTTTTTGCGGCTGACCCGCCGGTGTATCTTCAACTTTTGGTGATAGAACTTGTCGCATATCTGGTTCCCCTTTCTTTGTATGCCAAAGAAAATCGGATTCTGACCGTGCGGGAGGCGAGGGAGCGATTTGGACTTAAGGGTTTTAAAAAATCCTTGGTGTTGTGGGTTGTGCTGGCAGGAATCGGATGTCAGTTTTTAATGATTCTTTTGAATCTGCCTATGAACTTTTTGCTCTCGCAAAGCGATGGGTATATTCCCACCAATTTGTGGGAACTGAGTTTGGCGATGGTAGTGATTGGCATTATCCCTGCGGTGTTTGAGGAATTTTTGCTTCGGGGCATTGTTTATGGCGTCATGGCGGAATACAACAGCCGTGCGGCATTGATGTTTACCACCGTGATGTTTGCCTTGCTCCATGGGAATCTGGCAGGATTTTTTGGGTATCTCTTTTTGGGAGCGATGCTGGTGATATTGCTCCGAAGAACCGGTTCTTTGTACGCTTGCATGCTCTTTCATCTGGTAAACAATCTGACGGCGCTGCTACTTTCTTATGGAAACAATGCATTGATGGAATTGCCTGTGGTTACGGTGATGCTTTTTGTTGGCGGAATTCTGGCGTCGGCGGCAGGATGGACAGTAATTAGCACCTTGACCAAGAGACCCAAACCGATACTCAGAATCAAAACAGGGGAATTCTTAGGGCAGAGTTTTGTAAATCTGCCGATTTTGCTTTGTATTTTAAGTATACTTGGATTGTTATTCCTGATATAAGGAGGATGCAAACATGAACCAAAAGATAAAAATTGCCCTTGCCGCTGTGTTGGCAGTTGTGATACTTTGGCTGATTTCTGTGGTGAGTGATTGGGGCGGTATTGGAAGAAACAAAGATTTGGTGATTGAAATCCCTGAGGGTGTAGGAAGCAGCGGTATTGCGCAAATTCTGAAGGAGAACAAAGTGGTATCCTATCCTGCGGCGTTCCGGTTGTATACCAGATTCGGCAAAGCACCGGTTTGGCAGAGAGGCAAGCATATTGTAAATACCTCGATGAGTTACAAGCAGTTGAAAGAGAAACTTCAGGCAATGCCTGACATCGCGCCGAATGTGAAAAAAGTAGTGATTCCTGAGGGGTATGAATTGCGTCAGATTGTAGATTTGTTGGTGGCAGAAGGACTTGGCAAGCGGGAGACATTCTGGCAGGAAATCGAGCAGGGTGTCTTTGACTACCCGTTCCTTGCAGAGATTCCCGCACGGGAAAATCGGTTGGAGGGTTACTTATATCCGGACACCTATATGATTTCGGTGGAGGAAAGTGAACACCAAATCATTGATAAGATGCTCAAAGCGTTTGAGGAAAAAGCGTTGCCCCTTTATGAAAGTTCAGGCAGTGAGAAAAGTTTGGACGAAATATTGATTATGGCGTCGGTGGTTGAGCGGGAGGCGGCAAATGATGAAGAACGCCCGCAGGTGGCATCGGTTTTTTATAATCGGTTAAACATTGGAATGAAGTTGGAGTCTTGCGCCACCGTGCAATATATCCTCAAAGAGCGGAAAAAGGTTTTAAGCAATCAGGAAACGGCGATTGATTCTCCGTATAATACGTATCAGTATGAGGGCCTCCCCGTGGGGCCGATTGCGGCACCCGGACAAGCCTCCATTCAGGCGGCACTCTATCCTGCCAAAACCGAGTATCTGTATTTTTTGGCAACGGCAGATGGAAGCAAAAATCTCTTTTCCAAAACGTTCCAAGAACATAACCAAAAGACGGTAGAAACCCAGTCTAATTAAGGAGAAAACCAGTGATTGACGATTCGATAAATTATGAGTATATCATCCGCTATCTCAGGGATTTACTTCCCCAGCGGGAGGGATTGCAGGGAGAGATGGAGGCGTTTGCTAAAGAATATGAGGTCCCCATTTCCCAACCCGAGACCATGAAATTGTTGGAGGTGTTGATTCGCCTTGGTAGAATCCAATCGGTATTAGAGGTTGGCTGTGCCATCGGCTATTCTGCGATCTGTATGGCAGATGCAGGCTGTGAAAGGATTGACACCGTGGAAATTTCCCCTGATGCGGCGAGGGTTGCCAGATGCAATTTTGAGAAAGCGGGACTTAAGGAACGGATTACCCTCTATGAGGGGGATGCCAAAGAGGTACTGCCCACCCTTAAAGGTGAGTATGACATGATTTTTATGGATGCCGCAAAGGCACAGTATCAGGAGTTTTTTCCCCATTGCATGCGCCTGTTAAAAAGCGGCGGGTTGTTGGTGTCGGACAATGTGCTCTATAAAGGGATGACCGCCACGGATGAATTGGTCCAGCGGCGAAAGATTACCATTGTCAAACGGCTGAGGAACTATCTCTCTATGATATCCTCCATGCCGGAATTGGAAACTACGGTGATTCCCATTGGTGATGGGGTTGCGTTGAGTTATAAAAAGTGAGGAGATTCGTATGTTATATCGTTCGGGCGGACTCAGGGGCGTGAACCGCAATCTGGATATTCCCCTTGTGGCATTAACCCTGATTACGGCGCTGTATGGAATTTTGATGATTTCCAGCGCGGGCGGTGCCAAATATGTCATCATCCAAACCGCGGCATTGCTGATAGGAATCGGCGGCGTGGTGGCGTTGATGATTTTGGATTATCAATATCTGTCCCAGATTGCCGCCTATCTGTATGGGGGCGCGGTTCTGCTTTTGGTGTTGGTATTGATTCCCGGTATCGGGACGGTGCAAAATGGTGCCCGCAGTTGGTTTGATTTAAAGATTATGAACTTTCAGCCGGCAGAGGTTGCGAAGATTATTTTTATTATCACTTTTTCCAAGCATCTTTCCGAGTGTGACGAGGACGTTAACAAGGGGAAAAATGTGCTGAAACTCCTTGCTCATCTTGGTATTTTATGTGTGTTGATTTTGATGCAGCCGGACTTTGGAACTGCCATGGTTTTTGTGGTGATTGCGTTGGTAATGCTCTTTGTGGCAGGGATTAGTTGGAAGTACATTGTCGGTGGCATTGCCGCAGTTGCAGCAGCGTTTCCGTTGCTTTGGTTCTTTGTCTTTCAGGAATATCAAAAGAATCGTATTATCACACTGTTCCATCCGGAGCGGGACCCCTCGGGCGCCGGTTATCATGTGATTCAGTCAAAAATTGCAGTCGGGTCGGGACAGATTTTCGGCACAGGGCTGTACAAAGGTTCCAGTCAGGTCAACAATCTCTTGCCGGAGCGGCATACTGACTTTATTTTCTCTGCAATTTGTGAAGAATTGGGGATGCTTGGGGCACTTTTTGCGATAGTGCTTTTGACCCTGATTATCTTTCGGTGTATTTATATCGGCATCAATGCCAGAAACAAACTTGGCACCTATATCTGTGTGGGCGTTGCGGCAATGCTGATGTTTCAGGTCTTTGAGAATGTGGGAATGTGCCTTGGCATCTTCCCGGTCACCGGTATTACCTTGCCATTCTTTAGTTACGGTGGTTCCTCTATGTTAACCACTATGCTAGCGATAGGGCTTGTGCTCAACGTTCGCTGGCGCTGCCGGTTGATTAACTTTTAGCCGGACTTGCAAATTAGGACAAAAACAGGCATACAAATAACCTTGGAAGTATTTCGGAGGTGTTTGTATGCTTGGCTTTTTATTACAGTGTTTACAATCGGCAACCTTGCTCCTTTCCTATATTGCAAACGGAAATTCTTTTCCCAAGCCGCTGTCTGCCGCAGAGGAAAGGGAGTGCCTTTTGCGCTTTGCCAAGGGAGATATGGAGGCGAGGAATACCCTGATTGAGCATAACCTCAGGCTGGTTGCCCATATTGCCAAAAAGTATACCGGCTGCGGGCAGGAGCATGAGGAACTGCTCTCCATTGGGACGATAGGCTTGATTAAGGGAATTTCCAGTTTCAATCCGGACAAAGGGACCAGACTTGCCACCTATGCCGCGCGATGTGTGGAAAATGAGATTTTGATGCTGTTTCGGGCAAAAAAGAAAGAGCAAGGCGATGTTTCTCTCAATGAATCCATCGGGACGGACAAAGAGGGAAACCAGATTATGCTCATTGATGTCATGAGCGACGAGGGAGAAGATGTGTTTGACAGCATTCATACTGAGGTGGAAATCAAGCAACTGTACCAAAACATCCGTGAGGAACTGGACCCCAGGGAACAGGAGGTCATCATTTTGCGCTATGGGTTGATAGACGGACATAGCCTGCCCCAGCGGGAGATTGCAAAAAAACTCAACATTTCCCGTTCTTATGTGTCCCGCATCGAGAAAAAGGCGGTAAAAAAACTTCGCAAGGGAATCTGTGACTTGCATAATTCTGCGCAATAAGATAGAATAGAAAGCAAGAAAGGGGGAAGAAGAATGAATTTGTTAAAACATATGGAAATCCATGCTGAGATTGCCATGGAGCGGGCGTGCCTTAGTGTGGAATATACCTTTGTCAATACAAGCGACAATGCCTGTCTTCCCCGTTATATTTTTCCCATTCCCCATGAGGGTGAAATCAGCGGTCTGCAACTATTAAGCAAAGAGCGGCAACTCATCAGGGCAAAGATGGCTCCGTTGCGGGATGAAACCCTGACAGGCGGAGTTCGTTTGACCAAAGTTTCCCCCACCCTTTACTGTTTGGAAACCGGGGAACTGAACATGGGGGAAGAATGTAGGATTTTATTGGAACTGTTCTGCCCCCTGGCTCCGTGTAAAGACGGAGCACGCTTGGCGATTCCCTTGGGGGTCGTCGGCACAGGGGACGGTTCTCCATGCACGGTGGATCTATCACTGTATTTAGATAGCAAGGTGGTTGCAACCAGCCATCCGGTCAAAGAGGAGGAGAACTGCGTCAAAGTGCAGACAATATCCGGCAAGGATTTTGTGATTACCGTTGCAGGAAAGAAAGAATCTTCCTGCCTGATTCAGGAACAATGGGGCGAGAGTGTTGGTGTATATCGGCTCTATACAAAATCTCCGTCAATCTATCGGCGATTAAAAAAGAAAAAAGTATTGCTATTATTAGACACCGCGTGGGCAGGCGCTGAACGGAACTTTGGGGCGGTCAAAGAACTTTGTTACCGTGCAGCACAGGTGCTTCCCAAGGGAACTATGGTACAGGTGATGGCAGGAAGCATGGAGGGAACGTTGATGCCCGAATCGATGCCTGCAGGAGAGGAATTATGTCAACAACTCTTTGGAATGTTGCAGACACTTCCCTATGGCGCAGGAGTACAAAGTTTGCTGGAACGAGCAAAAGTTTGGACGGATGCTGATACCTTGACGGTGCTTTTTTCCCAAGGTGCAATGCCATGTCTTATGGGAAAAGAGTATCCTTGTATCCATTTGGTTACCACAGGGAATGTAGTCACAAGTCCTCTCGGGCATGATTGGGGTTGGGGGGAACATTTGCATTGTTATCCTGATGAGATTCCCTATGACAAGATGAACGAGGCAATGGTACGCTGGACGAATCCCACCGTAGAGGTGACAGTAGTTCCTCAGGGTGGAGCACAGGATATCATTGTCTTTCCTCAGCGGGATATTGGGGCAGATGGCTATCTGGAGTTGGCGCTTAAAACAACCGGACAGGCTCCTGTGGCATTTACACTAAGTCAAGATGGAGAAGTGAAAGAAACGATTGCAGTGCAAAGCATGACTTGTATGGAGCATCTGCCAATGGCAGTGCAAGGTTATGGGCGCGCCAAACGGATGCAACTGGAGCGGCTGCTTACAAGAACAGACGTAGGTTCTCACTGTGTCATCAAAGCGCAGATAGAATCCGTAAGCCTGACCTATGGAATTTTGTCAACAGAAACGGTGCTTGCCCTTGGCGAGATGGGCGAAACCTCTATGTCGGCGGTGGAGTTCTGCCTCAGTGCAGATACAGGATTCGGTCGGCAGACCGTCTTTGGGGAGGCGGTAAGAAACTATGGAAATAAACAGGAATTGATACAAGCATGCATAGCCGTGCTGATGGAACACATTCGTCCGGATGGCGGAATTTATCAATTCGTTGCTGAGCGGGCAGAGCAGACCGCATGGGCGGTGTTGGCACTTTCTGCGATAAAAGAAAAAGACCGCGCAATTGCCGCGGTCATCAAGGACGCTGAAGACTATCTTTCTGCCTGCCATATCACAGGCACAGCAGAGTTTTTGTATCATAATCGAAAGAATGATTGCAAAGAGATTTGGCAAACTCATCTTCCTAACTTGGACGCGTTGCTCGGTCAGGAACGCACCGTTACGGTTGCGGCTCAGTTGTTGTTACATCTTTCTTAGAATAGATGCATCCGCAGTAGTTTTGCCGATACAGGTGATACAGGCGGGAAAGTTCAATGGAGCGTTTGTACCCCTCTTTCTTCTTAAAGTCAGCGGGAAGATGTTTGACGCCGTACAGGGCGGAAAGTTCTTCGCCGATGGTGTTCAGTTTTTCCGCATTCTTAAGCGGACTGATGCTGAGGGTAGTGGTAAAATAATCAAAGTTTCCCGCTTTGGCGGTCTTGGCGGCAGCCTCTAAGCGCAGTCGATAACAGGCAAAGCAACGTACACCGCCTTCGGGTGCAGATTCTAAACCGTGAGCGATGGCGGAAAAGGCGTCGTTGTCCCAATCACAGTCAAGAAAGGCCACCGGGTTTTTCCAGTTCCCCTCCTGAATCAGCCGAATCTGTTCGACTTTGCGAAGTTCGTATTCTTCTTTGGGGGAGATGTTGGGGTTGTAGTATAGGACAGTGATGGCAAAGTATTGACTTAAGCATTCCAATACATAACTGCTGCATGGGGCGCAACAACTATGCAAAAGCAGACGGGGAGTTCCTGTAAGCGTAGTAAGAACCGACTCCAATTCCTTTTGGTAGTTTCGTTTTTGCATCTCATCCCCTCCTTTTCCTTAAGTTTAACACAGATTTTCTCAATTTTCCATAGGAATCTGAAATTTTTTTGAAAAAACACTTGCAATTTTTAAAAAATCGTGCTATAATGGTCAAGTTCGATTGAATATGTGCCGCTAGCTCAGCTGGATAGAGCGTCTGACTACGGATCAGAAGGTCGGGAGTTCGAATCTTCTGCGGCACGCCAAGAAAAAGACGTCCTTTGGACGTCTTTTTTTGCGAAATAATAGAAAATGAAACAAAAAGAGCAATGGATGATGGAAGAAACCGGTGCAGAAGATGCAATAGGCCGCTTAGCGACCCCAATGATATTTACGGATGGCGTTGTGCCCAGATTGTAGGTTTGGAAGAATAGGAGATGAAAAAATGAAACTATTTCGCAATATTATAGTAGGCATTTTATGTTTCTTTCTTATAACTTGGGTAGGAGCACTCATAAAATGTGAAGTACTCACCTGTCAACATTATGATGAATTTAAGAATGCCTATAAGCAAGATACCATGATGGGGGATGTAAAATATTTTAAGGTTTTGAGATATGCTCCAAACAGAACGGATATTGCTCAGGTATATTATGTAGGGAAAAACAACGCTGCGGGAACTGTGCTCACGTTTCAATATGATTATGAAATAGATGCGTGGAAAAGGATCTCAAGTTGCACAATTTGGTCAGGGGTTGGCGGCAGTGCCTCGGAAGTCATATGGCCGTATTGGTGGCATTTTATCTATGGAGGACTTTAATGAACCTCAAATGCAAACAAAAACAAGCACTTGCAAACGCAAGTGCTTGTTTTTGTTACATTGATACGTCGTTGTGTTTGGCACGCCATGGCACTCCTGTAGGGTTATGATAAAATAAAAAACCTAAAAGGAGAAATCAAAATGGAAAATGAAACAAAAAGAGCAATGGATGATGGAAGAAACAGGTGTAGAAGATGCAATAGGACGCTTAGCGACCCCAATGATATTTACGGATGGCGTTGTGCCCAGATTGTAGGTTTGGACAAGTATCTGGAGATAGCATCTATTCTTGACGAAGATGCATTAGACGTGTATAATAGATATGTGGTAAGGTATATGCAAGAAGACAAAGAAACGGAAATGACACAGACGAATGACGAGAACGAAAGTTTTTTGAGAAGAATACCGTTTTTTCGTCCTACAGATTGGCGAGTTGCATCTGAGATTATTACAAGAAATGCAACAGCAATCAAGAATGCAGGAGAATATTATGGCGTTAACCCTGCCATTATAGCGGCATGTATTTATACGGAGCAAATTACCAATGTAAACAGTTTAGATAAATGGACGGATATGCCGGCGTATTTTGCAGATACATCGATTGGAATTGGTCAGGTAAAAGTGTCAACGGCAAGGATGTTAGAGGATGAGGGATACATTCAAAAAACAACACTCGCAGATACTTATGACGATGGCATGGCAACAACTTTGTGAACAGAGAAATATGGTATGCACCGGCATATGGGCATGTTGTAGGGACACGAGATAAAGCGATTGCACACCGACTGACGGTTGAGTCGGAAAATGTGAATTATGTTGCGGCATATTTAAGATATTTTCAAGATAGGTGGAAAGACGTTTATCCAGAGATAGATGGAAAAACAGATATACTTGCAACTTTGTATAATCAAGACGAAACTCGACCGCCACACAATAATCCGGAGTCAAACCCATTTGGTGCGGATGCAAAAGAAGAATATCATTACATGCGGCAACTTTTAGCCTTGGATTAGGAGGAATTAGGGGATGGGGAAAAGCAAGTATATTTTGTTGGTTATACCTTGTATCTTCTTTATTATTTGGATTTTTTCGCTTACTAAATGTGAGGTGCTTACCATTTTACATTATGATGAATTTTGTGAAAAGTATAAAGAGAATACAATGATGGGAGAAATAGATTATCTAAAGATCCTTGAGTATAACGATCAATATGCACGAATTTATGTTGTATCTGCTAATAAAGGCGCAGGAAATGTCTTGTGTTTTTCTAAAGAAAATGGTGAATGGCACTATGGCATATGGGAAAAGACCGTATGGTCAGACAAAGGCAGTGCCTCGGAAGTCATATGGCCGTATTGGTGGCATTTTATCTATGGAGGACTTTAATGAACCTCAAATACAAACAAAAACAAGCACTTGCGTTTGCAAGTGCTTGTTTGTTTACCAATATTTTTTCCAATCGGGATTAAGAAAACGCATCAGGGCTTCCATGTAGAAGTAATCGCCCCAGATGTTACATTCGTCAATGCCAAGACCGCCTTTTAGGTGGTAGGTGGCGTGTTTTAACAGTCCGTTGGATTTGGGGTCGTCCTTGGTGGTGTAATTTTCAATCAAGGAGTTCATAATCGCCTCTGCCTCATTCCAATAGCGCTCACGGTGGGCATCGTCAAGAGGCATTTCCTTGCAGGCTTCCAATAGTCCGCAAACCGCGATTGCCGCTGCAGAACTGTCACGGGGCTGGTCATCGCCGTCAGTAAAACACAAATCCCAGAAAGCCACACGGTCTTTGGGGAGATGTTCTAAAAAGTAATCGGTAATGGCGTAATATTTTTCCATGATGTCATCGTTCTTCATATAAGAATAGGTGAACGGCACACCAATCACGCCCCAGGAATGACCTCTGGACCAGCAGGAGGTATCGGAAAATCCCTGTTTGCTTCCGCCACCGAGTCTGGCACCAGTTTGTTGGTCAAAATAGAAGTTCTGGAAGGTAGAGCCGTCCTCTCTTACCACCGTTCCCATGGTAGTATTAAAGTGAGCAAACGCCTTTCTGGTAAATTCCTCATTTCCGCTTTCTTTGCCCGCCCAATACAAAAGTTCAATGTTCATCAGACAGTCAATAATTAAGCGATAGTAAATCGGGTCCTCGCAGTCAGCGTCGCCAACCAGTTGGATAAACTGACCCTTTTCCCGAAACCGGTCAGCGAGCAGTCCGGCTGCCTCTAAGGATTTTTCTCTTAAAACAGGATTTCCGGTTACCTTGTAGCCGGCAACGGTGGAAAGCAAGAAGACAAATCCGATGTCATGGTTGTCAAGTCCGATTCGATTCTCTAAGCGATGAAAAAAGGATTCCATCAAATGGTTGGCAGTATCAAGGAATTTGTTCTCTTTGGTAAATTCATACGCAAGCCAGAGCATACCGGTCCAGAACGATTGAGTCCAACTGGTATTCTGCGTTGGGGGATACACCCCGTCAACACTTGCGGCGCCGGGGAATGCGTCGGTAAAATCAGGGATTGCACCCGCTATCTTGTCCAGAGCATTCTGAAGTGCGTTTTCCAATTTTTCTTTGGTTAAAATCGAAAAGTTTTGGTTCATAGAAAGTCCCTCCAAGATATGTAAAGTTAGCGTTTTTCCCAGATAGCGGGCAGAGCAGGAATCATTTTTGCTTTTGCAAGTGCAAATCCTACGCCGCAGGCGATAACATAGTCAATGATGTCATGAATCAAGGTTCCAATGCCGGTGACATAAAAGGCAGTAACCAGAACAGGGGTACCCTCAGTGGCGGGGGTAAGACCGATTTTAATGAACAAATAAACCACCAAACCCTCAAAAACTGCATGGAGCAGGGCGGTTACAATGCCAATCCATACCAAATTATAGGATTTGCGAACCATATATGCACCAACCAATGCAAAAATGACATGGGATGCAGCACGGATTGCAACTACCAGCGGAGTGGTGAATAAAAATCCCAGAGTGGTTCCCAATGCAACAAACAATGCGGACCAAGGGGAGATAAACATAGCCACAAAAATGGGGACATGTGCCATAATGGTAGCAGTAAATGCCGGCGGCAGAGTTACCCGCAAAAACCCGAAGTAGGTGGGAATGATAATGCCGATGGCAATCAAAAGTGCGGTCAATACTAAATCTTTGGTACGAATGTTGGATTTCAAGAAAACCCCTCCTAAATACTTGTAGAATGGCTACATTATAGCAAGTATGACGGAATTTGTCAATGAAACAAATGAAAACCTATAACTTTATTTTCTGTGGAATAATTTTTTTGTTGAGATTTCGTATAGAAATTGATTTTATATAATGAAAAATGGTCAAAGTTACAACATTAACCCCCTATGCTTAAATCAAATTTTTAGACACCTTTATTTTATAATTTGTTATAACATAACCGAAAATGTTTGTCAACATATTCATAAAAACTATAACATAACGGTTTACCCGTACACGACATACGCGTACGGGTAAACCGTTATAAAAAAAAAGGTGGCGAGGCTTGTATGTTTAAACCTCTCCACCTTCTTTATTTCCTAAGATTTTCTACAACTGCTGCATCGTTCCCTTGAAATCTTATTACATTCTTTTCTTCATCAACCGTTATTATAACTAACGGTCCTCTTAAAAGTGCATCTATTCGTGTTTCGTCATATCCTTTTCCTTCATATTTCTTCAGATATTCTTCTTTCTCTTTTTCATTTAAACTTTTTTCAAGTGTTTCTTCACAGTACCAAGCTGGTGGATTTAATGGATTTTCAATGCCTTTCTTATCTAAAAAAAAGTCTTTTCTTTCCCCATAAACTTCTTCACTTTTTTCAATAAGAGTTTTTTCTATATCATCATCATATGCAAAATATGCCTGTATCAAACCAGATGCAGGGAAAGAACTTTCTGAATTAGAAAAAAGCAGTATCAATTTACCTTTTTGTTCTAAATATTCAAAATTGTTAATTTCCACCACAAATCTATTTCCATCATCTCTAATTATATTATATTCTTTCATTTGTGGTTCGCTTTTTATTTTCTCCCATGAACTTCCCCACTTGAAAGAATTAACCATAAATTCTTCTTTTACAACTGTTCGTTTATCTTTTACTTCTGTTTGTGTTCTACACCCTGTCATAAAAAGAAATAATAAAATAAATATAACACTCCAAATTTTTCTCATATCATTATCTCCTTAACAAACATATTTTTGATTAAAAGATGGGGGAATTCTCCCTCATCTTTTAATACTTATTTATTAATTTTACTGTATATGAATCCGTTACGCCATTAACTCTATTTATAAATGTTAACACCATGTCTTCCGTACCTGTACAAGAGAGAACAAAGTTTTCTGGAAAATAATTATATCCAACATACGTAGTGCCAGCAACTGGATTTGTTTTACTTGCCACTACTATATGGTCATATGAACTACCCATATATTGATAACCAGGATAAGAATATTTCGCACCAGATGTTATATACCGCACTTCTATCGAATTTACAGTTACATTTTCATAATTAACATAATAAAAAGAACATTTATATGGTTTATAGAAAGGCATCCAACCATATGGATCTGTTGCCGTATCTATATATTTAGCAGCCGTTGCAGTTGCATGAACAATATAACTTCCATCCCAAGACAACGGAGGGTGGCTTCCAGACATATTATGATCGGTACTTCTTGCAATAGCTTCAGCCAAAGAATTATCTACAACCATATTCCCTTCTTCATCTTCCGTGTAAGATAAAAAAACATCTTGAACTATCTCTTCTCCATCATAGTTAACAACACATACTGCGGTATCTTCGGAATTATCAATTTTTAACACTTCAATAACAGAATCATCATTTATCGATGCTCCGTTTTTTATTAAAACATCTTTTACAGCATCATTTACCACACGTGCTTTTACTGACATGATTGCAGTTTCATTTACAGTTTTTTTGCTTTCTTCCGCACTAACAGAAAATACCATAGCAAAAAGCATAGATATTGATAACAAAACAGCTAAATACTTTTTCATAAACATTCTCCTTTCAATGTACATTTCACCTACTACCAACCTCTAAAAACAACCACATGACACTTAATCCCACCTTTCTATGATAACAAAAAAACGCATAAATCAACTCCTCTATTCAAAGAGGATTGACTTATACGTTACGCTGCCAACTTTCTTTATTTTTTATATCTCTATATTATCAGAGGAACACAACACAAGCTGCAATCTAACCGAGTCAAACCTCTTTGAAAAATTACTTACCATTGGTATCTCCCCCTTTTCTCTATTTGTTGGCTTTATTATAACATATATTTTCCCAAATTGCAAGTGTTTTTAGATATTTTTTCCATCTTGTAAATTCATTTGAGTTGTTCTGTAAAATTATTTATATTAAAAGTTTTTATTCTTTGGTTATCTCCCTCTGGTGGATATCCCCGAAGGAGGGAAAAATCAACACTTTTATATATTTGCCTATTAATTTTTCTAAAAAACCATACTTTTTAGGGGGTAAAATCAGCAAAAAAATGCGGTCGGAAAAACTTCTGCATTTTTCCGACACTTATAAATGACACTTTTGAGATCTAGTCAAGTTCTTCTGCTTGTTGTATCATAAGTTGTATATCTTCCATAAATTGTGAATGCAAGTGGTCTGCGGCAACAAGTCCAAGAAAAATGTCATTGACTTGTGGTAGTTCACAGATTAATTTTGCCAATCTTTCTTTACTGTCAATGGCAGTATATCCTTTTATATGGTATTCCTTGCATATTTGCTTTAACTTTGTTATTCCGCAATTCCTGAAATATTTTCTCTTGTTGAATGTCAAAAGTCTGTCATTTTCGTCAAAAGTAAAGCCCATAATATTTGATTTTCTTCTCATTTCTTCTGTTAGTTCTTGCAGATTGTTTATATAATGGGTAGTAGGCTTTACATAATCAAGAATATTCCCACCCTTTATATCCTCACTTCGGTATGCTGTCCCTTTTCTTTGCAATAAGTCAATAAGTATGTTTTCAGCGTCATGTCGGGAGGTGGGGTGTTGTTTATTGTGGCTGATACTCCAATTATGTTTGAATACATATAAAGCAAGGTATAAAGGCAAATACACAGTAGCAACACCAGTCAAGTTTTTGTTGATATGTCGCTTTAATTGAATGTGAAAACTATCAATGTTATTTAATGACAAGTGTTTTTCGGCTTTTAATCTCTCAAACTCTGCAAAACTTAATCTTCCGTAGTTTTCCACTCTGTCAAGCCCTTGTGTTTGATAATATCTTTTAAGGATTGTTTCTTCTGCCAATTCTCTGCCATTATGCGTTTCTGCCCAGTCCTTTTGCTCTTTTCTAACTATATTCTTCATATCAGAAGGTTGTATGTAATGTGGAATAGCATTATTATCACAATACCGAGTGTAGGCGTCATAATCGTCACTACACAAAAAGGTTATATCTCCTAAATAATCACTAAAATAATCTTCAAGGACTTGAGAACTGCTTTTCCCTAAACCCGACAGAACTGCTACAACATAGCCATTACTGTCTATTCCCGTAACTACACAGGCAAACTCTGGTCCAAAAATCCCAAGCTCGGATGGGATATGTGTGTTTTCAAGTCGGGGTTTTCTCTCATTTACTGCGGTTGGTGCAACATTGACTAATTCCATTGCACCCTTTTGGTTTTCCCTGAAATAGGTCTCGTCAATTTGAACTACTCCCGACAATTTCGGCATTCCATAGTGTTCTAAAAGGGCTTTTAAGAACTTATGTCTGTATAGCAAGATTGTGCCTTCTGAGGTATGCCACCCGTAGTCAACCTCTAAATTACGCCGACAAGCGGATAAGGATAACCCCATTAAAGTATAGTTGATTACTGCAATCTGCACAGGTAGGGGGAAGGTGGATTTATCTGCAAATGTATCTGTCATTATGGTATAAGTTTTCCCGCAATTTCTGCACTTATATCGGGGTTTTCCATAATCGTCTAACCCGTGTGACTGATATAATCGGCTTGTGCAGTAAGGACAAGCAGGCTTTAACCCATATTTATCAATAAAGATTTCATAATCTGTTGGTGGTCGGGTTGGCTCTTTCTCGGGTGGCAAAAACCCCTTTAACACCCACGCCAAGTCTTCTTTTGACAAGGATTTTAATTCCTTTTTTAATTCTTTTAATCTTTTATCTATTTTAGGATAATTTTCCATTAATTTGCTCAAGTGCATACCTATACACCCCCTTTTTCGATATTTATATTATATAAAAGTATGCAAATATTGTCAAATCGGCATTTCTAACAGTTTTTATAAAAGAGCGGACATCTTTTATAAAACATCGGCAACTGTTTATAAAACTCCGGAACTGAAATTATAAAAGGTCGGCGGTAAAATTATAAAAATCCGTGTTTGATTTTATAAAAAGTCGGTCAATGATTTATAAAAGTCTAAATATTTTTTATAAATCTTCTGCAATCTTTTATAAAAGAATAGGGATTTTTTATAATCGGTTTTATAAAAAACAAAAGAGATTTTATAAAACTTTTGACAGTTTTTATAAAACCTCTAATATTATTTATAATGTGTGCAACTTTGCAACACAACCAATTATGCATATAAAAATGCCTTTACAATTCAATTTCTCTTTGAGATTTCAACGAAAAGTCCGTTCCACAGAAAATCGAGTTATAGGAATGAAAAAGAAAAAAAAAAACATAAAAATATAGTGAATTTTTTAACAAGAAAATAGAGAAAAAGTCTTGATAAATTTTAAAAAATAGGCTACAATAGAAGACAGGCAAAATTTGTCATAGAATCAGCCCCGCATGGGGAGTATATTATATCATTTTGGAGGTAGTTTCCATGAACAAGAAAACAGTAGATGATATTCAGGTAAAGGGCAAGAAAGTCCTGGTTCGTTGTGACTTTAATGTTCCGATTAAAGAGGGTAAGATTACCGATGAAACCAGAATTGTCGGTGCACTTCCTACCATCAAGAAGTTGATTGCTGACGGCGCACAGGTTATCCTTTGCTCCCACATGGGTAAACCCAAGGGTGAACCCAAGCCGGAACTGTCTTTGGCACCGGTTGCAAAGAGTTTATCTCAGCATCTGGGTAAAGAGGTTATCTTTGCAGCAGATGACACCGTGGTCGGCGAGAATGCAAAGGCAGCCGTTGCTGCTATGAAAGACGGTGACGTGGTTCTCCTTGAGAACACCAGATACCGTGCAGAGGAAACCAAGAACGGCGAAGCGTTCAGCAAAGAACTGGCATCTTTGGCAGAGGTATTTGTCAATGACGCGTTTGGCACTGCGCATCGTGCGCATTGTTCCAATGTTGGAGTTACCGAATATCTGGATACCGCAGTTGGCGGCTATCTGATTAACAAAGAAATTGAGTATCTTGGAAATGCAGTCAACAATCCGGTAAGACCTCTGGTTGCAGTTCTGGGCGGTTCCAAAGTATCTTCCAAGATTTCTGTCATCAACAACCTGCTGGAAAAGGTAGACACCTTGATTATCGGCGGCGGTATGGCATACACCTTTATGAAGGCTATGGGCGAGGAAGTCGGCGATTCTCTGCTAGAAGAAGATTACCTCGATTACGCAAAAGAAATGATGGCAAAGGCAGAGGAAAAGGGCGTAAAACTCCTGATTCCGGTAGATACCGTAGTTGCCAAAGCGTTTGACAACGATGCAGAAAGCAAGACCGTTGGCCGTGGCGGCATTGAAGCCGGCTGGCAGGGGCTTGACATCGGTGAAAAAACCATCGAACTTTACAAAGAAGCACTCAAAGATGCAAAGACCGTTGTTTGGAACGGACCGATGGGTGTGTTTGAAATGCCTAACTTTGCAAAGGGCACCAATGCAATCGCTACCATGCTGGCAGATTTGGATGCTACCACCATCATTGGCGGTGGTGACAGCGTTGCAGCAGTGAATCAGGCAGGTCTTGGCGACAAGATGAGCCACATTTCCACCGGCGGCGGTGCATCTTTAGAATTCTTAGAGGGCAAAGACCTCCCCGGCGTAGTTGCACTCAACGATAAATAAGAAAGAAACAAAAGACCGAATGCCATTCGGTCTTTTGGCACGATTAAGAAAGTGAGGAATATTCCATGAGAAAAAAGATTATTGCAGGTAACTGGAAAATGAACAAAACCCCCGCTGAGGCTAAGGCTTTGGTGGCTGAAATGATTGGCAAGGTAAAGGATGCAGCGTGTGATGTCGTGGTTTGCCCCACCGCGGTTTGTATTCCCGGTGTACTGGATGCGTTAAACGGCAGCAACATCAAAGTCGGTGCCCAGAATGTACACTTTAAAGAAAGCGGCGCATACACCGGCGAACTGGCAGGCAATATGCTGAAAGAGATTGGCGTTGCGTATGTCATCATCGGTCACTCGGAGCGCCGTCAGTACTTCGGCGAAACCGACCAGACCGTAAACTTAAGAACCAAAGCCGCAATTGCAGCAGGACTTATCCCGATTGTATGCGTGGGCGAGAGTCTGGAAGAAAGAGAGCAGGGAATCACCGCAGAAACCGTTTGCCGCCAGACCAAGATTGCATTTTTGGAAATTCCGGCAGAAGAAGCAAAAGAGGTTGTCATTGCGTATGAGCCGGTTTGGGCAATCGGCACCGGTAAAACTGCAACTGCTGAGCAAGCAGATGAGGTTTGTGGCATCATCCGCGATACCATCAAAGAACTGTACGGACAAGAAGTGGCAGATGCCATCCGCATTCAGTACGGCGGCAGCATGAATGCCGGCAATGCGGCAGAACTTTTGGCAAAACCCAACATTGACGGTGGCTTGATTGGCGGTGCAAGCCTGAAGGCAGAGGACTTCTCTGTGATTGTTGCTGCAGCAAAATAGGAGGCCTGAGAATGAGCAAAAAACCTTATGCATTGATTATTATGGATGGCTATGGCGAGAATGAGCGCCATGAAGGGAATGCCATTCATTCTGCCAACACTCCAACCATGGACAAATTGATGGAAACCTGTCCCCATACCATCGTTCATGCATCCGGTATGGATGTAGGTCTGCCGGAGGGACAGATGGGAAACTCCGAGGTTGGTCACACCAACATCGGTGCGGGCAGAATTGTGTATCAGGAACTGACCCGCATCACCAAGTCCATTGACGACGGAGACTTTTTCAAAAACGCAACCCTGCTTGCGGCGATTGAAAACTGTAAGAGAAACAACAGCGCCCTGCATTTGATGGGTCTGCTTTCTGACGGCGGTGTTCACAGTCATAATAAGCACCTGTATGGCCTTTTGCGTCTGGCAAAAGAAAACGGAATCGAGAAAGTTCATGTTCATGGATTTTTAGACGGGCGCGACGTGCCTCCTTCCTCTGGTGCGGAGTTTGTGGAACAACTGGTTGCCAAAATCCGTGAAATCGGGGTCGGTGATATTGCAACTGTTATGGGCAGATACTATGCGATGGACCGTGACAACCGCTGGGAGCGGGTAGAACAGGCATATAACGCTATGGTGCTTGGCACCGGTAACACCTGTGAATCTGCGGTGACTGCAGTCAAAGAGAGTTACAACGAGGGCGTAACCGATGAATTTGTGGTTCCTACCGTAATTGTCAAAGACGGAGAACCCATTGGCAAGATTCAGGAAAACGATTCGGTGGTATTTTTCAACTTTCGTCCTGACCGTGCGAGAGAAATCACCCGTACCATCGTGGACGAGGAGTTCAGCGGCTTTGCGCGGAAGTTCTTCCCCACTTTCTATGTCTGCATGACCCAATATGATGCGTCCATGCCCAATGTGGAAGTGGCGTTCAAACCGGAGTCTTTGACCAATACCTTTGGCGAATATATCAGCAAAAAGGGTCTGCGCCAACTCCGTATTGCCGAAACTGAGAAGTATGCGCATGTTACCTTCTTCTTTAATGGCGGTGTGGAGAATGTTTATGACGGTGAAGACCGCGCATTGATTAACTCCCCCAAGGTTGCAACCTATGACTTGCAACCGGAAATGAGTGCACCTGAGGTAACGGAAGAAGTGGTAAAACGGATTCAGAGCGGTGAGTATGATGTGATTGTACTCAACTTTGCAAACTGTGATATGGTAGGACATACCGGGGTCTTTGACGCGGCGGTCAAAGCGGTGGAAACCGTAGATGCCTGCCTCGGCAAAGTGGTAGATGCCATCGAAAGCATGGGTGGAGTTGCACTCATTACCGCCGACCACGGAAACGCGGACCAAATGGTAGACTACGAAACCGGCGGAGCGTTCACCGCGCACACCACCAATGTCGTACCGCTCGTCCTGGTTGGGGACAAAGAGCATACCTTAAAACCCGGACGTCTGGCAGACTTAGCACCCACTATGCTTGATTTAATGGGGCTGGAGAAGCCGGAAGAGATGACAGGCGAAAGCCTGTTAGCGTAGGCGCCTATAGTAGCAAATATCTAAGCGAAGAACATGGGGACGGTTCGTTGTGCGTATAGCACAAGGAACCGTCCCCTGTGCGCAGCGGTGAGAAATTGAGGACTACGCACAGGGGACAGTTCTCTGTTCTACACTCTGTTGCGCACAGAGAAGCCGTCCCCATGTTCTCCGTCCCCTGTGCGTAGCGTTTGGCTTTTCGTTGGGTCCTGTATTAAAGTATAAAAACCTCCTAATGGGAAACACTAACCCAAAAGGAGGTTTTTTCTATGAAAGCGTACATTGGAATTGTGGATGTAACGGCACGGGAGATTCTGGATTCCAGAGGCAATCCCACGGTGGAGGTAGAAGTCTATGCCGAAGACGGGGTTCTGGGTCGGGCGTCGGTCCCCTCGGGGGCGTCAACCGGTGCGTTTGAAGCCTGTGAACTGCGGGACAGTGATGAAACCCGCTACGGCGGTAACGGAGTGCTTAACGCGGTGGAAAATGTCAATGGTGTGATTTGTGAATCCTTGCTTGGCATGAATGTGCTGGACCAGACTGCGATTGACCAAACCCTGATTGCACTGGACGGAACACCGGACAAGACCAAACTGGGTGCCAATGCTATCCTTGGGGTTTCGCTTGCCTGCGCAAAAGCGGCAGCAACAGCGGTGGGACTCAGTTTGTATCAATATCTGGGCGGAGTCCATGCGCATACGCTGCCGGTTCCCATGATGAATATTATCAACGGCGGTAAACATGCCGATAACTCCATCAGTTGTCAGGAATTTATGATTATGCCGGTGGGCGCCGAGTCGTTCCGAGAGGGCCTTAGATGGTGTTCTGAAGTGTTCCATACCTTAAAAGGAATCCTCAAACAAAAAGGGTATTCTACCGCAGTGGGTGACGAGGGCGGATTTGCGCCCAATCTTTCCGGCGATGAAGAGGCGGTCAAACTTTTGGTAGAAGCAATCGAGCAGGCGGGATTCCGTGCGGGTGAGGATTTTAAGATTGCCCTTGACCCCGCTTCCACCGAGATGCAGGAAGAAGCCAAAAAGAAAGGGAATCCGGACGGCTATTATTTCTGGAAACAAGACAAAATGCTCACCCGTGAAGAGATGGTGGACTTCTGGGCGGATTGGGTTGAGAAATATCCCATCATTTCTATTGAAGACGGCATGGCGGAAGAGGATTGGGAGGGCTGGAAGATGCTCACCAAGAAGATTGGTTCCAAAGTGCAACTGGTGGGTGACGATTTGTTTGTCACCAATCCGGGCAGAATCAAAAAAGGCATCCGCAAAGGGGTTGCCAATTCGGTGCTCATTAAGGTGAATCAAATTGGTACCCTGACCGAAACCCTAGAAGCAATTCAGACTGCAAACCGTGCGGGGTATACGGCAGTTACCTCCCACCGGAGCGGGGAAACCGAGGATACCACCATTGCAGATTTGGCAGTGGCGGTCAACGCGGGACAGATTAAAACCGGAGCACCGTCGCGTACCGATAGGGTGGCAAAGTATAATCGTCTGCTCCGCATCGAAGAAGAATTGGGAGAAATGGCAAAGTACCCCGGAAAATCCGCGTGGTTTAATTTACAATAATACCAAGCGGATTACATGGGGACGGTTCTGTGTGCGCAGCAAAGCGGAGAACATAGAACCGTCCCCTGTGAGTAGCGGTGCGGGCGTGCGCAGCCCGAATACAAAAAACCACCCCTAGGGGTGGTTTTTAACGTAAAAATAACTGATAGACCTTGTCAAGCGCAAGTTCCCGTTGCCAGAGCGAGAGAGCGTCGGGATTCTCCTTAATTTGTCCGCCATGTTTGGCTAAGGGAAGTTTGGCGGTGTCTTTGGCAAGGTTAAGTATCTGCCTGCCCGTATCGTTAAAGTCCAGAATCCGAATATACTTCGGGAGCATATCTCCGTCTTTTTGGGTGATTCCGAGATAAGAATTAAGCAGAATCCTCCGAATTCGGCTATAAGCATACCGCTTGGATTTTGTTTGCTCAATGACTTCATCCAAGGTTTGAGCGGAAAAGGCGTTTTTTAACAGAGCGTATTCCAACCCCTCGGCGACATCGGCAACTTGTCGAAGTTCCTCCGGCGTTTTAAGGCACAGAGCGGCAAGACAAGACACTGCAAATGCTTCCATGGAAAATCGGGGACTGTCCTTGATGCTGTCCCATGCCGATTCCGGCATCAAAGCGGAGGGGTCATCCTCGTTCAGTATCATTTGTCGGATTGCCGAACCGGAGGCATACCTTCCGGTTGGGGTCGCGTCATGGTGCTGGGCGGTCTTTCTGGCAATGGCATAAGGTTTGATAGAACTGCCCAGCCGCAGCAATGCCTTGATGTATTCTACTGCCAGAATGTTATTGGGCTGACTCAAAATTTCTGCCGAGGCGGGACCCAAAATAGACTTGATAGCGGCGGCTCTGGCAACCGCAAAAGAAACTCCCTGGGAAAGTTCTGTCTGCAACTGCTGACGGAATCGGGAATCCTCGTCGGCGAGCACGCGGGCAATCTCGGTCAAAAGTGAGGTGTCGGGACACTCTGCACCAAAAAAGAGTGTGTCCACGCATCCCAAAGCATCAAGGGTCATGACGGCATTGCGGGCATAACGCTCCGCCGACTGCAGAGTCAATACCGCAGGAAGTTCCAACACTAAATCCATTCCGTGTTTCAGGGCGACTTTGGCACGCGCCTGTTTCGGGAATAAGGCAGGTTCTCCCCGCTGGACAAAGTTTCCGCTCATGATGCCAACAATGGCATCCGCGTTCAATGTTTCGCGGGCAGCGGACAACTGCAAAGCATGTCCGTTGTGAAAGGGATGATATTCGCAAACCACAGCAGCAATCTTCATGAGCAAAACCTCCTTTTTAATTTAAGTATATCATAAAAAGGAAGTAATACAAGAGAATTTTTAAAATTTCTCTCAGTTTTCAGCGGAGCATCTGGGGGCGGTTCGTTGTGCATATAGCACAAGGAACCGCCCCCTGTGCGCAGTGTGGCAATATCATATAAATTTTTAAAATTTCTCTTGTCATCTTTAAAAGCAAAGTGTATAATAATATTATTATGGAAGAAAAACTTTTTTATTATGAAAACTTAATGGATGAACAACTGGTGGAACTCTCAGCAGAGGGCGACAAACAAGCGACGGAGTTTATCCTCTCCAAGTATAAGAATCTGGTGCGTGCCCGCGCCAAGGACTATTACCTTGCCGGTGCTGACAAAGAGGATTTGGTACAGGAGGGGATGATTGGGCTGTTCAAAGCCATCCGTGACTTTGACATCACAAAACAGGCATCGTTCCGCGGGTTTGCGGAAATTTGTGTCAAACGCCAGATTCTTACTGCGGTGAAAATGGCAACCCGCCAGAAACATATGCCGCTCAATTCCTATGTTTCGTTAAACCAGCCGGTTTATGAGGATGAAACAGAGCGGACACTGGTGGATATGCTTGCCCAGCGGGAGTCTGTCAATCCGGAAGAGATGTTTCTCCGCCGCGAAAAGGCAGAGGCACTGGAGGCGGAGATTGCCAAAAAACTCAGCGGTTTGGAGCGGACGGTTCTTTCTTTATATATGGGCGGCATGGATTATCGGGAAATTGCGGTGGAGTTAAATCGTCCCCCAAAATCCATTGATAATGCCCTGCAACGTATCAAACGCAAACTAAGCCAAGAGGAGTGACGAAAGTCACTCCTCTTTTATAATTCCAGCAAAGCATCTGGGGGGCGGAGAACACGGGGACGGCTTCTCTGTGCGCAGCAAAGCGAAGAACAGAGAACTGTCCCCTGTGCGCAGCCCCCTGTGCGTAGCGTATGGATGTTGCCCATCTACAACTTCAATGCTTCCAACATCAGAGGCAGAGTGCGGGCGTAAATGGTGGGGAAATCCTTGTAAGGCAGAGGGTTTTCCCCTACACCGATTTCAATGGTAAACGCCGGTTTTTTTAAGGTTTTGATAAACCAATCCTTGTATCCGCCGTAAGAGGCAATTCCGCTGATTGACTCCATCCGATAAGGACTTACCGCCTCAAATCTCTTTCCGTAAAGGTAGGATTCCTCCGGCGCATAGCCGCAAAAATCCCAATAAATAACCTCGCCTTGGCTATGGAAAGCGAGTGCTAAATCAAAGTCATTCTGGCGGGTAAAATCCGCCACCGCACGGCTCTCCGGTTCCGATTCCGGGAACGCACCGGAAAACCTTGTCGGGCCCGGACCTAAGATGCCCGCCGGTGCTTCACTTTGCTTGGAAAGATGCCATAATGCATCATAATTATGGTTTAAATCCACGCCGGCGGCGTTTGCCTGCCACCGTTTTCCCGTGGCGGCAATGGCGACGCCGTCAGGATTCACCATGGGCACCAAATACAAGGCTCGGTTTTGGAGCAATTTGTCGCTTTCATGCTTTCCGCTGGCAAGATCTTCTGCAAATTGCATTAAAAGTTTAGAGGTCATCCATTCCATGCCATGATGGGCGCCGTGGAAGAAAATACGCTTGCCGCCCCGTCCCAGTTTGATGCCATACAGGTTTCTGCCCTCGCGGCTTTTGCCTATGGAAAAAACAGGAATGTTCGGGTATGAGGTTTTAAAAGAATTAAAACTTTTTTCCAGTTCTGTGTAGTCAAAAATATAAGCCATAGATGGATTTCACACCCTTTCTTTTTCAAACACTTTTTATTTTTATGCAAAACAACCAGAAATATGAAAAAAAATTAGAAATATTAAATTTATTTTAAAAAATTTTTAATTTTTATCAAAAAATCTATTGAAAAATTTTTAGGTTTGTAGTATACTGTGATAAGATTGAATATGAAATAAATTAAAATATGGATGAACTGTCCGTATTTGTTTCATAAATATTGGAAGAAAGGAGGAAAGGCTTACCCTAAATAGAATTGTGGTAAACTAAAAGTTAAGCAATTTTGCTTGAGAAATGAAAAGAATTAGTTTGATTATTTAGGAGGCGAAAGAAATGAAATACATGAACTTACTTAAAAAATTGAGTGCAGCCGTAACTGCAGTTGCTATGATTAGCACTCTGGGAATGACCGCGCTGGCAGCAAATACCGCTGCAGATGACGCGTGGGAAACCGATTATGCAGTGACCGGCGCAATGGACATTACTGCAGTAACTGCAAGTTATGTGCCCGTTGGCGAAGGCGCTGACGCATACAAAGATTACACCATCAAGATCAATTATACCTGCAGCGAGACTGCACAGGTAACCGTTCTTGGCTATGTATATAGTGGCGCTGGTATTCCTGCAGAGGCTCCCGCTTTGGATACTACCAACACGGCAAGCATTTACGCAGTAAATCAGCAGGTAGCAGGCAATGGCGAGGCTGTGATTAAACTCACCAGCAATCCCGATGCTGCAAAAGCAATTGCTGAGGATGCTCTTCTGGTTGTAAAGATGGGTACCGATGATGCAACTTACAGTGCAGCACAGGCTGTTATGGTTAAGTTGGCAAATGCAAAAGAGATTAAGGATCCTGTTGAAATCGAATCCGTAACCAATCCGGAAGATATCTTCGTTCCTTATGGTGCGGCTACCGCAGATGTGGATCTGCCTGCAACCGTTAAGGTAACCGGTACTCAGGGCGGCGCTGCAATGACTGGTAGTGTTGATGCTCCTGTTGTTTGGAACACCGAGGGTCTGGCTGCAACCGTTACCGGCACCATCGCAGTAACCGGTACCGTTCAGGTAGACGATATTGAATTCACCAACGATGATGACGATGATTTGACCGTCACCGTAAACATCAAGTGGGAATCCTTGGGTAAGGATGCTGCATATGCAAATGCGGTAAGCGTAAGCGTTCCTGTTGGCACCCCTGTTGAGGACATCGAAGCACTGGTTAAAAAGGCTTCTGTTGGTCTGAAACTGGCTGAAGACGGCGACGTAGTTGAAACCGTTTCCCTGGCAGATGCAGTAATTTCCGACATCACCTACACCGGTGCTGAAGAAGTTGGAGCAACTGCTACTGCAAAGGCTACTCTGGCAACCGCTGGCGTAGAGGGCGAAGACATCTTCGTTCTGATTGACTACGAAGTAACCGTTACATTGAACGTTGTTGAAGCAGGTGTTGCTGGTGACATTGATGGTGACGAGGATGTAGATAGTGATGATGCAATCTACTTGCTGTTGAACACCTTGTTTGGCGAAGGGGACTACCCCTTACATCAAAGCGGTGATGTTGATGGTGATACTGATGTAGATAGTGATGACGCAATCTACTTGCTGCTGCACACCTTGTTCGGTGCAGGGGATTATCCGCTGTATCCGGCTCAATCCTAAGTCAAAGATTAAATTTTAAATCTATATTTTAAGAAAAGAGGACAAAACAATGAAAAGAATTCTTAGCATGATGCTTGTTGTGATGATGCTGGCAATGTCTTTTACTTGCATTGTAATGGCTGAAGAAACTACAACTGTTTCTATCAGTGATGCAACTGTAAAGCAGGGCGAGGCAAAATCTGTTACTTTGACCGTAAGTTTTTCCGGTGCTAACCTGAAGAGTGGTGGATTTAATTCATTTGCTATTCAGGATGGAAGTGGTACTGCTGCAACTAAGTTAACTATTAGCAATTTTGGTGTATGGGAGTTGCCCGGAAATCCTATGCTGAACAAAGCAGAAGATGGAACCTATGCTTTTGCATATAGTGGTAATCAAGGAGAAATGACTGTTACTTTTGAAATTACTGTAGATGTTGCTGCTGATGCTCCTGCTGATGACTATACCGTAACTTGTGTACCTTCTTTTAAAACTAAAGGAGATAGCGGTGAAGTTGCGACAACTCTGGATTTCACTACTGGTAAAATCAGCGTAATCGAAGAAACCAACATTACCGCTGTTGAAGCAACTCCTGCTTCTGTAAATGTTGCATATGGTGCAGACGCTGCTGCAATCAACGCTGCACTGAGCGCAGTTAAAGTACTTGGTGATGGTGCTACCACTGGCGGAACTACTGTAACCGATCTGGATGTAACTGCTATGGCTTCTGCTTGGGATATCGCTGCTGTTGATACTACCAAGGTAGCTGCTCATAAAGCAACTGCTACTCTGGCTGCAAGCGCAAACGGCATTAACATTGCAGAAAGTGCTCGTGCAATCGAGGTAACTGTAAATGTTGATCCGCTGACCGTTGCAACTGCTGATGCTTTGGTTGATGTAACTGTTAAGAAGGGTGCTGAAGGTACCGATGCTGCTGTTAAGCAGGCTATCATTGAGGGCAATGCTGCTATTACCCTGAAAGATGCTGCTACCGGCGCAACCGATACCGTTGCTCTGACCGCAGAGATGATCACTGTTGCTGACGCTACCGATGCTGCTGAGACCGTTCTGGACACCTCTGCTGCAGGTAACAAGACCACTGCTGACATCAAGTTGGCTGCTGGTACCGAGTCGGCAAACAAGACCTTCAAACTGGCTGAAGAACTGACTGTAGACACCGTTGAAATTTCTGTTAAATCTTCCGGTAGTTATACTCCTTCCGGTATTGGTAAGCCCATCGGCGGCGGCAATGCTAACTTTGGCGGCGGCGTAACCGAGGACAACAAGACCGAGGACGAAAAGACCGAAGATGGTGAGACCACTGAAGATGGTAAGACCGAAGACGGCGAAACCACTGAAGACGGCAAGACCGAAGACGGTGAAACCACCGAAGATGGTAAGACCGAGGATGGCGAAGTTGCTGGCGTTGAGTTCGCTGACGTAGCTGCTGATTACTGGGCTGCTGATTACATCACCACCCTGAAAGATATGGGCATCATCAACGGTAAAGCAGAAGGCAAATTTGAGCCGGAAGCACAACTGACCCGTGCTGAGTTCGCTAAGATGATTGCTGTTGCTATGAACTTGACCGCAACCGCTACCGAAAGCACTTTCACTGACTGTGGTGCAGACGATTGGTATACTCCTTTCGTAATCGCAGTAAACGAAGCAGGCTTTGTAAACGGTAAGGGCGATGCATTTGATGCAAACGGTTCTATCAGTCGTCAGGAAATCTGTACCATTCTGGGCCGTATCGTAGGCGCAACCGAAGGTGCTGCTCTGGCATTTGCTGATGCTGCAGATGTTGCTGACTGGGCTGCTGATGGCGTTGCTGCAATGGTATCTCTGGGCGTTGTTAACGGTTACGAAGACAACACCTTTAAGGGTGCTGCAAACGCAACTCGTGCAGAAGTTTCCAAGATGCTGGTTGCTTTCTTGACCGCAACTGCAGAAACCCCTGCTGAATAATCAAAGATTCTTAAAAGACCGTGACGTTACGTCACGTTCTTTTTTTATGCCTTTGCGTTAGAAAATGCACGCCTAAAAAATAGGGAAATTTAGCGAAGAACACGGGGACGGCTTCTCTGTGCGCAATGGAATGGAGAACAGAGAACTGTCCCCTGTGCGCAGCCCTTTACTTTATGTCGCTCCTCACATGGGGGCTCCTAAACGGTGCGGGAGAGTTAATTGTCACGTTAAAAAATTCATATTTTTCTTATTGATTTTATTTCATAGGTACGCTATAATAGTAGTAAGAATGAAATAGCAATCCTTGTATGGCTTGCAGTCAGGAGGAATTATGAAAAAGTTAGCCGGTGTATTAGCAGCCTGCATCATGCTTGGTTCTGTGGGAACCATGGCGGTAGCGGCAGAAGATAAAGTAGTGGTTGGTGAGCGTCTGCAATTTGCGGAGGGCAGCGGTCCTGTCATTATCAATGAACGCCTGATGCTCCCCTTAAGAGCCGTTTCCGAGGCGCTTGATGCAACTGTGTATTGGTTCAATGATGATAAGCGGATCCAGATTGTGCTTTATGATACGGTGATTTCCCTCCAGATTAACAATAAAATGATGGGGAAATATACCATTCGCAATGGTGCTGCTACGCAGGAAGAACAGCCGATTGAGATGGATGTTCCCGCAATGATTCAAAACGACCGCACTTATGTGCCGATTCGTGCTATCTCTGAGGCATTTTCCGCCGATGTGCAATGGGATAATCCCAACCGTACGGCAGTTATTATCCCTAAGGTAAGAGAGGAAAATAAAGTTCTGGTTTCTGAGGTTCATTATCAACCGGAGGGTACGCTTTGCGCCATCACCGGCGTCATTGGCAAAGATGCCTCAAACGGTCAGTTCTATCTGCGTTCCATGCAAAAGAGCAGCGACGGAAACTATGATAAAGTTTACTTTGGGATTCCCGCAAAAAAAGACGCCAATGGTGAGGCGGTTCCTTATGCCGACTATATTTCAGAATACTGGAATGAGCAGTTTGGCACCCAAGACCCCTCCGGAACGGTAGTTGCTTTCACCGGTGTGAAAAAGTCTGCGGACGGTATTGATAACCTTGTAATCAGCAAAACCACCACCGGAATCCGTTCCCTTGGCTATTACGATACCTACATGAACGACCTGGGCATGAACTATGAGGCCTTTGTCAATGAGGTTTCAGGGAATAGTGATACAACCAGCGACATCCTTAATTAAGAGGCGCTAGAAAATATGGCAATCTTTGTCCGTTGTATCATCTTTCGCAGACAGTTATGTGCAACAAGCACACTCCTGCCTGCAAAAGACTCACAACGAACAAATCTCACCATATTTTTGTTGCGCCTGCATTGACAAGTAACTAAGCGAAGAACATGGGGACAGTTCGTTGTGCGCATGCTACAGCGAACCGTCCCCTGTGCGTAGCGGTGAGGAATTGGGGACTGCGCACAGGGGACAGTTCTCCGTCCCAATGCAACTAAAAAAACTCCCAATCGGGAGTTTTTTTAGTTATACTTGAAAATAAGGCTGGGCATCTGAGGGGATGACATTGAGTTCCTCAAATTGGGATTCTAAGAACTCGGTCATAAAGGAACAGATGGTATTCTCAGTTTCAAAGTGACCGGCATCCACCAGATTGAGTCCCAATTCATGGGCGAGTTGTGCCTCGTGGTGCTTGATGTCAGAGGTCACATAGGCATCGGCGCCGGCATGATATGCCGCCCAGATTCCGCTGCCGCCGCTGCCGCTGCAAAGGGCAACCCTTTGGATGGCGGCGTCAGGATTTCCTACATAACGAATGCTGCGGCAGGAGAGGGTGTGTTTCACAAACTCTACAAAATCCTCCATTGCCATGGGATTTTCCAAACTGCCAACCCGTCCTACGTTGTCTATCGGCTTATCGGTTTCATCGGTGCATTCTGAATCTAAAAACCGGCGAACCTCCACCAAATTCAAACGCTCTGCCAGAACGTCGTTCATTCCGCCGTCGGCGTGATCCAGATTGGTGTGGGCGCTGTAAACCGAAATCTCATTGCGAATCAAATCCCGGAGGATTTTTCCGGTGATGTCCTGTTCCACAATCCGGCTGGGCGGAGAGAAAAGCAAGGGATGATGGGAAAGAATCAAATCCGCACCGCAGTCAATGGCGCGTTGCACGTTGTCCGAGGTGACATCCAGACAGACAAACACAGTGGTAACCCGTTGGTTCAGATTTCCTACCATCAACCCCACATTATCCCAGGGTTCAGCAAGGTCTTTAGGAGCAAATCGCTCCAGTTCTTCCATAATATCTTTAACGGTCAGCATAAAGTACCTCCTATTCGTATGCCTTAAGGGCGTCCAGCAAAGTAAGCGTATCTTTGAGCCGCACAAGGGCATCTTCGGTTTTGGATTGTTTGAGTCCCTCTGCCATTTTTGTCAGTTTTCTCCGTTGTTTCCGGATATATTCCCTCTTGTGTTCGCAGGTGCCCAAAAGCAACTGTTTCCCAAAATAAAGGTCGATATCGTTGTATGTTTCGGGGTCCTGTCCTGCTTTGATTGAGAGGATGTGGTAAAGTTTTTCCTCTTCCTTGGCAAGGGTTTCGGTGAGTATGGTATAGCCGTTTTGGTAAAGAAAGGTGCGAAGTTCCGGCACTGCGGTCATTGGCTGAAGAAGAATCTGTTTGGCGGCAGCAAAGACCTCCGGATGGGCGTTTAAAATCTCGCCAATCATCAACCCTCCCATGCCAGCAATCACAATACAATCTGCCTCCTTGGGAGTCAGGGTGTCTACACCGCCCCCGAGGCGGGTTTGAATTCGGGCATCCATGCCATAACGCGTCAGGGTTGCCTTGGCACGCAAAAGCGGACCTTTGCGGATATCCGAGGCAATGCCGGATTCAGCCTTTCCTGTCATACACAGATAGGTTGGCAGATAGGCATGGTCGGTCCCGATGTCAGCCACACAGGCACAGGGAGTAATTTGTTCTGCAATCCCCAGAAGCCGTGGGGTGAGAATGGGTGGTGTCATCGATGCCAGCATCCTTTCTGTTATTTCTTACCTTTATGGTAGTACAAAATTTGATTTTTGTCAACCAAAAAGAGGATTTGGAAGTTTTTTGTAGAATTTAGATATGAGAATGAAAAAGGGGGCCGGAAGATGAATCTGCGTACGCTGACCGAAGAAAGAGAATATCAAACACTCTCGCCTTTTGCCCAAAAGAGCGGAGAGAGCAAGGGCAGAACCAGACAGGAAGAACCCTGTGATTTGAGAACCGAGTTCCAGCGGGACAGGGATAGAATTGTCCATTCTAAGGCGTTCCGTCGGCTCAAGCACAAAACGCAGGTGTTTCTCTCACCGGAGGGGGATCATTACCGCACCCGCTTAACCCATACGCTGGAGGTTTCCCAGATTGCAAGAACTATTGCCCGTGCCCTGTGCTTGAACGAGGATTTGACCGAGGCGATTGCGATGGGTCACGATTTGGGGCATACCCCTTTTGGACATATGGGAGAAAAGGTGCTAAACCGAATCTGTCCGCTAGGGTTTCAGCATAACGAGCAAAGCCTGAGAGTGGTGGATGTTTTGGAGCGACCGGGAGGACTCAACTTGACCTATGAGGTGCGGGACGGCATTCTCTGCCACACCGGAGAGAAAAAAGCGTCAACCTTGGAGGGACAGATTGTGGCGTTGGCTGACAAGGTTGCCTATATCAACCATGACATTGATGATGCAATTCGCGGTGGAGTGCTGACGGAGAGTGCCATTCCCGATGTCTATACCAAGGTGTTGGGCGAAAAACACTCCAAACGCATCAATACTATGATTTGGGCAATCATCCGTGCCAGTCAGAATAAAAATACCATTGAAATGGAACCCGAGATTTTTGAGGCAATGATGGGACTTCGCTCCTTTATGTTTGACCATGTATATGTGGCGTCCGAACCGCAACAGGAGGAGCAAAAGGCGGTGGGTATTATTGAAGGACTATACCGGACCTACATTGAACATCCTGAAACGATTCCCGCGGGTGCTGATTCGGAGGATGTGCATCTGCGCACACGGGATTATATTGCCGGCATGAGTGACCGGTATGCGGTGGCAAAGTATACAGAGTTATTTATCCCCGCATTTTGGCAGAAATAAAAAAGAGGAAATCGGAGAAAGTCGTCGAATACTAAAAGAAAAGGGGGGGAGAAGTGTGGCGTCACAGGATTTTCAGGATTTTATTGACGAGGTCATTGAACACAATGACATTGTGGAAGTCATCTCTGAGTATGCAAAACTCAAACGGATGGGAACCCGATATGCAGCACTCTGTCCCCTACATAACGATAAAAAATCACCCTCCCTTTCCATTTCGCCGGACAAGCAGTTGTTTCATTGTTTTGGTTGCGGTGCAGGGGGAAATGTCATTCATTTTATCATGGCGATGGAGCATCTGGAGTTTATGGATGCACTGAAACTGCTGGCGGACCGTGCCAGAATTCCCATGCCGGAACAAAGAGGACCCTCTGACAGGAAAAAAAGAGAGGAAACGCTGGATAAAAAACAACGGATTTATCAAATCAATGCAGAAGCCGCACGCTACTTCTACCGGCATCTTGCCGGAGAGAAGGGGAAAGAGGCTCTTATGTACCTCAGAGAGCGGGGCATCACCAACGAAACCATAAAAATGTTTGGTCTTGGCTATGCGCCGGAGGGCTGGACAAGCCTGTTGGAATATTTAAAAGAAAAAGGTTATAGCGAACACGAGGTGTTTGAGGCGGGGCTTGCCAAAGCGCGGGACAACGGAACCTATTATGATGCCTTTTATGACGGCAGAGTGATGTTCCCCATTATCAATGTGCAAGGAAACATCATCGGCTTTGGCGGCAGAATTATGAAAGACAATGCTAATACCGGCAAGTATCTAAACACGCCGGAAACGCTGGTGTTTAAGAAGAAGGAAAACCTGTTTGGGCTCAACCTTGCCAAAAACAGCAAGGCGGGCAGGATGCTTTTGATGGAGGGATATATGGATGTCATTTCTCTGCATCAGGCGGGCATCAACAACGCGGTGGCGTCTTTGGGTACGGCATTCACGCCGGAACAGGCAAGGCTGCTTAAAAAGTATTCTCCCAAGGCGGTGCTTTGTTATGATGCAGACGATGCGGGCAGAAAAGCAGCACTTCGCGCAGGCGATATTTTGACACAGCAGGACATCAAAACCAAAGTTTTGACCATTACTGACGGGAAAGACCCCGACGAGTTTATCAAAGCCAAGGGACCGGAGATGTTTCAGGTTTTGGTTGAGGGCGCAAGACCCCTGATTGCGTATAAAATCGACGCAATCAAGCAAAACTATGAGTTAAGCGACACCGAGCAACTGCTGGAATTTACCGAGGCGGCGGCAGGTGTTCTGTCTGAGATTCCCAATGCAGTGGAACTGGAACTTTACACCAAACTGGTGGCAAAGGAAACAGGAGTTTCGTTTGCCACCCTGATTGCGCAGGTCAACGTGATAAAACGGAAACGAAGTCAAATCAAAGAACGGCAGGAAGAGCGGCAGGAACGCAAGAACTTTGAACAGAGAACCGGCGGACGACGGGATTTGGAAGCCATGAAGATTGTGAATGCAGAGCGTTTGTTGCTCAATTTTATGGCGGAAGACGCCGTGGTGATGAAGCGGGTAATTGAAAGCGAATTGACGCCGGAGGATTTTACCGAGGGTTTACATAGAACGCTGGCAGAAAAATTATATGCCCGCACAGACGGAAAAGGAGATGTACACGCAATCTTGGAAGAATTCGGACCTCAGGAGGTCGGGGCGGTGGCATCCATCTTACTGGACGATAAAAATACGGAAAATAAGAAAGAGGCGGCGACGCAGCCGCTGGAAATTCTTCTTGAGGCAAAGCATAGACGAAAAGAGACGGAACTGTTGGAACAAGGGGATTTGAGCCAACTTGACCGGATGCTCAAGCAGAAGAATATGAGGAGGAACTAAACGTTATGGAAAATGAAAAACAGCCGATGAACAAAAAACAGATACTTCAGCAGTTGTTGGAGCAGGGTAAAAAGAAAGGAATGCTGGATTATAAGGAAATCAGCGATAAATTGGAGGAGTTAGACCTCGACCCTGCCCAGATTGATAAGATTTATGAATACTTAGAGAAACACGGTATCGAAATCGTTGGCAGTATGGACGAAGAATTAGAGATTATTGAAGAGGACATTGCCATCACGCAAGAAGAATTGGACGATATGTCGGTGCCGGACGGGGTCAGCATTGACGACCCTGTTAGAATGTACCTGAAAGAAATCGGTAAGGTTGACCTCCTCAGTAGCGGCGAGGAAACCGAACTCGCGCGCAAAATGTCCGAGGGCGACAAGGAAGCGCGTCGGAAACTTGCCGAGGCAAACCTCCGTCTGGTTGTCAGCATTGCCAAGCGTTATGTTGGCCGCGGAATGCTCTTTCTTGACCTGATTCAAGAGGGAAACTTAGGCTTGATTAAAGCGGTAGAGAAGTTTGACTACACCAAAGGTTATAAGTTTAGTACCTATGCGACATGGTGGATTCGTCAGGCGATTACCCGTGCCATTGCAGACCAGGCAAGAACCATCCGTATTCCGGTACACATGGTGGAAACCATCAACAAATTGGTTCGGGTATCCCGCCAGTTGGTACAAGAACTTGGCAGAGATCCTCTGCCTGAGGAGATTGCACGGGAACTCAATATGCCGGTGGATAAGGTGGGCGAAATTATGAAGATTGCACAGGAGCCGGTTTCTTTGGAAACTCCCATCGGTGAGGAAGAAGACAGCCATCTGGGAGACTTTATTCAGGATGATGATGCACCCGCACCATCCGAGGCGGCAACCTTTACGTTGCTCAAAGAGCAACTGGCTGATGTGCTCAATACCCTGACCCCCAGAGAGGAAAAGGTGCTGCGTTTGCGTTTTGGTCTGGATGACGGCAGAGCAAGAACGCTGGAAGAAGTGGGTAAGGAGTTCAATGTCACCCGTGAGCGTATCCGTCAGATTGAAGCCAAGGCGCTGAGGAAACTTCGTCATCCCAGTCGCAGCCGTAAACTGAAAGATTATTTAGAATAAGAAATAAGGAGGCAGTGCCATGAAAGAGAAAAGAGTGGTAAAACATCTTTTGCTGTGGCTACTGTCTCTTCTTTGTTTGACAGGATGCCGGCAGTCAGATGTGCCAAAAGCAAAAGGGGCAGATTTGACGCTTGCAGCACGCACAGAGGCGATAGCGGTGACAGCAAACAGCAGAACACTCAAAGGACACTCTCTTGCGGGATATCTGTATGACGGCGATGCATCTACGGTGTTTTGTGATGGAAAGATACAGACGATTACTCTGGATTTGGGAGCCTTACATATGCTGAGCGGGGTGCGTTTTCTTCCTTGTGCGGGAGAAAAGGCAAGTGACATTGACCGCGCACACGGAATGGTGTTCTATCTGTCCCGCGATAACAGGACTTTTGTAAAAGCCGGCGTGGCAGAACCCAAGGACAATCAGGGGTATACACCTGATTGGCAGGAGTATCTGTTTGATGGGGTCGGGGAATTCCGGTTTGTGAGGTTGGAAATTCCTGCCGGAGCCAGAATTGCCGAGGTAGAGTGGCTGGCATATCCCGATTGGCAGTATCAGAGGGGCAGACGTTTCGGGGAAACGCAATGGAAGATGCAACTTTATGCCTATGACGCAAAGCGGGAACTTGACACCAAAGTCTTGGCAGGGGTTTATACTGCCAATGGTGCGTTAAAATCCCTTTCGGTAGCGGAAGAAAAATTCCTGCCGAAAGAGGATAGAATGATAGAAATTACGCTTTCTGTTCCCAAACATCAAAAAGGGGATACCTATCGGGTGATGGCATGGGAAAACGATGGAACTTCGGTGATTGCCCGCAACCTGAAGTTTCGATATAGTCAAGGCGAGCGGGGATTTTCGCTCCCGAATCTTTTTTCGGATTCCATGATGTTGCAGGCCGGAAAGCCGGTGACGGTTTGGGGCAATGCACCATGCGGCGACAAGATAGAACTTTCTCTGTGCAGTAAAGACGGAGCAGAGCATCGTGTGGAGTCCATTGCCAATGCGATGGGAGAATGGAGTGCGGAACTTGGGACATTTGCTCCGGGCGGCGATTATACCCTGACCGCTGTTTGTGGCGGAGAGCGGAAGAAATATGACAATATTACTTTTGGAGATGTCTGGCTTTTAATCGGCCAGTCTAATATGGACTATCACCTGCTTGGCGGAGAAGATACCATAAAATATCTCAACTCTGAGCAAGGGAAACAAGAAACCAATAATCCAAAGATTCGCTTACTTAACCTTTGGGCCAAAGGAACCCAAGGAGCGGGGGCGCCGGTTGCCAATCTACCGGTGGGGTATGTGAATCCTGCGTGGTCGGTGATGAATCATGATGCTGCCAGTTACTGCTCTGCCATTGGGTATTTCTTTGCCCAAAAAGTACAGAGGCAGTTTGATATCCCTGTGGGCATCATCAATGCGGCAGTCGGTGATACAGAAATCAACCGCTGGATTCCTTATGGAACCCAACTAGGGAGTTTTATCTCCACTGACGGCGGGTTATATTATAACAGAGTTCTGCCTTTTGCGGGATTGGAACTTGCGGGAATCCTGATGTATCAGGGGGAGGCAGACGAGTATCGAACCCACATGAGCGTCGAGATGTATCGGGACGCCATGAGTGGGCTAGTGGATTGGTATCGCGATATATGGGGAGAAGATTTACCTTTTTATTGGACACAGTTGACCCGTTACAAGGCGGATGAAAGTTTGATTCGGGAGGGTCAGCGATTGGCATTGGGGAACATCAAAAACTCAAAGAATGCCGGCGTGGTTTCTCTGTTGGATATCTATGGTGAACATGAATCCGGCGCGGGAAACTGCAGAGAAGATATTCATCCCCACCAAAAACAGGTAGTAGCGGAGCGGTTTTTCCGTTATGCCATGCGGGATGTCTATGGCATTGAGGATATGGTGGTTTCGGGACCCATATACCAGTCTATGGAACAACAGGACAACCAACTGATTTTGACCTTTACAACCAACGGCGGACTCTGGGTACTCCCGAAAGAGCAGTATGCAGACAAGCGGGGACAGAAATGGATCCTCCAACATAACATGGACGAAACCAAACCCCAATCTTTTGAAGTTGCGGGAGAGGACGGCATCTTTTATCCGGCGGAGGCTGAACTTGAGGGGGACACCGTGCGGGTCTGGAGCAATCAGGTGCCAAAGCCTGTGAAAGCGCGCTATGCATGGGGTGCATACCCTGAGATGCCAAACCTTACGGATGCAAGTATGTTACCGGCATTGTCTTTTCTTGCCGAATAGGTTACATTTCGGTGACAATTATTGACAAAGCCGAAAAAGATAGGGTATACTAGGAGAACAAGAAGCAAAGGGGGACAGATTCGTGCGTTGTTATTTTTGCGGTCATTTGGAAAGTAAAGTTGTGGACTCCCGTTCAGCAGAGGATGGAACTGCCATTCGCAGACGGCGGGAATGCTTGCAGTGCGGCAAGCGGTTTACAACCTATGAAAAGATAGAGAGTGTACCGATTATCGTCATCAAGAAAGACGGTTCCCGTCAAAGTTTTGACAGGGAAAAACTGCAGCGCGGCATCTTGAGTTCCTGTGCCAATCGTCCGGTTCCGCTGGAGGCGATTGACGGAATCATTGACGGAATCGAGTCGGAAATTCACAATTCTCTGGCAAGAGAGGTGTCCTCGGTACAGATTGGGCAGATGGTGATGGATCGTTTAAGAACCATTGACGAGGTTGCCTATGTGCGTTTTGCGTCGGTGTATAAGCAGTTTAAAGACATTGAAAGTTTTAAAGAAGAGTTGGAAAAACTGAAAGAGTCTGGAAACTAAGCGGATAATTTTGAGAAAAAGCCTTGACAAACGGCGGTTTCTGTGGTATTCTAAGTAAGTAATATACATGACAGGAGAGTGAGGGCAAACCTCACTCTTTCTATTTGTGACAGAGGAGGCAGGATGATGGCGTATTCCAAGACGGAACAAGCGGTATACCAGTTGGCAGAGCCGATTGCAAAAGCAGAAGGAGCCTATCTTTACGATGTGGAATTTGTCAAAGAGGGCGGCATCTGGTTTCTTCGGGTCTACGTAGACAAGGAAGAAGACGGTATTTCGTTGGACGAATGTGAGGCAATCAGCCGTAAACTCAGCGACGCGCTGGATCAGGCGGATCCCATTTCCCAGAACTATTATCTGGAGGTGGCATCGCCCGGCATTGAGCGAAAGTTAAAGACAGAGGCGCATTTTCAAAGGTATCTGGGCGAAGTTGTGGACATTGGTCTTTACAAGGCGATAAACGGTTCTAAACAGGTGACCGGAATCTTAAAAAACTATGACGGTGAAAAAATTCAGGTGGAAGTCGGGGAAGAAGATTTGGAATTTACCCTGAAAGAAACCACGGTAGTGCATTTGCACTTTGATTTTTAGATAAGATAGTAAGAAAGGAATGATTGAAAAAATGAGTTCGGAATTATTTGAATCCTTAGAAATGATTGAAGAAGAGAAAGGCATCAGCCGCGATGTCATTCTCGATGCACTGGAAAGCGCGTTGATTTCTGCTTACAGAAAGCACTTTGGTGCGGTTCAGGATGTAGGTGTTGTGTTTGAGGAAGAAACCGGTGCAATCCGGATTGTTGCCCGCAAAACCGTTGTGGAGGAAGTAGAGAATCAGGAAACGGAGATTTCTTTGGCGGAAGCACAGCGGATGGACAGCAAGTATCAACTTGGGGACATTGTGGAATTTGAGGCAACCCCCAAAACCTTTGGCAGAATTGCCGCACAGACCGCCCGTCAGGTGGTGTTTCAAAGGATGCACGAGGCAGAGCGTGAAAAGATGGTCAGCGAATACTCTGACCGCGAAAATGATATTGCCTCTGCTAAGGTTCGCAGAATTGAACGCCGCAATGTGATGCTTGAGATTGAGAACACCGAGTCTGTGCTGATGCCCAATGAACAGGTGCGTCAGGATAACTATAAGGTGGGCGAGCGTTACAAGGTGTTTGTCGTTGAGGTTGCAGACTCTGCCAAGGGTGTGCATCTGGTGGTATCCCGGTCCCATCCGGGGCTGGTTCGTCGTCTGCTTGAACTGGAGGTGCCTGAAATTGATGAGGGAATCCTTGAAATCAAGGCGATTTCCCGTGAACCCGGTTCCAGAAGTAAAATTGCAGTTCATTCCAATAAAGAAAACGTAGACCCTGTCGGCACCTGTATCGGGCCTAAAGGAATGCGTGTGCAGGAAGTCATTCGCGAACTGCGCGGTGAGAAGATTGACATCATCAAATACAGTGAGAATCCGGCAGAATATGTGTCTAACGCATTGAGCCCGGCAGAGGTTCTTTCCATTGAAGTTGATGAAGATAACCACATCTGCCGCGTTGTTGTTCCGGATAGCCAACTTTCTCTGGCAATTGGCAGAGAGGGTCAGAATGTCCGTCTGGCGGCACGTTTGACCGGCTGGAAGATTGATTTGACCTCGGTGAAAACACCGGAAACCGATGAGGCAGAAGAAGCATGAAACCTTTGAGGATGTGTATGGTATGCAGAGCGCGGAAAGAAAAGCAAGACCTGATTCGGATTGCCTGCCAAAAAGGTCAGTCGCCAACGATTGATACTGAGGGGAAGAAACCGGGCAGAGGTGCCTATGTCTGTCCCGAATGCGTGGGGCGGGCGCAAAAACGCCGGATTTTGGAGCGTGCATTTTCCACCCAAGTAGATAGCGATGTATACCGACAACTGGAATTGAAGGAGGAAAACCATGAATCCTAAATTTCGTGGGATGCTCTCCCTTGCCATGCGTGCCGGCAAACTTGCCGTCGGCGAAGCAAAGGCAACAGACGCCGTGCGCGGAGGAAAAGCGCATTTGCTACTTTTGGCAGAGGATGCAGGTCCCAATACCGAAAAAAAGGTGACAGATATGGGAGCATATCGTCAGATTCCTGTACTTCGCCCGGGAAATCGGGAGGAGATAGGAACTACCATCGGCAAAAAGTTTGCCGTTGTAGTGGCGGTGACCGATACAGGGTTTTCCGAGCAACTTTCTACGCTTTTTGAGAATAAGTAGCAGTCGTTTTGGCTGCGGAAGGAGTGAAATCATATGGAAAAAATCAGAGCCTATGAACTTTCCAAAGCATTTGGATTTCCCAGCAAGGAAATCGTAAAAGTTTTGCACGATTACAATGTATCCACCAAAAATCATATGAGTGCCTTAACAGAGGCGGAATTGGATGTGATTTTTGAGTATTATACCCAGAAAAATCAGGTAGCAGATTTTTCAATGTATGAAAAAAAGCCGAAGCAGGAAGAAAGAGAACCGGAAACTACTGTCGATGAGATGCCGGAAGAAATGCCTGCAACTGAGGTAGAAATCGGACGGAAAACCCGCACGGTTGATACCCGCGTGAACACCGTTGACCTTGACCGCATGGACGAAGAAAAACTGGAAGAGTTGATTCCGGAAAACGTTAAGGGTGCAGAGGGCAACAAAAAACAAAAAATCAACCAAAAGAAAAAGCAGAATGGCAAACCCCAGAGCAGTAAAAACAAGCCGAATCCTGAGGATTTGCTGAAAAAGTCTGAGAAAAAGAAAGATAAGATTGAACAGATTCATGTCCTGATTCCCGATGGGATTACCGTTGGCGAACTGGCAGAGCGGATGAAGAAGCCGGCAACCGAGGTCATTAAAAAATTGATGCTCCTTGGCATTATGGCATCTGTGAACGAATCTCTGGACTATGACACCGCTTCCCTGATTGCAGAGGAACTTGGTTGTACCTTTGAAAAGGAAATCATCCTGACAGATGAAGAAAAACTCTTCAAAGATGTGGAAGATGCGCCGGAAACCTTGAAACCCCGCTCTCCGGTTGTTGTAGTTATGGGTCACGTTGACCATGGTAAAACCTCTTTGCTTGACACCATCCGTAACACCAATGTGACGGAGGGTGAGTTCGGAGGAATTACGCAGCACATCGGTGCACATCGTGTGCGTGTGAATGATAAAAAGATTACCTTTTTGGATACACCGGGACATGAGGCATTCACGGCTATGCGTGCCCGTGGTGCGCTGGTAACCGATATTGCAATTTTGGTCGTTGCAGCCGATGACGGTATCATGCCCCAGACCATTGAGGCAATCAACCATGCCCGTGCGGCAGAGGTTGCCATTATCGTTGCCATTAATAAGATTGATAAAGAGAGTGCAAACCCTGACAGAGTCCGTCAGGAACTGACCGAGCACGGTCTGGTTCCGGAAGAGTGGGGTGGCGATACCATCTGCGTTGAGGTATCTGCAAAACAGGGCACCAATGTAGACCAACTTTTAGAGATGGTACTTCTGGTTGCAGAAATGAAAGAACTCAAGGCCAATCCTGACCGTGCCGCAAAAGGTACTGTCATTGAGGCGCAACTTGACAAGGGTAGAGGTCCTGTTGCTACTGTTCTGGTACAAAAAGGAACTTTGCGTGTCGGTGATGTTGTGGTTGCGGGCACTTCCGTTGGACGTGTCAGAGCCATGAACGACGATAAGGGTAAAGCGGTGAAGAAAGCAGGTCCCTCCATTCCGGTTGAGATTCTGGGTCTTTCCGAGGTTCCCGAGGGCGGCGATGTCTTCTATGCAGTAGATGATGAACGTAAAGCGCGTGAAGTGGTTGAGGCAAGAAAGTTCAAAGAAAAACAGGAGCGTCAGCAGAGAGCCAATGTCATTTCTCTGGATAATTTGTTTGAGCATATTGAAGCCGGCAAGATGAAAGACCTTAACATCATTGTAAAAGCGGATGTTCAGGGTAGTGTTGAGGCGGTTCGTCAGTCGCTTGAGAGAATCAGCAACGAGGAAGTTCGGGTCAATGTCATTCACGGTGCCGTTGGTGCGGTGACCGAGTCTGATGTTATGCTGGCAAGTGCGTCCAGTGCCATCATTGTTGGATTCAATGTCCGTCCGACTGCCGGCGCCATCAATGCGGCAGAGGACGCCGAGGTTGATGTTCGTCTGTACCGCGTCATTTATGATGCAATTGAAGATATTGAAAAGGCAATGAAAGGTATGCTTGAGCCTACCTTCCGTGAGGCAGTTACCGGTCATGTGGAGATTCGTACCACCTTTAAGGTTTCCGGCATCGGAACCATCGGCGGTGCGTATGTTCAGGACGGTAAGATTCACCGCAACAGTCTGGTGCGCGTGGTGCGTGACGGCATTGTCATCCATGAGGGTGAACTTGGTTCCTTAAAGCGTTTCAAAGACGATGTGAAAGAAGTTGCCGCAGGCTACGAATGCGGTCTTAGCATTGATAAGTATAACGACATCAAAGAGGGCGACATCATTGAGGCGTATACCATGGAACAAGTTGAGGCAGAGTAAGAGTAAACTTCTTACTGCGAAAGGATAAAAACTATGGCAAATTACAATAGAACAGACCGGATTTCAGAAGAGGTCAAGCGGGAACTCAGTGCGGTGATTCGGGAACTCAAAGACCCTAGACTACCTGCAATGGTTTCTGTAGTAGCGGTTCAGGTGACCAAGGATTTGAAATTTGCAAAAGCACACATCAGTATGATGGGTGATGAATCTGTGAAAAAGGCAGGCTTTGCGGCACTGAAAAGTGCCACAGGGTTTATCCGTAAAGAGATAGGTCATCGGTTGAATCTGCGCAACACGCCGGAATTTACCTTTGTGGAGGATGATTCCATTGCTTATGGCGCCCACATCAATGAAATTCTGCGGGGGCTGTAACTCATGTTTGAATCAATCATTCCCGTTCTGAATCAAGCAGAGCGGATAGGAATTTTTGCCCATGTCAATCCCGACGGGGATTCCATGGGCAGCGCCTATGCCTTAAAACTGGCATTTCATGCTATGGGGAAAGAGGCAGAGGTTTATTTGCTTCCCCATCCGGACGCCATGGCGGTTTCTTTGATTGAGGGGATGGAGCAAACCGGACTTCATGTGAAAGATTGTGACCTGCTTGTTGCGGTGGACTGTGCTGACAGCAAGCGTTTGGGGGAGCATGAGGAGTTTTTTGTTCAGCATCCCAACACGGTTGCCATTGACCATCATGTGACCCACAAACCCTATGCCAAACAGACGCTGGCAGAGGATATTTCCTCTACTTGTGAACTGATGGTGGCCCTCTTTCAGGAGTGGGAGATTGCCATTACGAAAGAGATTGCAACCAACTTGTATGTGGGTTTGGTGTGCGATACCGGAAACTTCAAGTATTCTTGTGTGAGTCCCAAAACCTTCCTTGCGGCGGCAGAACTGATTGACATTGGCATTGATTATGCGGGGATTTCCAAGCGGGTGTTTAACACCAAATCGCGGGAATATTATACCCTGATGCAAAAGGCTTTGGATAGATTGCAGTTTTTTGAAGACGGCAAGGTTTGTGCCCTCTATCTTTCGGAGCAGGATTTTCAGGATGCAGGTCTTGACGAGAGTGAAGCAACCGGAATTGTCACTCTGCCCACAGGCATTGAGGGAGTAGAGGTCGGCATCTACATCCGGCGTCGTGACGAGGGTGAATTTAAGATAAGCCTGCGTTCGGTTGAGCGGGTGGATGTGGCAAAGATTGCCAATGAACTTGGCGGCGGCGGCCATGTCCGTGCGGCAGGGTTCAGCGTTTTTGAGGGAGAGGCGGCAGATATTCTTGCTTTGGTTCTGCCAGAGATTCAAAAACAGTTATAGGAGATACCATGGACGGAATTATTAACATCAACAAGCCTAAGGGGTTTACCTCTCATGATGTGGTGGCAAAACTCCGTGGAATATTAAAAACCAAAAAAATTGGACATACCGGAACCCTTGACCCCGATGCGGTGGGGGTTCTTCCCATTTGTGTCGGGCGCGGAACCAAGGTGTCAGATATGCTGACCGCAACGGAGAAAGAATATCTGGCAGAGGTGACGCTGGGCAGCAAAACCGACACCCAGGACGCCTCCGGTACCGTCATTGCAACCCATGAGGTAACTGTGACCGAGGCAGACATTTACCGCGTGGCAGAGAAGTTTGTGGGTGAGAGTGAGCAGATACCGCCCATGTATTCTGCCATCAAACAAGACGGAAAAAAACTTTATGAACTGGCACGCTCCGGCATTGAGGTAGAGCGTGCGCCAAGACCCATAACGATTCATAAGATAGAAGTGGTGGGGATTGACCTTAAAAATCAAACATTTTCGATGCGTGTGGCATGCTCCAAAGGGACTTATATCCGTACCCTGTGTCAGGATATGGGTGACGAACTTGGTTGTTATGCCCATATGTCGGCATTGACCCGTACCCGTTCCGGTCGGTTCTCTCTGGAAGAGTCCCTGACGCTGGAAGAAGTGGAACGTCGTGTCAAAAAGGAAGACTTTGGGTTTTTCATGCCGGTAGACAGCGTATTTGAGGAGTTACCCGCACTTTATCTCTCCCAACGTAAGGCACAACTGATGTGTAACGGCGTTCAGGTACGGACACCGGGGATTCAGGAGGGGACGCTTTATCGGGTGTACGATGAAAAAGGGAACTTTTTGACGGTTTCTCTGGCAGAGGACGGAATGCTTAAAATACAAAAGACTTTTTTTCAAGGAAAGTAGGTGACAGATGTGCAGGTGTATCAAACAGACGATAGAGACCAAAGTCTTTTTGAGGCCGGGTTTGCCCTTCGGCGGACGGCGGTTGCGCTGGGTGGTTTTGATGCCATGCACATCGGACATCAGGCAATTATTCAAAAGGTAGTAGAAAAGGCCAAGGCAGAGGGATTGACCTCGGTGGTGTATCTGTTTCGCAATCAACCAAGAACTGTAGTAACCGGAAGTTCCATGCCTCAGGTGTATTCGTTGGACAAACGGCTGGAACTGCTGGAATCCATGGGGGTAGACGCTGTGGTTGCTGAATGGTTTACGCCTCAGTATCAAATGGTTTCACCGGAAGAGTTTGTCAGCCGTTATGTCAAAGAACGGTTGGACGCCCGCTATCTTGCCGTTGGATTTAACTATCGCTTTGGCAGCCGCGGTGCAGGCGATACCCAAATGTTATGCCAACTTGCGGCAGAACACGGGATTGAGGTAGAAGTGGCTCCGGCGGTCGAGGTTGGCGGGACCGCAGTTTCCAGCAGCCGGATTCGGGAACTGATTCAGTTAGGTCAGGTTTCCTTAGCAGCGGAGTGTTTGGGGCGGCAGTTCACCTTTTCAGGAAAAGTAGTTTCCGGCAATCAGGTGGGACGAACCATGGGGTTCCCCACCGCCAATGTGGCGTGTCGGTTTGATACCCTTTTGCCCAAATTTGGAGTTTACCTTACCAAAACCAAGGTGAATGGCAGATGGTACCCCTCCATTACCAATTTGGGGGCAAGACCCACTGTAACCGATACAACACCATGGCTGGAAACACATCTTTTAGAGTTTGACGGGGATTTGTATGAAGCAGAGATTGAAATTGCGTTTTTTGACTACCTGAGAGAGATTCAGGAATTTATCAATCTGGATGCCCTGACAGCGCAACTGGATAAAGATAAGAAACGAGCGAAAGAGTATTTTGCATAAATCATTCTTTGAGGGTGGTTTTTGTGTTTTTTGCGGGTAAAACACCTTGCGCTTTGACAATGCTTTCACAATCTTTTTGGTAAGTTTGCCCAAAAATTGGCTTTTTCTATGACTTTTTTACAAAATGCGTAGAAATCAAAAATAATTTTTTTTCTAATTCTACATTGCATATTCAAGGAATGGTGTGATATAATTATTGTATTATAGTATCAGGAGGGAGTGGATTCCTTTGTTTAAAATTGTAAGAAAAGAGGAATTAAATCCCTCGGTTTCTTTGATAGAAGTAGAGGCACCGTATATTGCCCGTAAAGCAGAGCCGGGACAGTTTATCATTTTACGGATTGACGAACAGGGCGAGCGGGTTCCTTTTACCATTGCAGATTATGACAGAGAAAAAGGAACCGTGACGGTGATTTTTCAGATTGTCGGGCAGACGACGGAACGGATGAATCAGTTACATACCGGAGATTATCTTCTGGATTTTGTTGGGCCCTTGGGCAAAGCCTCTGAATTTGAGGGGGTAAAAAAGGCGGCGGTGATTGGCGGGGGATTAGGTACTGCCATTGCCTATCCGCAGGCAAAGAAACTCCATGCGATGGGCGTTCATGTGGATATGATTAACGGATTTAGAAACCAAGATTTGGTGATTATTGAAGAGGAATGTAAAAACTCCTGTACCAATTTATATACCATGACGGATGACGGCTCTAACGGAAATCAGGGATTTGTTACCAATAAATTAAAGGAATTGATTGAGGCAGGCAACGACTATGATGTGGTGATTGCCATTGGTCCTCTTGTCATGATGCGGGCAGTTTGTGAACTGACCCGTCCCTATGGAATTAAGACCATTGTCAGCATGAATCCGGTGATGATTGATGGAACCGGCATGTGCGGCGGCTGTCGGGTGACGGTGGGCGGAGAGACGAAATTTGCCTGTGTAGACGGACCGGATTTTGACGGGCATCTGGTGGATTTTGATCAGGCAATCCGTCGCTCTAAGATGTTTGCCGAGGGCGAACGCCAATCCAGAGATGCACACAAGTGCAGAATGGAGGGGATGAACCATGCCTAATATGTCACCGAATAAGGTAGCAATGCCCCAGCAAGAACCTACCGTTCGCAACAAGAACTTTCAGGAGGTTTCCACCGGCTATACGGCGGAGATGGCAATGGAGGAAGCGCAGCGGTGTCTTGGTTGTAAGCACCGCCCTTGCATGGGTGGATGTCCGGTCAATGTTAAAATTCCGGAGTTTATTGCCCTGGTTGCCGAGGGAAAATTTGAAGATGCCTATCACAAAATTCAGGAAACCAGTTCTCTGCCTGCCGTCTGCGGGCGGGTTTGTCCGCAGGAGAACCAATGTGAAAAATATTGTGTTCGGGGCATCAAAGGAGAATCGGTTGCGATTGGCAGATTGGAACGTTTTGTTGCCGATTGGTATATGAAAAACGGCAAAAGCATGGTGATCAAACCTGTCCCCAACGGGAAAAAGGTTGCGGTTGTTGGTTCCGGACCCTCCGGTCTTGCCTGTGCAGGAGATTTGGCAAAGATGGGATATCAGGTGACCGTGTTTGAAGCGTTTCACACCCCCGGCGGGGTTCTGGTTTACGGAATCCCCGAATTCCGGCTACCCAAAGATATCGTCAAAGCGGAAATTAAAAAATTGGAAGAGTTGGGCGTCACCATTATGACCGATATGGTGATTGGCAAGGTGCTCTCAGCACAGGAACTTTTGGAAGAAGAAGGATTCTCCGCAGTGTTTATCGGCACCGGAGCAGGACTCCCCAGTTTTATGAATATTGAGGGTGAGAACTTAAACGGCGTGTATTCTGCCAATGAGTTTTTGACCCGTATCAACTTGATGAAAGCCTACCGGTTTCCGGACTATGACACCCCAATCTATATGGGCAAACATGTGGTGGTTGTCGGCGGCGGCAATGTAGCCATGGACGCGGCACGCAGTGCCAAGCGTCTGGGTGCTGAGGAAGTCAGCATTGTCTATCGCAGAAGCGAGGAAGAAATGCCTGCCCGCCGTGAGGAAGTCTATCACGCCAAAGAAGAAGAAATTGACTTTAAGGTGCTTTGCAATCCGGTTCGGATTCTGGGTGACGAAAACGGTTGGGCAACCGGTGTGGAATGTATCCGTATGGAATTGGGTGAGCCGGATGCCTCCGGACGCCGCAGACCGGTTCCGGTCACAGGCAGTGAATTTGTTGTGGATGCAGAGGTAGTGGTGATTGCCATCGGGCAGACACCCAATCCTCTGATTAAAGATACCACCCCAGACCTTGAAACCAACCAAAGAGGTTGTATTGTGGTTAAAGATGAAGCCGGTACAACCAGTAAGGAGGGTGTTTGGGCAGGCGGTGATGCGGTCACCGGTGCGGCAACGGTAATCCTTGCCATGGGTGCAGGAAAATCTGCTGCGGCATCCATCCACGATTATTTATCCAATCAGTAAAAAAATATGTGATATAAGGCAGAAAACTGCCAGAAAAGGAGTGTTTGAAATGGCAATTACAAACGAGTATTTAAAGCGGGTATTTGAGCAGGTTCAGGCAAGAGATAAGAACGAGCCTGAATTTTTGCAGACCGTAGAAGAGGTCTTTGAATCCATTGAACCCGTAGTGGCAATGCATCCGGAGTATGAGGCAAGCGGCTTGATTGAGCGTCTGGTAGAACCGGAGAGAATGATTACCTTCCGTATCTCTTGGGTAGACGACAACGGCAAGGTGCATTCCAACAGAGGATTCCGCGTGCAGTTCAACAGCGCAATCGGTCCGTACAAGGGCGGTCTCAGATTCCATCCGTCGGTATATTCCGGTATCATTAAGTTTTTGGGCTTTGAACAGACCTTTAAAAACAGCCTGACCGGTCTTCCCATCGGCGGCGGTAAGGGTGGTTCTGACTTTGACCCCAGAGGCAAGAGCGATGCAGAAATCATGAGATTCTGTCAGGCATTCATGACCGAACTTTACAGACACATCGGTCCTGATGTGGATGTTCCTGCCGGTGATATCGGTGTTGGCGGCAGAGAGATTGGTTATCTCTACGGTCAATACAAGAGAATCAAGGGTTGTTGGGAAAACGGTGTCCTGACCGGTAAAGGTCTGGAATACGGCGGCTCCCTGATTCGTCCTGAGGCAACCGGTTTCGGTGCTTCTTACTATGCAAACGAAGTATTAAAGCATGAGGGTGATACCTTTAATGGTAAAACTGTTGCAGTTTCCGGTTTTGGTAATGTTGCATGGGGTGTTTGCCAAAAGGTAACCGAACTCGGCGGTAAGGTTGTTACCATTTCCGGTCCTGACGGTTATGTTTATGACCCGGATGGCGTTAGAACTCAGGAAAAATGGGATTATCTGCTTGAGATGCGTTCTTCCGGCCGTGACCGCGCACAGGATTATGCAGAGAAGTTTGGTTGTGAATTCTTTGCAAAGCAGAAACCTTGGGGCGTTAAGGTAGACATTTGTATGCCTTGTGCAACCCAGAACGAAATTGGTATTGCTGAGGCAGAGCAGATCATTGCCAACGGCACCAAATACTATATCGAAGTTGCAAATATGCCCACCACCAACGAGGCAATGGTTCTTTTAAGAAGCAAAGGTTTGATTGTTGGTCCGTCCAAGGCAGTAAACGCCGGCGGTGTTGCAGTTTCCGCATTGGAAATGGCACAGAACTCCATGAGATATGCATGGACCGCAGAAGAAGTTGACGAGAAACTTAAGGGTATCATGGTAAACATCCACAAGGTTTCCGTAGAAGCGGCAGAAGAATATGGCTTGGGTTACGATCTGGTTGCCGGCGGTAACATTGCAGGCTTTAAAAAGGTTGCAAACGCTATGATGGCACAGGGTATCGTATAAAAGGTACATAAACAATAAAAAGTCTGTTTCATCGAAACAGACTTTTTTGTTTGCGATGTTGTAACTGCGAAGCATCTGGGGACGGTTCGTTGTGCCTAAGAACTAGGAACCGTCCCCTGTGCGCAGCGAACATATATGTTTAAAGGTGTACTCAAGTTGCGATACTGTAACAGGATTCTCACAACATAGTATCGCAAAGAGGGGAAATGTTGACAGTTGTGACACCGTGGAGTATAATATTCAATAAGATAGTATACCTTTCTATACAATAAAGGAGAGATCTTGCGTGATATTTGAAGAAAAAACCGTTTCTTCTCAAACCGAGTTTGAGGGAAGAATTATTACCGTCAAGGTAGACAAAGTCGCCATGCCGGACGGAAAACTTGCAACCAGAGAGTTGGTGCTCCATCCAGGCGGGGTTGGCATTGTGGCACTAACCAATGAAAACAAAGTGATTTTGGTAAAGCAGTACCGCAAACCGCTTGATAAGGCCATTTATGAGATTCCTGCAGGGAAACTGGACAAAGGGGAAGAACCCATCACTTGTGCCATGCGGGAATTGAGCGAAGAAACCGGTTTGACGGCGGATAAGTTTACCTATCTTGGTTTTATTTATCCCTCTCCGGGATTTACCGATGAGGTAACCCATATGTATCTGGCAACCGGACTTTCCCAAGGGGACACCCATCCCGACGACGATGAATATCTGGATGTGGAAGAGGTTTCATTGGACGAAGTTTTGGCAATGATAGAAAAGAACGAAGTAAACGATGCCAAGACGGTATGCGGCATCTTAAAAGCGGTAGCCCTGCTCCGGCAGGAATGAAAGGAAGAATGTCATGGAGAACAAACGGGTAGAAGTGAAAATCAACAACGTGGAGTACATGCTGGTGACCAATGAACCGGAGGAATATGTACAACGGGTTGCTCTTCTGGTCAACAAACGCATGGCGCAGATCCAAGAGGGAAACAAACATTTAAGTACGGCGATGACTGCGGTGCTGACGGCAATCAACATTGCCGATGACCTCTTAAAGAGCGAAGAAGTGCAGGATAAACTGCGCAGTGAACTTGCTCATTACACCGAGGAATCCGGTGTAGCAGTGGAGGAGTTGGCGACCAAAAAGCAGGAAGTGGAACGCTTAAAAGAGGATATGCACAAACTCCAGATTGAACTTGCAAAGAGAGAAACGGAACTCTCGGCGCTTCGCAGACCCAGATAACGGAGGCAAAGACGGATGGAATTATTGGCACCTGCAGGGAATATGAATTGCTTAAGGGCCGCGGTGAACAGCGGTGCCGATGCAGTTTATTTTGCCGGCAAGAACTTCGGCGCACGAAGTTTTGCCGCAAACTTCTCGGAGGACGAACTTCGGGAGGCCATTTCCTATTGCCATTTGCGGGGCGTTAAGGCGTATCTGACCGTCAATACCATGACGCTGGATAAAGAATTTGAGGAATTGGACGCCTTTGTTGCCTTGCTTGCCGATGCAGGTGCAGACGCGGTGATTGTTCAGGACCTTGGGGTGCTGAGACGAATTCGGCAGATTTGTCCCAATCTCCCCATCCATGCCAGCACCCAGATGACGGTGCATAATCTTGCCGGTGTGCAGGAATTGGAGGCATTGGGAGCAGAGAGAGTGGTGCTTGCACGGGAACTTTCGGAAAAGGAGATTCGGTTCATTGCTCAAAATTGCAAGGCGGAACTTGAGGTTTTTGTCCATGGCGCCATGTGTATGAGTTACTCCGGTCAATGTTTGATGAGTAGTGTGCTTGGCGGAAGAAGCGGAAACCGCGGAAAATGCGCTCAACCTTGCCGGCTGGGCTATAAGGATAGTGCCGGACGGGAACAATTTTACCTGAGTTTAAAGGATATGTCCCTGCTTTCGCACCTGAAAAGTTTGAATGAAATGGGAGTTGCCTCTCTTAAAATTGAGGGCAGAATGAAAGGCGAGGAGTATGTGTCTACGGTGGTGCAAACCTACCGCCGATGCCTGGATGAACAAAGACTTCCTAAAAAAGAGGAAACCATTCGGCTGAATCAGGTATTCTATCGTGGCGGATTGACCGACGGATATTTCTCTAATCATAAAGGGGTGGATATGTTTGCCTTTGATAAGCCGGACAACCCCTATGCAAAGAATGACAATACCAAATCCGAAGACTTGCCGGAAAAAACGGTTCCCATCACCTGTGAGGTAACCTTGTGTGAGGGAGAAAAGCCGGTGATTACCCTAACGGGGATGAGACAAACCGTGACGGTGCAGGGGGAGGAAGTTCTACCCGCTGCCCAAAAGAATCCTGCATCGGAAGAAGAAGTTAAAAAACAGATTGCAAAGACGGGTGGCACAGCCTTTGTGTTTGACCCGATTACGATAACACTGAAAGGACGTCCTTTTGCGCCGGTCAAGACGCTGAATCAACTAAGGCGGGATGGAATTTCTGCATTGGAGAATGCCATTCTCGGAGCATCCCGAAAAACGGTGTCCATGACCGAAGATACCCTGCCATCAAACAAAAAGACAGAGATGAGGCTGACCGCCTCGGTGCGGACATGGGAACAATATGACGCTATCTGTGAAGTTCCTTTTGCTACCATTGATGTTCCTTTGTCGGTGGTATGGGAAAATCCGGAGCGGTTTTTGCAAGATAAAGAAAGGATTGTTGTTGCGCCGCCGGTCATTGTCACCGATAGCCAGAGAGAGATGGTGCTGACCCGCCTGAACGAACTTTCCCGAAGAGGATTTACGAAACTTCGGGCAGAGCATTTAAGTTGGCGGAGCCAGCGGGATTGCTGGACGCTTTTGGGCGGACACCGAATGAATGTGGCAAACAGCATAGCGGTTTGTGAACTCAAGGACTTGGGGTTTGAACGCGTTTGTCTTTCTGCGGAACTGAATCTGGCGCAGGTGCGGGACATTGCCAAACCGTTGCCGACAGAACTGTTGATTTACGGGCATCTGCCTTTGATGATTACAGAGAATTGTGTGCTTAAAAATGTGAACGCCTGTCCTTGTGAGGGTGTTGGCGAGATACAAGACAGAAAAGGGATGCATTTCCCTGTGGTGAAAGACGATACTATTTGCCGCAGCGTGGTGCTTAACAGCGTACCGCTGTATCTGGCAGATAAACTGGACGAAATCGTAAAAACAGGGATTGCGTATGGTAGGCTTATGTTTACGGTGGAAACGCCCAAGCAATGCCGAACCATATGCGAACAATATCAAAAACGGATAGCGGCAGAGGGCGATTATACCCGAGTGCATTTTTATAAGGGGGTTTTGTAACCATGAATGTGAAAATCAAATATGTCAATCCGGAGGCAAAAAAACCGGAATATGCAACCGATGGCAGTGCGGGAATGGATTTGTCAGCAGTGATGGACAATCCTGTAACCTTGCGGGTTGGCGGCAGAGCCATGATTCCCACCGGAATTGCGCTGCAGATTCCTGAGGGTTATGGCGGGTTTGTCTTCCCCCGCAGCGGACTTTCTTATAAAAAAGGAATTTCCATGGCAAACTGCGTTGGCGTCATTGATAGTGATTATACCGGTGAGATTAAGGTGGTGCTTCATAATATTTCGGGGCACGATTATACCGTAAATCCTGGGGACCGGATTGCACAATTGGTCTTTATGCCGGTTGCCAAGGCAGAACTTGAAGTAGTGGAAGAACTGGATGTTACAGAGCGTGGCGGCGGCGGATTCGGCTCCACCGGTATGTAGAGGGGAAAATGGCATGCAGAAATGGATTTTAGCCTCTCAGTCTCCTAGGCGGCGGGAACTTCTTTCCCGTATGGTTCCGGAATTTGAGGTGATTACTGATGATAGTGACGAGGTATTGATTCCCGATGAAATACCGGAGCGTACGGTCCAGCGGCTGGCAGAAGAAAAAGCAAGAAATGTAGCCGAAAAAGCAAAAACGGATGCGATGATTCTGGCGGCAGACACCGTGGTGGTGCTTCACAATCAAATTTTGGGCAAACCCAAGGACGAGGCAGACGCGTTTCGGATGCTTTCGGCACTTTCGGGAAACTCGCATCAGGTATTTACCGGAATCGCAGTATTGGATACCAAAACCGGAAGATGCGAAACCGCAGCAGAAATGACGAAAGTAACATTTCGTACCCTTACGGATAAGGAAATCCGTCGGTATATCGAAAGCAAAGAACCGATGGACAAAGCCGGTGCCTATGGGATTCAGGATAAAGGCGCCCTTTTGGTTGAGGGAATAGAAGGCGATTATTTTAATGTAGTAGGGCTTCCGTTGTGCAGACTGGGAACTCTGCTTCGGGAATCGTTTCAGATAGAATGGTAAAGGAGATAAGACTATGCCAATAGATTTAGGAATTGACCTTGGTACAGCGAATACGCTGGTCTATGAAAAAAAGAAAGGGATTGTGTTAAACGAACCCTCAATGGTAATTCGCAGTAAAAAGAATGGGCAGACGCTGGCAATCGGGAACGATGCCAGCGATATGATGGGGAGAACCCCGGATGGGGTTCAGGCGCTTCGTCCCATCCGCAACGGTGTCATTACCAGTTATCAGGGAACGGTTGCCCTTTTAAAGTATGTGATTAAAAAAGCGGCAAGCAACAGTTTTTCCAGAATCCGTGCGGTCATTTGTGTGCCTTGCAGCATTACCGAGGTGGAGCGCCGTGCGGTGACCGAGGCAGCGCAGACTGCCGGTGCCAAAGAGGTTTACCTGATTGAGGAACCCTTGGCGGCGGCAATCGGTTGCGGCATTGACATCAGCGAGCCTCACGGCAGTATGATTGTTAATGTAGGAGCCGGTATTACCGAAGTAGCAGTCGTATCTCTGGGCGGGATTGTGGTTTCCCACTCGGTTCGTGTTGCAGGGGAAGCCTTTGACAATGCCATAGTCCAGTATGTAAAGAAAAAGCATAACATCTCGATTGGCGACCAGATGGCAGAGCAGGTGAAATGTGAAATCGGGACGGTGTATTACTTAAAAGAGAGCGATAAAATGGAACTGAGCGGACGGGACATGGTGAGCGGACTTCCCAAAACTGTGTATGTCAGCACCGAGGAGGTGCGAGAGGCGCTTTCGGAATCAGCGGATGCGATTGTGGATGCAGTTAAGATTGCGTTGGAAAATACGCCTCCGGAACTGGCATCGGATATTATGGAGAGCGGAATTGTTCTGGCGGGCGGCGGTGCCAAACTGCGGGGACTTGGAAGACTCATCCATGTAGGGACGGATATTCCGGTATATATCGCAGAAGACCCGCTGCAATGTGTTGCCGCGGGGGCAGGGAAGTCGCTGGATTTTCTGATGGAAATGAGCCGCAGAAGACGGCTGTAATTGTAAACTACTGTGAGGGATTTTTGTGAGATATTTTTTTCAAAACCATAAGGGTTTGCTTCTGCTTCTTGCGGCAACCTTGGTGATTGCAGTGTTGATTGGTATTTTTGCCGCATTGGCAAAAGGAGACAACGCAAGTCTTGCCGAGGACGCATTGGTAGGCGCGGCAGTTTCGGGACAAACCGCGGTAGAGGGAACCGGGAACTGGCTGAGCAGCCTGTTTTCTCATTTTGGCAGTGTGAAAGCACTGCGGGAGGAAAACGAGGCACTCAAGCAGACCAATGTGCAACTGGACAAGCGTTTGCGTGATGCCCGCGGATTGGAATTGGAGAACGCAGAACTACGTGCCATGTTGGAAATGGCGAAAACCGAGCATGAACTGGACTTGCTTGCTGCGCCGGTGACGGCGAAAGATCCGTCAAACTGGTACGGAACCTTTACCATCAGTAGGGGTGAGAACCACGGTGTCAAAGAAGGACAGGCAGTATTGACCGCCGAGAAAGAATTGGTGGGCAAGATTTCCCGCGTGGGTGCCAACTGGGCAGAAGTTGTGACCTTGCTCGACCCCGAATGCGGTGTTGGTGCCATGGTGGCGCGTACCAAAGATGCAGGGGTTCTGGAGGGAGATTCTGCTTTGCGACTCAAAGGAAAATGCCGGCTTGGGTATCTTTCCCGCGATGCGGAGGTTGAGGTAGGAGATTATTTAGAAACTTCCGGTATGGGCGGAGTCTATCCCAAGGGGTTGTTGTTGGGTAGGATTCTGGAACTCAAAGAAGACACCAGCAATATGTCAAGATTTGCGATTGTAGAACCGGTGGTGAATTATGGGAAACTTCATCAGGTGTTTGTACTTCTCAATGCAGTTGAGGTGATTGCAAGAGTGGAAGAAGACCCTGAAATGACCGAAGATACCGAGGAAGAAGAACCAGAGGAGAGAGAAGAGGAGGAGCCGGCGCCGACTGCGCGTCCGACCCAGACGCCCAGGCCCACACAAACTCCTACCCAAAAGCCTTCTGCAACACCAAAACCGACCCAGACGCCTAAACCATCGGCGCCCACCGGCGGACAGGAGTTGAGAGAATGAGAATTGTATTTTATTTTCTTTGGGCAGTTCTTCTGGCAGTCTTTCAGCCAACCTTAGCAAGAGGAATGGAACTTTGGGAAATTGCACCCAACCTGTTTCTTTGCTTTGTGGTGCTGATTGGGTTTTTAAGAGGTACCTATGAGGGTGCAGTCTGCGGTGCAGTTTTTGGACTTGTATTTGACCTTTTGGTTGGGAGAATGATAGGCATCAATGCCTTGATATATTTGTATCTGGGACTCGGTGCGGGATTTTTGAGCATGCATTTTTTCAGTGGAGAAAAAAGATTGATGGCATGCCTTGGCGTGATGGTGGGAACGCTGGTTGCCAGCGTGGTCTATGCACTGGCGTTAAAGGCGACGGGCGCCGATGTGAAAATGGTTACGGCAATGTTTCGCATTGGCTTGCCGGAGGCGGTTTATAACAGTGTCATCGGGTTTTTGCTAGGCTTCCCGGTTCGCTGGAGTATGAAGTGGACCCGAATGAAACAACAACGGTAGAAAGTTAGGTGAAATCATGGACGGACGCAATTTTAGCGGTAGATATCTTATTCTGCTTGCCTTGATTGGTGTGCTGCTCATTACCTGTGTCATTCGCTTGTTTGACCTGCAGGTGGTCAAGGGTGAGGGCTATCGGCAAACGGCGCAACAGCGTCTGGTTCAGGCGTATCCAGTAAAAGCGCCCCGCGGGGAGATTCTGGACCGGTACGGTGAGGCATTTGTAGAGAATCGGATGGGATATGCAGTCCAGTTTCGCAAGACAGAAATCACCAATGATGAACTCAATGACCAGATTCTTGCACTCAGCAATCTGGTTCGGGAAAACGGTGGAACATTGGAAACCGAGTTCCCCATTTTTTATGATGCAGCAAATGAGTTTTGGGGTTTTACCTATACAGAGGGGCTCGAGAGCCGCAAAGAGGTAGAGCAGTTAGAAACAGAAATCCGCAATGCCCTCCGGGACGGTGAATCCAATGTTGACATGGAGGCGGCAGAACGCCTGAAAGAGCAACAAAAGAAGAAATTACAGACATGGAAAGAAGAGAATAAGTTAACCAAGTTTACATCCGCGAAGGAAATGGTTGAGTTTTATGCCACGGAATATCAACTGGCAAGTAAGTACAACGAACAGGAAACCGTCACCATTGTGTCGGTGCGTTATGACATGAAGCAAAACGGATTCCGCAGCAACAACCCCTATATTCTGGCAAGAGATGTGGATATGAAAACGGTGGCACTCATCAAGGAGAACAAAGAAAAGTATCCGGGTGTTGAGGTGGAGATGGAACCGATTCGTGTCTATACCCATGGCAGCATGGCGGCACATTTACTTGGACGTTGTGACCGGATTTATGCAGAGGAATATCAGGAATTAAAAGAACAAGGCTACGGCATGAATGACATCATAGGCAAAGACGGCTTGGAAAAGGTGCTGGAAAAGTATTTAAAGGGAAAAGACGGCTACAAAAGTGTTTCGATGAACCGTTCCGGCAGCGAAACTGAAATTCTGCAAAGTCAGGCGGTCAAACCGGGCAATTATGCAAAACTAACCTTGGATTTGAAGTTGCAGGAGGCGGCAGAGACGGCGCTTAGGGAAAATATTACCCGCGCGGTGGACAGAAATGGTGCCGGCGGTGCCATTGCCATTGTTCCAAGCACAGGGGAGGTGCTTGCCCTTGCATCCTACCCATCTTATAATCCCGAAACATTTGTGGAAGACTATGAAAAACTGGAACAGGCAAAGTCCAACCCCTTGCTCAATCGGGTGCTGGACGGGACCTATTCCCCCGGCTCCACCTTTAAGCCGTTGACCGCAATTGCGGGATTGGAAACCGGAGTCATTGAACCAAACACCTATATTCAGGATAAAGGTAAGTATACCTTTTTCCCATCGTATCAACCGACCTGTTTGATTTATTCCTCCAAAGGGGAAACCCACGGAACGATTGAGGTGGCAGAAGCGTTGGGAGTTTCCTGTAACTATTTCTTTTATGAAGTGGGTCGCCTTACGGGGATTGAAACTCTGGGTGAGTATGCCAAGCGCTTTGGATTGGGGGAGGCAACCGGCATTGAACTTGGAGAAAGCAAAGGCTTGATGGCAAGCCCTGAGCACAGAAAGAAATTGGGGATGGAATGGTATCCCGGAGATGTCATCCAAGCGGCAATCGGACAGTCAGACAATCTGTTTACACCGGCACAACTTGCCAATTATATTGCAACCCTTTTGAATCAAGGCAGACGCTACCGGCTGCATCTGGTGGATGAGGTTGTGGATTATGATACCCAAGAAGTAGTTATGCGTACCAATCCGGAGGTGCTCTCTGACCATGCGATTCAGGAGTCCACATTCCAAAAGGTAAAACAGGGAATGCGGCAGGTAGTAACCAACGGAACCGCAAAGGCTGCATTTATGGATGCCGAGTATCAAGCGGCAGGAAAAACCGGAACTGCGGAGGTTCCCGGCGGTGCCGACAATGTTTTGTTTGTGGGTTTTGCGCCCTATGAAAATCCGGAAATCGTGGTTGCTGTTGTGATTGAGCACGGTGCGACCAGCCATTATGCGGCAAGTGTTGCCAGACAGATTTTTGACGCTTACATGGAGTTGAAAGAGGCGCGAAAGAATCCGTAGGTAAAAACTTGAGGGGGAAAACCGAAATTTCCCAAAAATCTTTTTGACTTTTTTGGATAATTATGATAGAATATTAATTGTAGGACTATAACTTGATAAAAAGCAACGGGTAGGCGGTGATGGACTTGCCTAGGAAAGGGGACGGAAATGAATATTGCATTGATTGCACACGATAAGAAAAAAGAACTTATGGTTGATTTCTGCATTGCATACAGCGGAATTTTAAAACAACACAGTTTGTGTGCCACCGGAACAACCGGTGCCCTGGTTGCTGAAGCAACCGGTCTGCCTATCAGCAAGTTTTTGTCAGGTCCTGAGGGCGGTGACCAGCAGATTGGCGCCAGAATTGCATACAATGAGATTGACGCTGTTTTGTTCTTTCGTGACCCCTTAACTGCACAACCCCATGAGCCGGATGTTTCGGCATTGTTCCGGCTTTGCGATGTGCATAATATCCCACTTGCCACCAACGTGGCAACGGCTGAGGTTTTGATTATGGGAATTGCCCGTGGCGACCTTGGCTGGCGTGATATTGTAAACCCAAAGAAATAAAGTAAGAATGAATCAAAAACGGAGTAGTGAAATGTTCACTACTCCGTTCTTTTATTCATAATCGACGACATCCACCCAGGAGAGCAAGAGTTCGCGTTCTTGTTCGTTGCCTTTGACGGATTGAGAGGCAGCCACAATCGGCATCCATTTCTGGACATATTGTTTGGCGGTATTGCTCTTTTCGCAGAACAAATCCAGATACATTTTTGCAGCATCTTTGTCGCCTGCAAGCCAGAATAACAGGTAGGTTCTGGCGGCGTCTGCAGATGCGTTGCCTTGGGTTGCATGGGACCAGTCCAGAACATAGGGGGTTCCGTCTTCGCTGATAATTATGTTAGAGGGGTTAAAGTCGCCGTGGCAAAGTTTGTTGTGCTTGGGCATTCCCTCCAGACGGGTATGCAACTCATAACGTGTGGTTGCATTGAGGTCGGTTGCGCTGATTTTTCGGTTCATCTTATCCTTTAACTTGTTCAAAAGGGGACAGGTTTTGGAATGCATTTTAAGTTGCAGGTCTACCAAAAGAGCAAGGTATTCCTCTTTCTTGCTTTCGTCCTCAGTCATTAATTGTGCTAAGGTTTTTCCTTCAATGAATTCAGATACAATTGCCCATTTTCCCTCTATCATGGTGACACTGAGAATCTTAGGGATGTTCAACCCTGTTTCCTCAACCCGTGCCTGATTTAAGGCTTCATTTAAGACGTCAGCCTTGGAGAAGTTTTCGTGAAAAACCTTGATACAAAGGTCCCCATCACGATAAACGGTCTTGTCTTTGCGAACTGCAATGGTACGATCAAGTTTCATGCTAAGCGCTCCTTTCTTATAACGCAGTGTGGTTGCCGTAGTAAGCATTCAAGTACATTTGTTTGATTTCGCTCATCAGTGGGTAACGGGGGTTGGCGCCGGTACATTGGTCGTCAAATGCCTGCTCGGTCATCTCGTCCAGAGAAGCCAGAAACGTTTGTTCGTCAATGTCGTAATCCTGAATGGTTTCTTTGATGCCAACCTGTGCCTTTAAGTTGCGGATTGCGGCAATCAAACTTTCCAGTTTATCGGTATCGGTTTTGCCTTTCAAGCCAAGATAGTCTGCAACCTCGGCATATCTTGCCAGAGTGTGCGGATGGTCGTATTGCGAAAATGTTCCCATTTTAACAGGAGTTTCGCTGGCGTTGAACCGCAGAACCTCCTCAATCATCAGCGCATTGGCAACACCATGAGGCAGATGGTGGAAGGCTCCCAGTTTGTGCGCCATTGAATGGCAGACGCCTAAAAACGCATTGGCAAATGCCATGCCCGCCATGGTTGCGGCGTTCGCCATTTTTTCTCTTGCCTCTACATCGGTCTGGCCGTTTTCGTAGGCGCGGGGCAAATATTCAAATATGGTTTTCAGTGCCTTAAGGGCAAGGCTGTCGGTGTAGTCAGTTGCCAGCATTGCGGCGTATGCCTCAAGTGCATGGGTTACTGCATCAATGCCGGAAGCGGCGGTCAAACCCTTAGGTGCAGACATGTGAAAATCGGCATCAATGATTGCCATATTCGGTAAAAGTTCATAGTCCGCCAGCGGATATTTTACGCCGCTTTCTTCGTCAGTAATGACGGCAAAGGGAGTAACCTCCGAACCGGTTCCTGCCGAAGTGGGAATGGCGATAAAATATGCCTTTTCTCCCATTTTGGGGAAGGTATAAATGCGCTTGCGGATGTCTACAAACCGCATAGCCATATCCATAAAGTCTGCATCAGGATGCTCATACATCACCCACATGATTTTGGCAGCATCCATGGCGGAACCGCCGCCAAGTGCGATGATGCAATCCGGCTGAAAGGCACGCATCTGTGCTGCACCCTCTTTGGCGCAGCCAAGGGTGGGGTCGGGTGCTACATCAAAGAAAGTGCTGTGAGCAATACCCATCTCGTCCAATTTTTCGCAAATGGATTTGGTGTAGCCGTTTTCGTACAGGAATTGGTCGGTCACAATAAATGCTTTCTTCTTACCCATTACGGTTTTCAACTCGTCCAGAGCCACCGGCAGACAGCCTTTCTTCATATATATTTTTTCAGGTGCACGGAACCACAACATATTTTCTCTCCTCTCTGCTACGGTCTTGATGTTGAGCAGGTGTTTCACCCCGACATTTTCGCTGACGGAGTTTCCGCCCCAGGAACCGCATCCTAAAGTTAAGGAGGGTTCTAACTTAAAGTTATATAAATCACCAATGCCGCCGTGGGAGGAGGGGGTGTTCACCAAAATTCGACAAGTTTTCATCCGTGCAGCAAATTCATTCAGGATTTCTTTTTCGGTGACTTCATTCAGGTAGATGGAGGAGGTGTGGCCGTAACCGCCGTCTGCAATCAACTGTTCTGCTTTTGAAAATGCATCTTGAATATTTTTTGCGCGATACATCGCAAGAACCGGAGAGAGTTTCTCATGGGCAAATTCTTCGGAAAGTTCTACGCTCTCAACCTCACCAATCAGGATTTTCGTTGATTTAGGAACCTGAACGCCTGCCAGGGATGCAATGGTATGAGCGCTTTGACCTACGATTTTTGCGTTTAGGGACCCATTGATAATGATGGTTTTGCGTACCTGTTCAGTTTCGCTTTCGTTCAGGAAGTAACAACCGCGTTTTTGAAACTCTTCCTTGACCGCTTGATACACCTGTTCAAGGACGATAACAGATTGTTCCGAAGCACAAATCATGCCATTGTCAAAGGTTTTGGAGTGGATGATGGAGTTAACTGCCAGAATCAGGTCGGCAGAACGATCGATAATGGCGGGGGTGTTTCCGGCACCAACGCCCAAGGCGGGTTTGCCGCTGGAATAGGCTGCTTTCACCATGCCGGGGCCTCCTGTGGCGAGAATCAAATCCGATTCTTTCATGACGGTGTTGGTCATTTCAAGGCTGGGGACATCAATCCAACGAATGATGCCCTCGGGTGCGCCTGCGGCAACTGCTGCGTCCAACACTACCTTTGCGGCGGCAATGGTTGCATTTTTGGCTCTGGGATGAGGACTGATGATAATGCCGTTTCTGGTTTTCAATGCAATCAGAGTTTTAAAGATTGCGGTAGAGGTGGGATTGGTGGTAGGAATTACCGCCGCAATGACCCCAATGGGCTCTGCAATCTTTTTGATTCCGTAGGCATGGTCTTCCTCAATCACGCCGCAGGTCTTGGCGTCTTTGTATGCGTTATAAATATATTCGGAAGCGTAATGGTTTTTAATTACCTTGTCTTCCACAATGCCCATGCCGGTTTCCTCAACTGCAAGTTTGGCAAGAGGAATCCGCATTTTATTTGCGGCTGTGGCCGCTGCCAAAAAAATGCGGTCAACCTGTTCCTGATTCATTGTGGCAAACGCCGTCTGTGCCTTTCGAACATCGGCAATGGCTTGCTCTAAGGTTTCTACGCTGTCAATCATTGCTACATTCATGATGGACCTCCTTAATAATGGAAAGGGAAAACCCCTTCGAGATTGTTATTATTTTAACATACTTTTGCGGGGAGCGCAATAGAAAAGGGCAGGATTGTTAAAACTTTGTCAAACATGATAAAATGAGCGATTTCTTTTCTGTTTGAAGGTGCAACATGCATAAAAAACCGCGTTCTGATTGGAGGGAGGAGGGGCGGCATCTAAATTTTGCCTCTGCCATTTATCAAGAATGAAGACGCCCTACACTAAAAAAATGAATTTGTCAAGAGAAAAAAATATTTATTATGTAAACCTGTTTGTAACATAACTGTAACATAGAAAAAGAGGGCAGAAAATAACTCACAATACGACATGGAAGGAAAACCCTCATAAATCAAGTTATTCACAAAGTTATACACATTTTCCACATTTTTTGCTGTTGGAAATCAAAAAAGAGGGAGTTTTCCACAGGGAACGAATTTATGGGAAAAGGAGGACAAGAGTATCGTAACAATTGGTTTACAATAAAATTACAAAACTTTTTCATGATTTTTTATGGCAACAAATGAAGTTTTTGTGATACTTTTTTACGAGTTTTCTGTTAACCTGAGTTTTAGAGAAAAAGACTTGATTTTTTCCTTAAAATAAGGTATACTAAAACGAGATAGAAAGAAAGGATGTTTGACTATGGCACAAGTAACCAAAGATACCATTATTATGGATGCATTAAAAATGGATCCCGGCACAGCGGAGTTTTTCCTTGCAATCGGGATGCATTGTTTGGGATGCCCCTCTGCAAGCGGTGAGAGTATTGAACAGGCTTGCATGGTTCATGGGGTAGATGCCGATGAGTTGGTGGACAAAATCAACGAGTATCTGGCATCAAAATAAAAGAAAAATGAAAAAAGTCTTGACAAATAGATGGTAATCGGGTTATAATAATTACCGTCTTTTTGTTCTGGATAGAGAGGACGAGGTAGATGGAACTGAATCTGTTGCCGATTCTCAACTGTGAGGGAAAGCGACTCCCGATTGATACTACACTACAGTTGGAATTGCATCCGGAGGATAACTTCCGTTTGCTGGGGCCGGTTCGGCTGACCGGTCAAATCGTAAACATCGGCGGAAGTCTGGAACTTAACGCAGAGGGCAGTGCAAACTTAAGTTTGACCTGCGACCGTTGTGCGGAATCCTTTGAGGCTCAAATCCCGTTTAGGATTGAGGAGCGCTTTCAAAAGGAAGATGCAACGGGGGAAGAAGAAATCAATCCTGACATTACTGTGCTAGCGGGAACCGTCATTGATTTGGCGGAACTGGCATACGACGCGCTGGTTTTAAGCATTCCCACCAAGGTATTGTGTATGGAAGATTGCAAGGGCATTTGCCTGCATTGCGGTCAGAATCTGAATCATGGTGCATGCGGTTGTGATGACCGTCCTGCCGACCCGAGATTCGATGTGTTGGATCAATTGTTGTAAGATATGCAAAGAATTTCTTTGTTTGGGAAGCAACTTCCCTATATTTGAGTAAAGATGGAAAGAGGTGTAGCAATATGGCAGTTCCAAAGAGAAAAACTTCCAAAGCAAGAAGAGATAAGAGAAGAGCAAACTGGAAACTCGTTATTCCGGGCATGGTAAAATGCCCCAACTGCGGTGAATTCAAAATGCCCCACAGAGCATGCAAAGCATGTGGTACTTACAAGGGCAAAGAAGTTATTTCCACCGAGGCGTAACTTAAGTCAGTTTGACCCATCCAATTGGATGGGTCTTCTTTTTTTTACCAAGATGTAACCGTTCTGTTATTGACAAATGCAATTAAGGGGAGTAAAATGGCACAAAAGAAGAGACGTACCCCTATCAACCATCCAAGATGGTTTTGAAAGGAGGAGGAATCATGATTTTGAAACCTCCGAAGAGAACAGGTATTCTGATACAGGCAGTACTCCCGATTTTCCTCCAACATTTGTTGGCAATTCTGGTGGGAGTCATCAGTACTATGATTGTGGGACGTCTCGGAAAAGACGAACTCACCGCCTCCAGTATGAGCAACACCGTAATCAGTTGGCTGCAATGTGTGTACACCGGTGTTTCCACCGGCTCTACCATTGTCATTGCAAGGCTTTGGGGGGCAAGGGATAAGGAAAGTGTTCGCAATATCTTCTTGCAGTCGGTCTACGCGAATTTGATACTATCCGTTGGCATTGCGATGGTTGCAAAAATCTGGCAGGAGCCCATTCTCAGTCTTTTGTTTGGCGGTGCCACAGAATCGGTGATGGCAAATATGCGGATTTATTTTCCGCTGGTAATGGCGTCCATGCCGGCAATGGCAATCAGCGGAATTATCGGCGCTTGTATGCGCGGCATTGGCGATAACAAAGGGATTTTATACATCAGCGTCTTGATGAATATTCTCAATGTACTTTTATCTTACCTCCTGATATGGGGCTTAGAACCCCTTGGAGTTCCGGCAATGGGAATTCTGGGTGCGGGAGTTGCCACCTTGCTTGCCCGCTATCTTTCCCTTGGGGTATATATTGTGTATTTGGTTTTCTTTGGCAAAGAAATTTTGCCCAATAGTTTTCGGGTTCGTGACACAAAAGGCTTGTTTGGTAAAGTAATGAAGATTGGCGTGCCAAGCGGGATTGAACATTTTTTGTGGCAGAGTGGATTTGTCATTCTGCAATCTATGCTTTTGGGTTTTGGCACTGCGTTTCAGGCGGGATATCAAATTGGGTCCAATGTAAATGGCTTGTTAACTGTACCATCTACCAGTATGGAGATTGCACTGGCGGCAATTGTAGGACAACTTCTTGGCAGAGAGGATATCAAAGGCGCAAAGGAAACCGTCCGTGCGGCGCGGTATTTGTATGTGGTTTTGTTTGGTATTATTGTAACAACGGCATTGATAGTTGCAAAACCCATTGCGGGGCTTTATACGACTGAGGCGGAAACATTGCCGGAGGCAATCTTCTTTATTCGTGCCTTTGCAGTTTTTGCGATTGGTATTGGATATTCCGGCAATATGATTGGATTTTTGCGGGGAGCAGGAGAAACCAAGTATCTGCTTATCAGCAATGCCACCGGTTTATGGGTGGGAAGAATCTTTCTTACTTGGTTATTCCTAAGGTGGTTTGACCCGCATATTGCCTTGGTAATTGGACTCAGCGCGGACTTCTTTGGCCGCGCAATTAGCAACCATATCAGGGTACAGCAAGGAAAATGGCTGACGAAAAAATTGTAGCAAAATTACAGGGCAAAGCCCTGTAATTTTTTTGGGGAACGAAGAACACGGGGACGGCTTCGTTGTGCGTATAGCACAAGGAACTGTCCCCTGTGCGCAGTTCGCAAATTTTTCTTGTAAGAATGGTAATCTTATGATATACTAAAAAAGATGGAAAAGAAAGGATGACACAGATGGCGGCAAAAGTTGCAAGTGTAGATGATAAAAGCCTTGCAGAGAAGGCTGGAATCCGTCCGGGTGATGTGATTGTATCCATCAACGGGATTGAGATTCAAGATTACTTGGATTATATGTATGCCTCCTGTCGGGAGGAAACACAAATCCAACTTGAGGACCGAGAGGTTTTTATCTCTAACGAGGATTTTATGCCCTTAGGGATCGGGTTTGAAACCTTGTTGATTGATGAACCGCGTGCCTGTCATAACCGCTGTGTCTTTTGTTTTATTGACCAACTCCCCAAAGGAATGCGGGAAACCTGTTACTTTAAGGATGATGATTACCGGCTTTCTTTTTTGCAAGGCAACTATGTAAGCATGACCAATATGAAGCAGGAAGACGTAGATAGGATTTTAAGGTATCATCTGCCTCGCATTAATGTGTCAGTGCATACGACAAACCCTGAATTAAGGGTTAAGATGCTTCATAACAAGCGTGCGGGCGAGGTTCTTTCGTATCTTAAGCAGTTGGCTGACGGAGGAGTGAATCTCAATACTCAAATTGTGCTTTGTCCCGGAATCAATGACGGTGCAGAACTTGACCGGACTCTTGCTGATTTGGGAAGCCTTGGCGAGAGTATGGAAAGTATCTCGATTGTTCCAGTGGGCCTTTCTGACCACAGAGAGGGTCTTGCCAGCCTGAAAGGATTTGACAAGGAATCTTCCAAGGCGGTCATTGCACAAGTCAAGGTCTGGCAGGAGAAGTTTCTTCAGGAACTTGGTACCCATCTGGTCTATTTGGGGGATGAGTTTTATTTGATGGCAGAGGAACCTCTGCCTGACTATGACGATTACGAGGGATTTCCCCAGATTGAGAACGGAGTAGGGTTGTGCTCTTCTTTGTCCTATGAATTTTATGAAGCCCTGCGGGATACCCGCAAACGCAAACCCAAGCGGAAAAAGACGGTGATTACCGGCAAAAGTGCGTATCCTTTGATGCAGAAACTGACCGGTGAACTCAAAGGGGATAAGATTCAGGTGATTGCGGTGGAGAACCGGTTTTTCGGTGAGAACATCACCGTGGTTGGCTTGCTTTGTGGACAGGACTTGATTTCCCAACTCAAAGGGAAAGAGTTAGGAGAAGAATTGCTGATTTCTTCTTCCATGCTCCGGCATGAAGAAGAGGTGTTTTTGGATAATGTTACCGTTTCGCAAGTGGCAGAGGCATTGGGAGTTCCGGTTCGGGCGGTTCCCAATGACGGATATCTGTTCTTGGCGGCATTATTGGACTAAAGGAGGAAAACGATGAAACCGACAGTTGCAGTGGTAGGCAGACCCAATGTGGGAAAGTCCACTTTGTTTAATAAGATTACCGGCAAGCGTATCTCTATTGTAGAGGATACCCCAGGCATTACGCGGGACCGCATCTATGCCGATGCAGAATGGTGCGGGCGGGAGTTTACCTTGATTGATACCGGCGGTATCGAGCCGGATAGCAAGGATATTATTCTCTCCCAGATGCGGGAGCAGGCAAATATGGCAATCGAGATGGCGGATGTCATTCTCTTTATGGTCAATGTCCGTGAGGGAATGACCGCAGCAGACAAAGAGGTTGCCGCGATGCTCCAAAAATGCGGGCGTCCGGTGCTTTTGGTCTGCAATAAAGTAGACAACCCAGGTAATCCACCCATGGAGATGTACGAGTTTTATAACCTTGGGGTGGGTGATCCCTATCCGGTGTCCTCCGTTCATGGTTTGGGTGTGGGTGATTTGCTCGATGATGTAGTTTCTTATTTCCCACCGGTGGAAGAAGATGCCGAGGAAGAGGATGTCATTCATGTTGCCATTGTGGGAAAACCCAATGCAGGCAAATCCTCTTTGGTGAATCATATCTTAGGTGAAAACCGTGTGATTGTCAGCGATATTGCCGGAACTACAAGAGATGCCATTGACAGCACGTATGAAAAAGACGGACAGAAGTATGTTCTGATTGATACCGCCGGTATGCGCAAACGCGGCAGAATCAATGAAGATGTAGAGCGTTACAGTGTGGTTCGGGCACTGGGCGCGGTGGACAGAGCCGATGTCTGCCTTGTTTTGATTGACGCTACCGAGGGCGTGACCGAGCAAGACAGCAAGATTGCCGGATATGTTCATGAAGCGGGAAAAGCAAGTATTATCGTTGTGAACAAATGGGATTTGGTAGAAAAAGAAACCAATACGATGAAGAACTTTAAAGACAGAGTCAAAGAGGGACTCAACTTTATGATGTATGCACCATCGATGTATATTTCCGCTAAGACCGGTCAGCGGGTCGATACCCTGTTTGACGGAATCAAAGAGGTTCTTGCCCAGAACAGCAAACGGATTTCCACCGGTGTGCTCAATGATGTGATTAACGAGGCAATTGCTATGGTACAACCTCCCTCGGACAAGGGAAAACGGCTGAAGATTTATTATGCAACGCAGGCGGGAATCAAACCTCCTACCTTTGTGTTGTTTGTCAACAATGCAGAACTTGCCCATTATTCTTATATCCGCTATTTGGAGAATCAACTTCGTGCCAAGTTTGGCTTTGAGGGTACCCCGATTAAGTTTATTATTCGGGAAAAGAATAAAAAAGATAATTAGGAGGAAGTAGGCGATGGAATGGATTTGGATTTTGGCGGCGGCTATTTGCGCCTATCTGCTTGGCAGCATCAGTACTGCGATTTTAGTAGGGAAAATCCTCACTGGCGGCGATATCCGTGAACAAGGTAGCGGAAATGCCGGCGCAACCAATGCGCTTAGAACCTACGGGAAAAAAGCGGCGGTATTTGTGCTTTTAGGCGATGCCCTCAAGGCGGTGCTGGCAGTCGGGGTAGCCTTTTTACTTTACCGTCTGGGTGGCGTGGAGGAATCCATCTGGCGTCCCATGCTTTATGCCGCAACCCTAGGTGCGGTTCTGGGACATAACTTTCCATTGTATTTTAAATTCCGTGGCGGTAAAGGCGTTCTGGTATCTTCGGTCAGCATCTTTTTTGTGGATTGGCGGATTGGACTTCTGGTTCTGGTCATTGCGCTACTTACCATGGTCATTTGGCGTTATGTGTCCTTGGGAAGTATCGTTGGTGCGGTAACGGATGTTATCCTTGCGGCATTTCTCCATTGGGGAGATTGGCTGCTTTTGGTTCATGCGGTGGTCCTTGCGGGGCTTTTGATTTATATGCACCGGACGAACATCAAACGACTTATCAGCGGAACGGAAAACAAGTTGGGTCAGAGAAAGGAGTAACACTATGGCAAAGGTGAGTGTCGTCGGTTCGGGTAGTTGGGGAACCGCAATTGCGATTATGTTGGCAGAAAACGGACATCAGGTGACCCTTTGGTCTTATTTCCCTGAGGAGAGCGAGAGTTTGCGTGAATATAGAGAAAATCTCCAATTTTTGCCAGGGGTAAAAATACCGGAGACGGTCACTTTTACATCAAAGATTGCGGAGTGTGTACCGGCAGATTTGGTGATTACGGCATCCCCCTCGCATGCGATGCGCAATACCGCCAAAGCGCTCGCTCAGGTAGTGGAAAAGGGACAGGTGATTTTAAATATCTCCAAGGGTTTGGAGGAAGAAACGCTTGCGACCCTTTCAGATATACTCAAAGAAGAACTTCCCGATTGTGAGATTGCGGTCATGTCAGGACCCAGCCACGCAGAGGAAGTATCCAGAAAGATTCCCACCACCAATGTGGTGGCGGCAGAAAAAGAATCCACCGCCAACCGGATTCAGGATATTATGATGAACAAGAGATTCCGGGTCTACACCAATCCCGATGTGCTTGGGGTGGAATTGGGAGGTTCTCTTAAAAATGTAATTGCTCTTTGCGCCGGTGTTTTAGACGGCATGGGTCTTGGAGATAACACCAAGGCGGCACTGATGACCCGCGGGATTGTAGAGATGGCACGCCTTGGCACCGCAATGGGAGCCAAAGCCGAAACTTTTTACGGACTTTCCGGCATCGGTGATTTGATTGTCACCTGTACCAGTATGCATTCCAGAAACCGCCGTGCCGGCATCTTAATCGGACAGGGAAAAACGGTTGAGGAGGCCCAGGCTGAAGTTAAAATGGTGGTGGAGGGCGTCAAAACTTGCCGTGCGGCATATGCCCTTGCCAAAAAAGTTGGGGTGGAAATGCCGATAGTCAATGAGGCGTATCGGGCACTCTTTGAGGGGATGCCGCCTAGGGATGCAGTGACCCACCTGATGGAGCGGGAAAAGAAACACGAAAGTGAAAAGGCATTTTTAACATTAGATTAAAAAAGAATGAGCATTCTATGAATGCTCATTCTTTTTTGCCTTTGGGGCAGACTTTCATGCAGATGCCACAGACCGAGCCTCTGCCGATGTGCTGAAATTGTTGTTTCATATATTGGCTACATGCCTTGGCGTCAATAATCTCATCCCGCGGGGCGTTTGGTTCCCAAAGAGCACCGGTAATCGCCATTGCCGGACAGGCAGAGACACAAAGGCGGCAATCGCCGCAAGGACAGACGGATTTATGCGGACTGGTTTCAAAGACATAATCGGTTAGCACTGTGCCAAGCCGTACCCGTGGCCCATGCTTGGTGGAGAGAAAGAGTCCGCTTTTCCCCACCGCACCCAAACCGGCTTGGGTTGCCGCATATTTATGGGAGAAAATTCCCTGTGTCCCCTCCACGGATTGGGAGGCGGGAATCGGTACATATTGATGCCCCTCAGCACCAAGCATCATACCGATTTTAAGGGATAAATGGTCAATGTAACTGTTCACGCTCCGATAATGATGAAAGTATGTATGCGTAGGTGCTGATGTGATGCTATCCACAATCGCATTGGACAGCGGAATGGTAAACGAAACCGCGTAGGGCAGATGAAAGGGGTTTTCTGCCTCCAGATGACAGAAGCCAACCTGACCGGCGCCGTGGGTTTCTAACAAGGATTGAAGTTTCTTTTGCATAACTAATCTCCCAACAGACAGACTTTTTTTAGGTAATCTAACGTTTTAAAATGCCGCTCCAAATAACATTCGATGCAATATTCGCCCAATCGGCTGAAATAGTTGCAGGATTGCTCCGGCAGGGAAAAGGAGAATACCTTCTTGCTGTCTGCCAGACTTATGTAGGCAATCGCAGTCAGTACCGCCTCTCCTGCCCGAATCAAATGGGGGGAGGGGTGTTTTTTGGCACAGGTGTCACAAAAAGCGGTGCCCTCAAATAGTTCCAGTGAGGTTGCCGATGCCTGTCCGCAATCGGCACAGAGCGAAAGTTCAGGGAGCAATCCCTGTAACGAGAGGGTACGAAACTCAAACACCCCTTTGATTTGTTCATAAGGCAGTTTATCGCCGGAGAGAAGAAATAAGGCGTTAAGGAGTAAATTCATTTCCTCCGAGTCGGGGTTGTTTTCCTGTACTACATCATTGGCAACCTCGCAAAAGTAAGAGGCGTATGCCATTTTCTCCAGGGATTCCCGAAGCGGGGAAAAAGAGGTTAAAATTTCTCCGCTGTTGATTTTATACAGGCTTTTTTCTCTGCCTTGAAAGAGTTGCATAGAAACATGAGAGAACAACTGGGTGGCGGCAAGAAGACCGGATTTATTGGTGCGTACTCCGCCCGCAAGGACAGAGATTTTTCCGTATTCCCGAGTAATCATAGTCAAAATGCGGGAGGAATCCCCGTATTTGATTTCGCGGGTGATGATGCCTTCCACATCTACAATGCCCAATGTTGCTCCCTCCTTTCATCCATTCAGAGATGAACCCTCCTTGGGACGGGTGTTCTCTAAGGAATCTTCTTTTGTTTGTGCGCTGGCACGGGGTGTTGCGGCAATGCCGCGATACGCCAGATACGAAACAGGATTTCCGGTCTGTTCAAACTCTTTCCATGCCATATCTTTGTCTTGTTGCAAGAAAAACACCTCCCATATACGAATGAACTTAGTATATGATACGGCGTTTTTTCTATACGGTGCAATCTTTTCCAACAATTACTCAAATCCAATATCGGTGATAAAGTTTTCCTTGTTTCGCCAGTCCTCTTTGACCCGAACCCATAGTTCCAGATAAACCTTGGTACCTAAAAAACGTTCGATGTCCTGACGTGCCTGCTTGCCGATTTGTTTGAGTTTTTCTCCGCCTTTGCCGATGATGATTCCTTTGTGGCTCTGTTTTTCGCAGTAGATGGCAGCAAGAATTTCATGGGTGCCGCTTTCTCTTAGTTTCATTTTTTCAATTTCCACGGCGATACCATGGGGAATCTCCTGATTCAGAAGCCGCAAGGTTTTTTCCCGAATCAACTCTGCTACAATCTGCCGCTCCGGCTGGTCGGTAATCACGTCATCCGGGAAGAATTTGGGACCCTCCTGTAAAAACTCTTTCAGTTTTCCAAAGAGTGCGTCGATGTTCTCTCCTTTTTGGGCAGAGATGGGGACAATCGCCGCAAAATCATAGAGCGTCTGCAATTTGTCAAGAAGCGGAAGTAGGTTCAGCCGCTCCTTGGTGTCAATTTTGTTGACGGCAAGAATCACAGGAATATCGGCAGTTTTCAAACCGGTCAGTGCCGCTTTTTCTTGCTCCAGTTCACTGTCTTTGATGTTGCAATCCACCACATACACCAGTGCGTCAATATCCTGCGTTGCAGTGTAGATGTACTTTTCCATCCGTTCGCTTAATTTGTTATGGGGTTTGTGAATGCCGGGGGTGTCAATCAGAACCGCCTGTAAATCCGGCTCGGTATACACCCCAAGAATTTTGGTGCGGGTGGTTTGCGGCTTGTTGGAAACAATCGCAACCTTTTCTCCCACAATCCGGTTCAGCAGCGTGGACTTACCCGCATTGGGGCGTCCGCATATTGCAATAAATCCCGATTTCATTATCGTTCCTCTTTCGTTATAAATTTTATCTTGATATTCCCATTTCTTCTAAAATGGCATTCTGGTAGCCAAACATCTCTTCTTCGTCCTCCGGTGTCATGTGGTCATAGCCGAGCAAATGAAGCATGGAATGAACGGTCAAAAAGGTAACTTCACGCACAAAGGAGTGGCCGTATTCCTCGGCTTGTTCCTCGGCACGCTCTAAAGAGATTACAATGTCACCCAGACACAAATTTCCCATGTTACTAAACTCCGCATAGTCTTCGATGATGTCGCCGTTTTCGTCATAGTCAAACATGGGAAAGGAGAGGACATCGGTGGGGCGGTCAATCTCGCGATGCAACGCATTGAGCGCCTGAATCCCCGGATTATCGGTCAGCACCACGCTAAGTTCCACATCCTTACGAAACTCCATGTAGGAAAGGGTGGCTTTGATTGCATTCTTAATCAAGCGTTTTAATTTGAGTGAGAGTTTATACTGGTTTTGTTGGTTGAGATACCTGATTTTCATGCCTTTTGTTCACTCCGTTTTTGCTTTGCCTTGGCGGCAATCCGTTCCCGCTCCAGTTCTTTGCGTTCGTATGCCTTAACAATTCTCTGTACCAGGGGATGACGAACCACATCCCGTTCATCCAGATAGACAAATTCAATGCCCTCTACATTTTTGAGAATGATTTCGGCATCCTTGAGTCCGGATTTTTTATCTCTGGGCAGGTCAATCTGGGTAACATCGCCGGTTACAACAATATGGGAGGAAAATCCCATACGGGTCAAAAACATCTTCATCTGTTCCGGCGTGGTGTTTTGCGCCTCGTCCAGAATGATAAAAGCGTTGTCTAAAGTGCGCCCGCGCATATAGGCAAGGGGAGCCACTTCAATGAGCCCCCGCTCCACGTTCTTGTGAAAGACCTCGTAGCCAAGCATATCGCCAAGCGCATCATAAAGGGGTCTTAAATAGGGGTCAACCTTGTCCTGCATATCACCGGGCAGAAAGCCGAGGCTTTCGCCTGCCTCAATGGCGGGACGGGTCAGAATAATTTTGTCTACTTCTTTGCGTTTGAAAGCCGCAACCGCCGCCGCAACCGCAAGATAAGTCTTTCCGGTTCCGGCAGGACCGATGCCGAACACGATGTTGTTCGTTTCAATACAGGAAAGATAGCGTTTCTGCCCCAATGTCTTTGCTTTTACCGGCACACCGCGGGTGCTGATGCAGACCACATCCTTGCCAAGGTCCACCAGTTCTTCCTCGTTGCCTGCCTCAATCTGGGACATGACATAACGGACTTCCTGTTCGCCAATCACCTCACCACGGCTTGCCATGGCAAGCAGATTGTTAATGGCGGAAAGCGCCAACCCCACCTGCTCTGCCTCGCCGGCAATCTTGATTTCCGAACCGCGGTTAATGATTGCGACATCCAGTTCCTTTTCTATCAATTTGACATTGGCATCAAAACTTCCGAACAGGTTCATCACCAGTTCCATATTTTCAACTTCAATGAATCTCTCCATGGTATTACCTCGCTTTTTATCCTATTGTCTATCATAATCCAAAGGCGTAGTTTTGTCAATATTAGTGTTGCTCATTCGTCCTCTAATATACCGACTTCTTTGGCAATGTTTTCTTTGCAGGTCAGGGTCAAGGTAACCGACAAACTTCCCTGTTCGGTCAGAGTGTGAGTGATTTCTTTTTCCAATACGGAAACTCCTTCAGGCAGAGAACGGATGAGTTCTGTTTCCAATTCTTTTTTTGCTGTTTGAAGCGCCTGACCGGCAGTGCGTTTTTTTTGCTCTGCCGTCTGCTCGCGATAGCGCTCTTTTTTGATAAAAAGAGAGGGCGAACGCTCTATGGGGAGCCGGTATTCCTGTTCGCTTTCCTCTTTGGCGTATCGGGCATAGGGCGGGGATTTTTGCAAAAACAACGGTATGGTTTTGTTAAGAACACGCAAGGTGTATCGCGTGGAGGTTTTTCCGGTGTCGCTGGTATCTTCATAGGTGAGAGGGTAGTCACGGCTTAAGAGGTAGGTGGTGCGGGCAAAAACCTCACCGTAGGCATGCACATAGCGAGCGGCTTCAGTTCCGGCGTCCATAATACCGCTGACCAAAACGTCGCCCTCTCGTACGCCGGAACCTACGGTAACCATATTCTGTCCATTGCGTGCCTCTATTGAGTCAATTACGCCGTCTTTGGTAGCAACCAGGTGGCAGGGGTCGTCCATGGCAACGCCGGGTTCTTGTTCCAGCCGTTCCACCACCTCCACATAGATGCGAGAGCCACTGACGTTAATGCCAACCCATGCCAAATCCTCTAGGTCCCGCATCATTCGGTTACGAATGACGGCGGCGTCGATGCCGTTGGTGGTCTTGCCTACTGCTACGCCGGAGCGGGCAAGATGTTCCAGTACGGTTTCGGTTGGGATTCGGTTGTTCCCAAGGACGGTAACCCCCATGATGTGGCAGGAGGTATACCAAAGAAAGAGAAAGGTCAATAAGACGCCAATCAGGGCGGCTTTTCGCTTGCGGTAGCGGTGGAATAAAAAAGGAAGTCCTCTCCGGTAACGAATGCGCAGATGAGTTCTCGTGCGACGGCAGACCGGACGAATGACCCGAAAGGCATCCAGACTCATGTTGGCAGTCAACCGCCCGCTCCCTTGGTGGCGAATCTGCCAGATGTCTAAGTTCCTGCGGGTGCAGACGGTTAAAAAACGCCCCAAAAAGTCACCGTCTGCCTGTATGGTGACATAGCCTTTTACAATATGGGGAAGATTCGTCAGTTGCATATCAAAACTGCCTTTCTGCTTGGTTTTCCAGTTCAATCCGGTCAATCCGCCCGACAATATACAAAAGGTCTCGGGTGATGTTACGCAGTTCCAGGCGTGCGCCGATAATTCTCACAGGTTTTGGAGTTGCTTTCACCCGAATGCAGGTATCGGAGTATTCCAGAATGCTTTTGTAGTTTTCCAAGGTCAGTTCCCGATTGCCGATACAGGAAAGGAGTACTGTGTCAAGCACTACATCTTTGGGGATGTCCATGGCATCGGCAAACTTTTCCCGCAGGGTGGATGATTCTTCGGTATGGGATTTGCGGGACATGACGTCACCTCCGTTCTAAGTATTTTTATGCGTAAATCGTCCGATTCATGAATAGATTAACAAAGAGAAAGGGAGGATTTGTGTGAAACGAATATACAAGGCAATGGAAATCTTGGGGGTTTGTTATTTGTTAGGTTCCATGCTGGCAGAACCTGAAACATGTGTATCTGCGGCAAAGGAGGCATTGCGGCTTTGTGCAGAGGTGGTGGTGCCCTCTCTGTTCCCGTTTTTTGTTTGCAGCAATCTTTTGATTGGATTGGGAGGGGCAAGCATTCTCAGCCGGTATCTCTCGCCCTTGATGCGCCCTTTGTTCGGGATTTCTGGCGGCGGTGCACTTGCGGTAGTGCTGGGGGTGATCAGCGGTTATCCGGTGGGGGCAGATTGTGTTGCAAATCTCTATTCCTCCGGCGAATGCACCAAAACAGAGGCGGAGAGAATGCTCGCATTTTGCAATAATTCAGGACCATTGTTTGTGATAGGCGCCGTAGGGGTTGGCATGCTTCATAACCCCAAACTTGGCAGTTTGCTGTATGTGGTTCATTTGGTGTCTGCATTATTAACAGGAATCTTGTTTTGCAAATTTGGAAAAGAAAACCACGCACCCAAGGGACTCTTGCAGGCGGATTCAACCAGACCGGTTGCTGTACTTGGCAATGCGGTAGCGGATGGGGTAAGTTCTGTCTTAAAGGTTTGCGGATTTGTGGTCACCTTTGCGGTGGTAATTTCCGCCATGCCTAAGTGGCAGGGGAGTCCGTTTTTCTATGCGTTGCTCGAGATAACCGGAGGTCTAAAGAGCCTATTAGAACAAGGAGGTTTGGGCCGGTTTCTTCTGCCGATGGTATCTATGTTTCTGGCGTTTTCCGGCATTTCAGTCATGATGCAGGTTGTGAGTATCATTCAGCCGGCGGGATTGTCATTAAAACCCTATCTCTTGGGAAAACTCGTCCATGGAATCATAGCCTTTTTGCTCACCGGCCCGATGCTGGGGTTCTTCCCACAGGTGCAGGAAGTTTCCGTTGCAATGCCAATGGCCGTGCCAACCATCACGCCCAAAGCCATGTTGCTGATTTCCGCTCTCTCGGTGTTGTGGTGTCTGGTATTTTTGGCTTTGCTTACCTTAGCGGTATGGCTGAGCGAAAGAAAAGACTCTCGCCATAAGCGAGAGTCTGAGTTATTCTTCCCAAGGGATTAAAAGGTTGCCGTCTACCAGATAGGCGGAGGCGGCAAGGTTTGCCATAGGAGCATCGGAAAGGGAGTCGGAATAGAATGTGTCAATTTCCGCATCGCCGAACGCCTTGCGGAATCGGCGTACCTTTTCTTCTCCATGACAGTTTTGACCTAAGTACATGCCGGTGTCTTTATCGACTCTGGATGCGAGCAAGTGCACAATGCCCAGCCGTTTGCATATGGGACGGAGTAAAAACTCCGGCGAGGCGGAAATAATGACATCGTCCTCTTTTTGTTGGTTTAAATACCAGTCTTTGATGCCATCCTGATGCAGTTCCCAAAAGGCGTCTGCCCAAAGGTCAAGGTCAGGAATGCCGGACAAAAAGCGATAAAACTTCTCCTTGAATTGGGTCTTTTCGCATTGTTTGAGGAGGTATCCACCAAATGCCAGAACGCCCGGAAACAACTTGGCAATCAGCAACGGCTTTTTCTTCACGCACCATGTGATAAAATCCACGGTGCTGTCACCATCGTAGATGGTTTTATCAAAATCATAAACATTCATACTTATAACTTCCTTTTCGTTGATAAGATGAGTATACCACAGGGAGGAGAAAGACGCAACCAAAAAACCGAAAATTTTTTTGCCAAAACCTTGCATGTTAAGTTTTGTTATGGTATACTTAATGTGAGATTTTATGATAAAAGGAAAGAAACCAATGGAAAAGAAAGTTTCGGCATCGGTGATTAACCGATTGCCAAGATACTACCGTTATTTAACGGATTTGCTCGCCAGCGGTGTCGAGAGGATTTCCTCTAAGGAACTGAGCGAGAAAATGCAGGTAACCGCCTCCCAGATTCGACAGGACCTCAACTGTTTTGGCGGGTTCGGACAGCAGGGGTATGGATATAATGTAAAGTCACTGCAAGGAGAGATTGCCAAAATCTTGGGGTTAGACCAAGGGTATACTGCGATTATGGTGGGTGCCGGCAACATGGGACGCACCTTTGCAACCAACACCAAGTTTGAATCCAGAGGATTTCACCTGATTGGTATCTTTGATTCAGACGAGAGAAAATTCGGCTCTGTCATTAACGGGCATGCCATTCAGGATTATAGCACCATTGGGGCATTCATAGAGGAACACAAGCCGGAGATGGCGATTCTGACCGTGCCGAAAGAGGCGATGCATGAAGTTGCAGAAGAGTTGATTGGCTATGGCATCAAGGCGTTTTTGAATTTCTCGTATACTGAACTTTCTGCTGCGGATCATATTGCGGTGGAAAATGTGCACTTAAGTGACAGCCTGATGCGGTTGTCTTATAAACTCTTGGCACAGAATCAGGGAGAAGACGAAGAATGAGAGTGTTTGCATTGGTAGGGAAATCCGGTACGGGCAAAAGCCATCACAGTATCGCTGTTGCCGGAGAGTATGGGATTGACCATATCATTGATGACGGACTTTTGATTGCGGATAACCGGATTCTTGCGGGCAAGTCTGCAAAAAGGGAACCCAACAAAGTGGCGTCGGTGCGGTGCGCGGTCTTTAGCGACCCCAAGCATTCTGCTGAGGTGAGAAAGGTCTTAACGGAGCGGGAGGTAGAATCCTTGCTTATCATCGGGACCAGCGATAAAATGGTGTATCGAATTGCCGAGGAACTTCAGGTAGAGCCGATTGAAAAAATCATCCGGATTGAAGAGGTTGCCACAAAGGAAGAAATTCAACTTGCCTACCAGATGCGCAACGAACAGGGAAAGCATGTGATTCCGGTTCCTACATTTGAGTTAAAAAAGCAATTTTCGGGTTACTTTATTGACCCGTTGATGGTATTATTCAAGAAAAAAGGACAAACTATCATGGAAGAAAAAACAGTGATGCGTCCGGCGTACAGTTATCTTGGAGAATACAAAATTTCTCCCAAGGCAATTGCGGATATTTGTACCTATGAGGCAACCAGATTCCAAAGCATCTATAAGGTGGTTAAGGTAAAAAACACCGTCACTCCTGACGGACGGTTTATGCTGGACATTGATGTGGTTATGAACTTCCCTTGTCGGGTTTCCGACGAGGCAGAGGCAGTTTCGCAGAGGATTAAGGATGCCATTGAAGAGTTCACCGGTGTATCGGTACGATGGGCGCATATCAATGTGAAGGATTTGCATTTATGATTACGAAAAGCAGTACCGCAGCAGGGTTTCAATGCTTGTCCTGCGGCAGAATACAAATGCAGGAATTATCCGCCTTTTCCTATGGAAAAGGGCGCAAACAGGTGGTGTGCCGTCACTGCGGCAGACCCTTTGGAGAGATGGAAGATGGTGCCAAAGACGGCTATCGTCTTACCTTATCCTGCATGGATTGTTTTATGCCCCATACCTTTGCGGTAGGGAAAAGACAGTTCTGGCAGAGTCGGCTTCAAACTTTTCTTTGTCCCAATTCAGAGGAAATGATTCTGGCGGTGGGAGAAAAGGCGTGTGTCGCCATGGCGCTGGAAGAAAATTTCTATCTGGATGATGAAGATTTCACAGAATAAGAATTAAATTTATATATTTTGGAGGTATATCGAATGTTAGTTTCAGCAACTGAGATGTTAAAGAAGGCAGTAGAGGGTCACTATGCAGTGGGTCAGTTCAACATCAACAATCTGGAGTGGACCAAGGCAATTCTGCAGACTGCACAAGAAAATAATTCTCCGGTTATCCTTGGTGTTTCCGAGGGTGCAGGTAAATATATGACCGGTTTTAAAACCGTAACTGCTATGGTAAAGGCGATGATTGAAGAACTGGGCATTACCGTTCCGGTAGCGCTTCATCTGGACCATGGTAGTTATGAGGGATGTTACAAATGCGTCAAGGCAGGATTCTCTTCCATTATGTTTGACGGCTCTCACTTCCCGATTGAAGAAAATATCGAAAAAACCACTGAACTCGTGCATGTGGCACACAATCTGGGACTCTCTATCGAGGCAGAGGTTGGCTCCATCGGTGGCGAAGAAGACGGCGTGATTGGTGCCGGTGAAATCGCTGACCCCAATGAATGTAAAAAGATTGCAGACCTTGGTGTTGACTTTTTGGCAGCAGGTATCGGAAACATTCATGGTAAGTATCCGGAAAACTGGAAAGGTCTGGATTTTGGCGCTCTGGCAAAGATTAAGGAACTGGTCGGTGACCTGCCTTTGGTTCTCCATGGCGGAACCGGTATTCCTGAATCCATGATTCAGGAAGCCATCTCTTTGGGCGTTGCAAAAATCAATGTAAATACCGAGTGCCAACTCTACTTCCAGGAAGCAACCAGAAAGTACATTGAAGAGGGTAAAGACTTGGTTGGCAAAGGCTTTGACCCGAGAAAACTTCTTGCTCCCGGATGTGAAGCAATCAAGACTATCGTAAAAGAGAAGATGGAACTCTTTGGTTCTGTGAACAAGGCGTAATTGGAGTGTGAAAACATGGATGATAAGTTACTGCAATCCCTGCTGACAGAAGAAACGGTTGAGGCTCTTCAGGCGGCATCGCAGAACTATATCCACCTGATGTCTTATTATCGCTGTGCGATGATGGAGGTTGAAACCAAGTTCAATGTCCTCAATGAGGAATTTTCTCTGCGTTATGACCGCAACCCAATCAGCAGTATCAAAAGCCGGCTCAAAAAACCGGGCAGCATTCAGGGCAAGATGCGCCGCCGCGGACTTCCTATGACGGTGGATGCCATCGAACAGAACCTCAATGATATTGCAGGAGTTCGGGTAGTCTGCTCCTTTTTGGAGGATGTATACCTCTTGGCAGATGCCCTCTTAAAGCAGGATGATGTCACCTTGATTGAGAAAAAGGATTATATTGAAAATCCGAAACCTAACGGTTATCGCAGTCTGCATTTGATTGTGTCGGTGCCAATCTTTTTGGCGAATGAAAAACGGATGATGCGGGTAGAAATTCAACTTCGTACCATTGCTATGGATTTCTGGGCGAGTCTGGAGCATCAACTTCGGTATAAAAAAGACACCGAATTTACCGAAGAAATGATGCAGGAACTCTATAACTGTGCTGAAATCAGTGCGGATTTGGATGTTAGGATGGACGCACTAAGAGCCATGAAAGAAAAATAAAAAGGAAGAAACGAAAGTTTCTTCCTTTTATTTTTATACTTCCATAATGATGGGGAGAATCATGGGACGGCGTTTGGTTTTGCCAAACAAGAACCCGCCGACCTCGTTTTTGATTCCGTTTTTCAGGGTTGCCCAATCAATGTTGTGACCACCCACGCATTGCTGTACCACGCCATCGGCAACGGAGCGGACTGCGTCCATCAAATCCTCGGACTCGCGAACATAAACAAATCCGCGGGAAATAATGTCCGGACCTGCCACACAGGTGCAACTTGCTTTGTCAATGGTCAACACTACAATAATGATACCATCTTCTGCCAGATGCTTTCTGTCACGGAGAACAATGTTGCCTACATCGCCGACACCAAGACCGTCAACCAAAACTTTGCCTGAGGGCACGGTTCCGGTAATTTTTGCGCTATTGTGGGTAAACTCCAGAACCTTACCAATCTCCATCAAAAAGATGTTTTTGGAATCCATACCGGTTTTCAGTGCCAAATCACGATGCCGGCAGAGGTGCAGATACTCACCATGAACCGGAACAAAGTATTTGGGTTTTACCAGCGAGAGTATCATCATCAGTTCCTGTTGGCAAGCGTGACCGGAAACATGCACGTTGTCCTGCTTTTCATGGACGACTTCGGCGCCGTGCTTTAAGAGTTCGTTGACCACATTGGAGACGGCTTTTTCGTTTCCGGGAATCGGGCTTGCTGAAATAATAACCATATCGGTAGGTTCAATGTTAATCTTTTTGTGTGCCGAAAAAGCAATACGGGTGAGGGCGGACATTTCCTCGCCCTGGCTTCCTGTGGTAACAATGACCAGTTTATCTTTGGGGTAACGCCCGATTTCATCAATCTCAATCAGAGTGTTTTTGGGAATGTTCATATACCCAAGTTCGATGGCGGCATTGAGTACATTTACCATACTTCTTCCGGAAACCGCCACCTTTCTGCCATGCTTTTGCGCGGCATTGACAATCTGCTGCACTCTATGTATGTTAGAGGCAAAGGTTGCAATGATAATCCGCTTGTCGGTTCCTTTTTCAAAGAGATGGTCAAAGGTTTGCCCAATGGAACTTTCGCTCATGGTAAAACCGGGACGGTCTGCGTTGGTACTGTCTGAAAAGAGTGCAAGGACCCCTTGTTTCCCGAGTTCTCCAAAGCGGGCAAGGTCAATCATATCTCCGTCAATAGGGGTGGGGTCAATCTTAAAGTCGCCGGTGTGCAAAAATACGCCAATGGGGGTGTGAAGGGCAATGGCAACCGCGTCTGCAATGGAGTGATTTGTGTGAATAAATTCTGCCTTGAATTCACCCAAACGGACGGTTTCGCCTGCTTCTACCGCATGGAGTTTTGCTGAATTGGCAATTCCATGCTCTTTTAATTTGTTCTTTAAGATGCCAAGGGTCAGCCTTGTGCCGTAAACCGGAACGTTAAATTCCTTCAGCACATAGGGAATGGCGCCGATGTGGTCTTCGTGACCGTGCGTTAATACAATCCCTCGGATTTTATCTGCCACCTTGTGCAGATACGTAATATCCGGAATCACAATATCTACCCCCAGCATCCCGTCATCCGGAAATGCCATACCGCAGTCAAGCAAAAGAACATCGTTCTCGCTTTCGAATACGGTCAGGTTTTTCCCGATTTCATGAAGTCCGCCAAGGGGGATTACCTTCATTTTTTTGTTTTTCTTCAAATTCTTTCCTCCTAATTTCATATGCACCAAAAGAAGAGGGGTAGGTAGACCCATATCTCTCTTTTGGGTGGTATTCAGTTAAGTCCGCTCATTAAAAACTCTGTCAAAGACAGAAAAGGTGTTTTGGTACCGCAACTGCGATACCGGTCCGAACAAATCACTCACCCATAGTATACACCAAAAACTTTAAATATGCAAGTCCTATTTCCATTATAGACATAATTTGGAAAGATTATACTTTCTTTTTTGCAATCGGTATAGTATAATAAGTATAAAGGAGTGAGCAAAATGGTTCAACTTGGAAACGAGTGGGACGCCCTCTTGCAGGAGGAATTTCAAAAAGAATATTATCTCCGCCTCAGGGCGATGCTCAAACAGGAATATCAAACCCAAACCATCTATCCTGATATGTATGACATTTTTAATGCCCTGCGCTATACCTCGTATTCTCAGGTTAAGGTGGTTATTCTGGGGCAAGACCCCTACCATGGCGAGGGACAGGCGCATGGATTATGTTTTTCGGTCAAGCGAGGGGTGGAACCTCCGCCGTCGCTAAAGAACATTTTTAAAGAAATTCAGTATGAACTAGGATTGGAACCGCCCGAGCACGGTGAGTTAACCGATTGGGCAAAACAAGGGGTTTTGCTTTTAAACACCGCCCTGACGGTACGTGCAGGACAGGCGAACAGCCATCGCGGCATGGGATGGGAAATCTTTACCGATAAGATAATTTCTCTGCTCAATGACAGGGAAGCGCCGATGGTATTTCTTTTGTGGGGCGCCAATGCCAGGCAGAAAAAGGAACTGATTACCAATCCCAACCATCTGGTGCTGACCTCTGCCCATCCAAGTCCCCTTTCGGCGTACAACGGATTTTTTGGTTGCGGGCACTTCAAAGAATGCAATTTATTTCTGCAAAAGCACCAATTAGACCCTATTGATTGGCAAATTCGGTGAAAATGTCCAGAAAAACACCTGTGCAGGCAGGAAACTTTTCAAGGTTCTGCCTTGACACAGGTGTTTTCTTGCGATACAATAAAAGGTATAGAACAATAAGAGAGGGTGGCTGAAATGGGATATACTTTAGCCCAGAAAATTTTGAAAAATCATCTGGTTTGCGGCAATATGGTTGCCGGAGAAGAAATCGGGATTAAGATTGACCAGACCTTAACACAGGATGCGACCGGAACGATGGCGTATCTGGAGTTTGAGGCAATGGGAGTGCCTAGAGTCAAAACCGAGCGCTCCGTTGCGTATATCGACCATAATACGTTGCAAAGCGGTTTTGAAAACGCCGATGACCATCGGTTCATCGGCAGTGTATGTAAAAAGCACGGGATTTATTTCTCCCGCCCCGGCAATGGTATCTGCCATCAGGTGCATCTGGAGCGGTTCGGGATTCCCGGCAAGACCTTGATTGGTTCTGATAGCCACACCCCCACCGGCGGCGGTATCGGTATGATTGCCATTGGTGCAGGCGGAATGGATGTGGCCGTTGCCATGGGCGGCGGTACCTATTATATTACCTGCCCCAAGATGGTCAAAGTGGAACTGACCGGAAGCCTGAAACCTTGGGTTGCGGCAAAAGATGTGATTTTGGAAGTGCTTCGCCGTTTGTCGGTGAAAGGCGGCGTGGGTAAAATCATCGAGTATTGCGGTGAGGGAGTCAAAACCCTTTCGGTGCCGGAGCGTGCCACCATCACCAATATGGGTGCAGAACTGGGCGCGACCACCTCGATTTTCCCTTCGGATGAAACCACCTGTGCCTTTTTGAAAGCACAGGGCAGAGAAGAAGATTATACGCCCCTCTCTGCAGATGCAGATGCAGTTTATGATGAAGTGGTTGAGATAAACTTAAGCGAGTTGGTTCCGCTGGCAGCGTGTCCCCATTCTCCCGATAATGTGAAGTCGGTAGAAGAAATCGGCAAACTCAAGATTGACCAGGTTTGTATTGGCTCCTGTACCAATTCATCCTTATTGGATATGCTTAAAGTTGCACATATTCTCAAGGGTAAGACGGTGCATCCGGATGTTTCTTTATCCATTGCTCCCGGCTCTAAGCAGGTACTGAATATGCTGGCGGAAAATGGTGCCCTTGCCATTATGATTGATGCAGGTGCAAGAATTCTGGAAAGCGCCTGCGGCCCCTGTATCGGGATGGGGCAATCCCCCAATTCTAAGGGTATTTCTCTTAGAACCTTTAACCGGAACTTTGAGGGTCGCTCGGGTACCAAGGACGGACAGATTTATCTGGTGTCTCCGGAATTGGCGGCGGCATCTGCACTTACCGGCTATCTTACCGACCCCAGAGAACTGGGCGATATGCCAAACTTTACTCTGCCGGAGGTCTTTACCATCAATGACAATATGATTGTTCCTCCTGTCGCAGAGGAAGAAATGGATACCGTAGAGGTTCTGCGTGGTCCGAACATCAAGCCGTTTCCGGTGTCAGAGCCTTTGGCAGATAACATTGAGGCAAAATGCAGCCTGAAAGTAGGGGACAACATTACCACCGACCATATCATGCCGGCAGGTGCTAAGATTCTGCCGCTTCGGTCGAACATCCCCAAGATTTCGGAATATTGTTTTGCAGTTTGTGACGAAACCTTCCATGACCGTGCTTTGGAATTAGGCAAGAGTATTGTGGTTGGCGGCAGCAACTACGGTCAGGGTTCGTCCAGAGAGCACGCGGCACTTGCACCTTTGTATTTGGGTGTGAAAGCGGTGATTGTAAAATCTTTTGCCAGAATCCACATGGCAAACTTAATCAATGCAGGTATTGTACCCATGACCTTTGTTGATGAGGCGGATTACGATAGAATCGACCAGATGGATGAACTCTCGATTCAGAACCTGATTTCTCAAATGCAATCGGGCAATCGGGTTATTGTGACTAACAAAACCAAGGGATTTGACTTTGAGGTGTGTGTAGACCTTTCCGACCGACAGAAAGAAATGCTGATTGCAGGCGGTCTTTTGAACTACACCAGAGAACAAAATCAATAGGAGGAAGTATCATGGCTAAAATTCAAATGAAAACGCCGCTGGTTGAGATGGACGGCGACGAGATGACCCGAATCATCTGGAAGATGATTAAGGATATTCTTCTTTATCCTTATATTGACTTAAAGACCGAGTATTATGATTTGGGACTGGAATACAGAAACGAAACCAATGACCAGGTGACCTTTGATTCTGCTGAGGCAACCAAAAAATACGGAGTTGCAGTCAAATGTGCAACCATTACCCCGAATGCTGCCCGCATGACTGAGTATAACCTTAAGGAGATGTGGAAGTCTCCCAACGGTACCATACGTGCTATCTTAGACGGAACGGTGTTCCGCACTCCGATTATAGTCAAAGGCATTACTCCGTTTATCCCCACATGGACCAAACCGATTACCATTGCCAGACATGCTTACGGCGATGTGTATAAAAATACCGAGATGCAAGTTCCTGCAGGAAGCAAATGCGAACTGGTAGTGACCGATAAGGATGGCAAAGAAACCCGTTCTCTGATTCATCAGTTTGGTGATTCCGATGGTATCATTCAGGGTCTTCACAACATTGACGCCTCCATCCAAAGTTTTGCAAGAAGTTGTTTCAACTTTGCGCTGGATACCAAGCAGGATATCTGGTTTGCGTCCAAGGATACCATTTCCAAAAAGTATGACCACAGATTCAAAGACATCTTTCAGGACATTTTTGATGCGGAGTACAAAGAGAAATTTGATGAGGCTGGCATAGAGTATTTTTACACCTTGATTGATGACGCCGTTGCCCGCGTGATTCGCTCCGAGGGCGGCTATATCTGGGCGTGCAAAAACTATGACGGCGATGTTATGAGTGACATGGTAGCAACTGCCTACGGAAGCCTTGCGATGATGACCTCGGTTCTGGTATCTCCGGACGGTGTGTATGAGTATGAGGCAGCGCACGGCACCGTGCAGCGTCACTACTACAAGCATTTAAAAGGAGAAAAGACCTCTACCAATAGCGTGGCAACCTTGTTTGCATGGACAGGGGCACTGCGCAAGCGCGGCGAGATGGATAATACTCCAGAACTTTGCATCTTTGCCGATAAACTGGAGCAAGCAACGATTCAAACCATCGAAGAGGGTGTAATGACCGGCGATTTGGCTCTGCTTTCCACCCTGCCGAATAAGAAAAAGGTGGACACCGAAGAATTTTTGCTGGAAATCAACGAAAGATTAAAGAAGATGCTATAAAAGAAAAGGGTTGAACATTCTTCAACCCTTTTGTATTGCCTGCTTATATTCACTAGGGGAAACCCCCATAATGGATTTGAAATTGCGATAAAATGTGGTAAAGTCATTGTAGCCGCAAAGACCGTAGATGCCGGTGATTTTATATCCCTCTTTGATATATTTGGCACCTTGCTGAATCCGGCAAAGGTTCAGGTATTTATGAAAAGAATGCCCGGTGAGCTCCAAAAACAATTTGCAAAAATGGCTTTTTGACATGGCAGAATGCCGTGCCATTTGCTCCAGTGAAATATCTTCTGCAAAATTCAGGTTGATATATTGTACGCATTGCATCACAAATTCCCGATAGTTCTCAATGGCAGGGATCAGGGGTTTAGGATTTTGCTCAAAATAACTTCGGGCAAATCTGGCAAGGAGAATCATGGCATACGAACGCAGCAATTCCTGATAGCCTAACTTTTTCCCGACAAATTCCCGATAAATTTGTTCCATAATACCTTCTACAAAGATTAAGTCATCTGAGGGAACGGTGATTTTAGGTCTTATTGTTTCGGAAGAAAGGGAATAGAGAAAGTTTTTGACCAATCGGTCTTCAGGCAGACTGTCCGGCATAAAGGAAAAGGAGTAAAAAACGGCACTCGTTTCCTCATGGATATAATGGATTCGTTCTGGCGGGACGATAAACATATCCCCCTTGGACAGGCGGGAACTGACATCTTCCACATAGTGGGTCAAACTCCCTTTGAGAATATAATAAATCTGAAAATAGGCGTGGGTGTGGGGTTTGGTTGCGGCAACCGGCGTTTCCACTTTTTGAACGTGCATTCCTGCATCTGCAGTCTGGTAATAATTTAAAAAGAATTTGGTAATATCCATCCAACCACCTCTAAAAAGATTCTATCACATTTGGTTACAAAATGCAATATTAAAAAGAAAAACTGCAATATACAATCAGTGTTTGTGTGCTACAATTAACGAAAGAGGAGGTTGAAAAGAGATGAAAATAGTAGCACTCAACGGATTGTTGGGATATGGATATAGCGAGGAGGCGCTGAATCAGGCGTTTTCGGAACATGTGGATTACGTGGGCGTAGATGCAGGTTCCACCGATCCGGGACCCTATTATTTGGGAAGCGGGGAATCCTTTACCAATCGTGATGCGGTTAAGCGGGATTTGCGTTTGGCACTTCCTAAAGCATTGGAGCAAAAGGCACCCTTTATCATTGGCACGGCCGGCGGAGCAGGAAGCCAGGCGCATACCGATTGGCTTCTCTCGATCATTCGGGAAATTGCCAAGGAGGACGCCTTGAGTTTTAAGATGGGCATTGTCTATACCGATGTCACCAAAGACTATGTCATGGAAAAACTGGAAAGCGGAAAAATCCTCAACATGTCGAATCAGTTTCCTCTTTCCAAGCAGGCAGTGGAGGAAAGTTGCCGCATTGTCAGCCAGATTGGCACCGAACCTATTGTAACACTGCTCAAAGAGGGAGCAGATGTCATTGTCTGCGGACGTGCCTGCGATACAGCGATATATGCATCTCCTTGTATCTATGAAGGTTATGATTTGGGACTTGCCTTTCATATGGCAAAGATTATGGAATGCGGTGCCATGTGCAGCGAACCGGTTGCTGCTGCCGATGTGATGCAGGGATATATTGAAAAAGAGTATTTTGAACTCCGTCCCGCAAATCCTGAACGGCGGTGTACGGTGGCAAGGGTTGCGGCACATACCATGTATGAACAAACCAACCCCTATATGATTTATGAACCGGACGGCACCGTGGATTTAAGAAAGACAACCTACACGCAGATTGATGACCGTACGGTACGGGTCAGCGGTTCTGTCTTTACGCCATCTAAGGAACCGACTTTGAAGTTAGAGGGTGTTCGTTGCGTAGGCTATCGAACCATTTGTGTAGGCGGTATCTATGACCCGCTCACCATTGAAAACTTTGCTATGATCGAAAAAACAGTCCGACAGTTTGTAGAGGTAAACAGCCCTGTGCCGAAGAATGATTATCAATTGCAATTTAGAACCTACGGCGGGAAGGAGTCGGATTTCTGCGTGGTTCTGGATGTGGTGGGACGCACGCAAGCAATCGCAGATTCCATCTGCTCCCTTGCCCGTTCCCGTATGCTCCATTGTGACTATGAAGGAAGAAAGTCCACGGCGGGGAATGTGGCGTTTCCGTTCTCGCCGTCGGATATTCATGTAGGTGCGGTATATGAATTCAGCGTATTCCATCTTGCCAAAGTGGATTCTTTGGCTGAAACCGTCAAGATACAAATGGAGGAGGTAGGAAGATGAAACTGATAGAGATTGCAAAAATACTTCGTAGTAAGAATGCAGGCCCTCTGTTTATTACCTTTGATATGATATTTCATAATCGTGAGGATATGCAAAAAGTGTATCATGTGTTGACCAAAGAGCAAATTGCAAAAGCGTATGGGGTTGATGCAAACGAGGTGGAAATCATTGCCTATGAAATTGTGGATTCCATTAAAATTACATTTCCAAGGGATTGCGTTAGCGGAAGTGTACACGATACAGATGTATATGGTTGCCAGATGCATACACCGCTTGCAAATTTGGAGGTAGAACTATGATAAAAACAGAAATTTACGAAGAGGTCTTATTTGAAACGGTAAAGAAAGGCGCAACTGTGATTTCAGATGACGTCAAGGAAGCCTTCCATCTGGCGATTGCAAAGGAAACCAAACCCGGAGCGAAAGAGGGGTTGATTCGTACCCTTGATAGTATGGAACTTTCTGCCAAGAGAGAGAACCCCCTTTGTGTGGATACTGGATGGCCTTTGTTCTACTTTAAAATAGGAAACGAGTGTCAGTTAGAGGGCGGCGTGATGGCGTTGGAAGAAGCGGCACGCAGGGCGGTTGCCAAAGCCACCAAACTGGGATATCTTCGTGCTACCATGAAGCATCCGCTTACCGGTTTTGACCCGGGGAATAATATTGGAATGAATATTCCGCACTTTACTTATCAGTTTGTAGAGGGAAAAGATTTGGAAGTCACCTATGTTGCAAAAGGCGGCGGCAGCGAATGTTTTGGAGGAACCCGTCATCGGGGGGTTGCCTTTGCAGATGGCGTTGCCGGAATCAAAAAATTTGTGGTTGAGAGTTTTATTGCATCATCGCGGGCAGGTGCGATTTGTCCGCCGTCGGTATTGGGTATTGGCATCGGCGGAACTGCTAATGTTGCGGCAAACCTAGCCAAAGAGGCGGCGTGTTTGAGAACAGTTGGTTCTAAGCACCCTGACAAAATGTTTGGAGATTTGGAAGAAGAACTCAAAGATGCGCTCAATGGATTGGGAATCGGTATTATGGGTGCCGGTGGGGAAACTTCGGTGCTGGATGTCAATATTGAATATGCCTTTACTCATATTGCCGGAATTGCTGTTGCAACCAGCAGTAACTGTATGGTCGCCCGTAGAGCAACCACAAAAATTTCAGAGGACGGAACCGTGACGGTGATGAAAAGCCCGAACTGGTTTGGAGGGAGGTAATCATAATGGCAGAAGTACATTTAAAAGCGCCGCTTACAGACGAGGATGTTTGCAGTTTGAAAGTTGGTGACACGGTCTATATCAGCGGTGAGGCATTTACCTGTCGTTCCAGATTGCAAAAATACATATTTGATGAGGGACATACCCTGCCCTTTGATGAGCCGAATAGAAATATCCTGATTCACAACGGCCCGATTGTGGTCAAAGAAGATGGAAAATGGAGATTGGTGTCCTTTATGCCAACCTCCAGCATCCGTTTTGAAAAATGGGGCGCCAAAAGTGTGGATCAATGGAATCTTAAAATGATTGTGGGTAAAACTACCATGGGAAAAGAAACTGCCGAGATGATGAAGAAGAAAAAGTGTGTCCATGTTTCTCCCCAATCGGTCAGCCCCAATCTGTGGGTAGATTCTATTGAGGTACAGGATGTCCACCTCTTTGATGAATTAGGTTCCATTGAAGCGGCGTGGTTCTTCAAACTCAATGATATTGGACCCTTTATTGTGGATATTGATACCGAGGGCAATCAGTATTTTGAAGCCATGGACGAGGAAGTGGAAAAGAGGAAACAAGAAGTTATGAAGAAAATGGGCGTTGACCCTGAGTTTGAATATACCAAATTATATTAAGGAGGGAACTTTGATGACTTACGCACAGAGAAAAGAAGAGGAGCTAAAAAAGTCTGTGATTCCACAGACTAAAAAGGATGATTTTGAAACATTTTGGCAGACAGAGGTGGAAAAACTTCGGGCGGTACCTATTGAGTATGAAAAAACCAAATTGGATATGCCATATGAGAAAGCCTTTACCACCTATGAGATTGCCTTTAATACCCATGATAAGACAATCGTTAAGGCGTGGTATTCCGTTCCGGTCGGGCATGAGGGAGAAAAACTTCCTTGTGTTGCCTACTTCCATGGTGGCGGCGGTTGGAAAGATGTGTATCCTGATGTTGTCGCAACCGGCGTTTGTTGCTTTGCGATTGATGTAAGAACCCAAGGGGGAACCACAGTAGACAGGGCTGAGTATAAGACATGGAATTTCCGTGGCGGGATTATGGCACGGGATGTTACCGATAAGAATAGTTTTGCCATGAAGAATATGTATTTGGACGCGGTGCGGGCGGTAGATGTGATTGCTACACTTCCCGAAGTGGATGCGGAAAGGATTGTGGCTTACGGTGCAAGCCAGGGTGGTGCTCTCGCCATTGTGGCGGCGGCACTCAGTGGCAAGGTGCAAAAGTGCTATCCCATTGTTCCCAGTTTTGCTTGTCTGGAGCAAAGGGTAGAAGATGGTAGTGGCGTGTTTAAAATTACCAAAGACTTTCTCTTGGCATATCCTCAACATACCGACTTGGTTATGGATACCCTAAGTTATTTTGATATCAATAATATGGTGTCTTTGTTGGAAGTTCCCACTTCGTTTTGTTTGGGATTGATTGATCCGACTTGTTTGCCCCCATATGTGTATTCCCCTTATGTGCATACCAAAGGACAAAAAGATATCAAACTCTATCCCTTTACGCCCCATATCATTCCGGAGGACTTTAAGTATTACGCCTATCGGGAATTTGCAGAACTATAAAAGAAAAATGACCGAACATTGTTCGGTCATTTTTTTACTTATTTTCCTGCTCCAAAGACGGAGTAAAGAATCTTCACCGCCTCGGCACGGGTAACGCTTTGGGTTGGGCGCAGAGTTCCGTCCGGATAGCCGTTCAGGATTCCCTGTGCGGTTGCCATCTTCAAACTTTCCTTGCCCCAATAGGGAATCTCTGCCTCATCAACCGCGGTAATGGGTGCTTTGGCAAGCCCTTTCGGAAGCAGACGCTCAATGGAAATGGCGTATTCCATACGCTGAATGTTGGCGTTTGGATTAAAGGCAACGCCGTAGTCGGTTAACTGCCCTTGCATGATGCCAAGATTGTAGATTGCCTTTACATAATTCATTGCCCACCAGGGAATGTCACCGGCATCAGTAAAGGGGAGTTCGGTACTTTCATAGGATTGAGGGTCAATGCCAAGATAGTTGCAAAGCATAATGGCAAACTCGGTGCGGGTCATGCTGTCGTTGGGGTGGAAGTTACCGTCGTCACTGCCGTTGACCACCTTTTGGTCTGCCAGATAGGCAATATAATCTCTTGCCCAATGGGCGCGGGTATCGGGGAAGATTCTGCTTCCTTTGAGGTCACCGTAATTGTAGACGGAAAGGGCACTGGCACCTGTGACATCAGTAACCGTCAGGGTAATGCGGTGATACGAGGAGGCAAAGCCGTCGGCAAAGGTATAGTTGAGTTTTCCTGTTCCCTGTTCAAAGTCTGTGGCAACAGGGGTTCCATCAATATAGAGTTTCACTGTTTCGATCTCGCCGTTTTCTGAGGTAATAGTGGCACTCAGCCGGTCGCGGAAGAGTTTTCCGTCAATCGCCGGAAAAACAGTGGGCGTAGGAGCAACTTCATCTTTTGGAATGGCAACCGGAATTTCGTAGGTGCGAAGTCCGGCATTCACCCCAATCACACCGGTGGCACCGGCATTTTGAGAGGCAGTAAAGTTCCCCTTGTGATCGATTTCACCGATGGCAGAATCGTCGCTGACCACCCGCCAGGTAAAACTTCCGTCATCCACCACCATTTTTTCGCCGTACCAGTAGGCAGCGGCGGTTAAGGAAATGGATTCGCCTTTCTCCATGGTCAGTTCGTTAATTTCTTTTCCGGTACCGGAGTCGTAAATTTTAATATCTCCGGGGGTTGCAACCGCCCGAAGCATGGTTTCGGCAGAGAATTTTCCGCTTTTGGCGGTGATAAATACATCACCGTTTCCTCGCACCGTCACCTTGCCATCTTTGGTGACCTCGGTTTTCTTTCCGTCCGGTGAGGGTGTTTTGGCGTCTTCTTTTAAGGTGTAGGTAACTTCGTCGGTAAGTTTGGCAGGACCGTAGGCGGAGTCATACGCCTCTTCGGATAATTGGATGGAAGAACCCGAAAGCACAGGAGTTCCCCAGTTGGAAATGTTGAGCACATACGGAACGCCGCTGGGCTTGTTGTTCTTCTTTAAAAAGAAGAAGTTGGCACAACTGCGCAATGCACCGTCCGAGGGAGAGTTCAACACCTTGAAGTCAAAGGTTCCGGGAATGGTTCCGCCCACGGCGGTAGAACCGCCGCCATCTAAGTTGATTGCCTCCACACATCCAAGTTCTAATAACCGCTTTGCCAGTGTTTCCTTTCTGGCACCATAACTGTAACCGGTCTGTCTGCCGTCAATGGTGTAAAAGAGAATCGTTCCGTCCTTTTTGATGCCGATTGCGGTACGAGGTGCCGCGGAATCGTCCTCAAAGTCAGGTTCGCCATTGGTAATCAGTTTTCCGCCCAATGCACCCAAGGCATAGACGGCTTTCTTCCAACGGGAATCGTTGCCGGTTTCAGTGGTGGCAAAGGTGACTTTGCTTCCGATTTTCAGAATATTCAAGCGATCTTTCAAGGATTGTTCTGCATCGGCAGACACGCTCAAAATCCATTTTCCCTCAGGAATTGCTACCGAGCCGTCATATTCGTCAATGCTTTCAACAACTGCGGTGACCTTGCTGCCCAAGGTGATATCTTCGCTTACCGATTTCAGTACCACGTTGATGCCATTACCGGGGGCATAGGTCTGGTTGCCAAAATCCTCTGTATATAAATAGAGGGCATAGGGTTGGCGATATTTATTGATACACTCAATTTCTTCTGTGCCGGAAGAGGTGGTCATAGTGGTCTTGATGGGCAGAGTTCCCATAAAGGCGGAGCCGTCCTCGTAGAATCCGACCGCCGGCAGAGTTTCCGCATCTTTAGAGATGACTCGTCCGTCAATGATGACATTGCTCATGGGGACCCCGGTTTGGAACGAAAAGAAGTCGGCGTTTACACCCATGGCGGTATACAATCCGTGGTCGGTCAGGTAGGAGTTGGCTTGCTTTAGAGTTCGCTTTCCGTACACCGAGGCACCGTTGGTAAGAATCGGTGTGACATCAGGGTTGGGCGTATATTCAATGTAATGTTCTGTCTGCTGACCTACCGTGGCATCGTCAAAGGTGTTGGTGTGAAACACCGTCCCTTGTGCAAAGCGTGTGCTCCGTGCGGAAGATTGAGTTCCCAGTACATCGGCGTATACTGAACTTGCGGCAGAAAAAATAAAAAGCACCAGAAATGCTGCCGCGAATCGTCGTATGAAATTGTGTTTCTTCCTATTTATTATCATGGTTGTGCTCCTTTCCGTACATTTCGTCTAAATTTCCAAAGAAAAGATGCCAATTTTAGGACAAAAATCCCTTGACAACCTCTATATTCCATGATATAATACTTATCTGTTTATTATGCGATATTTTACGCATTTTCTTTGAAACGCTATGTTTCAAAGAGTAGTATAACACAGATTCTGCAATTTAGCAAGACCTTTTTCCCTGCACAAATTCTTCCAAAAAAGAGGGTGTCTGGGTAGGGGCATTTTGCGCTTTCTCAAGGCGCAGAGAGAATCTTTGATACAAATTACCCGGGAGTTTTCCAGGGTTTCAATAAAATTTTAAGAGGTGAGCGGTTTTATGGTACATCCTGTGAAACTAGGCAAAAACACACGTATGAGTTACGGTAAAATCAATGAGGTTTTGGAGATGCCGAACCTGATTGAGATTCAAAAGAACTCTTACGACTGGTTTTTGGAAGAAGGGCTGAAAGAAGTTTTCCATGACGTTTCTCCCATTACGGACTATACCGGAAATCTGATTCTGGAGTTCATCGACTATCGCTTGGAGGATACCCCCAAATATGATATCGAGGAATGTAAGGAACGGGATGCAACGTATGCAGCGCCTCTGCGTGTTAAGGTTCGCCTGATTAACAAAGAGACCGGCGAGGTAAAGGAACAGGAAATCTTCATGGGTGACTTCCCCTTGATGACTCCGGCTGGTACCTTTATCATCAACGGTGCGGAGCGTGTTATCGTTTCTCAGTTGGTGAGAGCACCAAGCGTATACTATTCTGAGGAATTTGATAAGATTGGTAAAAAACTCTTTTTCTCTCAGGTGATTCCCAACCGCGGTGCGTGGCTGGAATACGAAACCGACAGTAATGATATTTTCTATGTGCGTATCGACCGTAACAGAAAGATTCCGGTTACGGTGTTGATTCGTGCCCTTGGTCTTGGAACCGATGCTCAGATTACCGAATTTTTCGGGGAAGATGCACGGCTCCTTGCCACCATGGAAAAAGATACCACCACAACGCAGGAAGAAGGACTTTTGGAAGTTTACAGAAAACTCCGTCCGGGTGAACCGCCTACGGTAGACAGCGCACAATCTTTGTTGACCAATCTGTTCTTTGACCCCAAGCGGTATGACCTTGCAAAGGTTGGCCGTTATAAGTTTAACAAGAAACTGGCGCTTAAGAACAGAGTAACCGGTTTTGTTTCCGGCGAGACCATAGCAGACCCTGCAACCGGTGAAGTCATTGTCACCGAGGGTGAAGTGATTACGAAGGAAATTGCATCTGCGCTGGAAAAGGCAGAGGTGAATGCCATTGTTCTGGATATTGATGGCGCATGCACCAAGGTGATTTCCAACGGTATGGTTGATCTTAAGAATTATGTAGAATACAATCCCCGTGAATATGGAATCACCGAAACTGTACGCGGCGTGGTTCTTCATGAGATGCTTGAGCAGTATCCCGATGTGAATTCTGAGGAATTCAAACAGGCGCTCCGTGACAGAAAGGATGAATTGATTCCTCGTCACATTTTGATTGACGATATCATGGCATCGATTTCCTATATCGGCAATCTGGCGTTTGGCGTTGGATGCGTGGATGATATTGACCATCTGGGCAATCGTCGTCTGCGCAGCGTAGGCGAACTTTTGCAAAACCAGTTCCGTATCGGTCTTTCCCGTATGGAACGTGTGGTTCGTGAGCGTATGACCATTCAGGATTTGGATGTCATTACTCCCCAGACCCTGATTAACATTCGTCCGGTGACTTCTGCGATTAAAGAATTCTTCTGTTCTTCTCAGTTGTCCCAGTTTATGGACCAGATTAACCCCTTGGGTGAGTTGACGCACAAGAGAAGACTTTCTGCCCTCGGCCCGGGCGGTCTGTCCCGTGAACGTGCCGGCTTTGAAGTGCGTGACGTACACCATTCTCACTATGGCCGTATGTGTCCCATCGAGACGCCGGAAGGTCCGAACATCGGTTTGATTAACTCTCTGAGTGGATTTGCAAAGGTGAATGAATACGGATTCATTGAAACCCCCTACCGCCGCGTGGATAAAGCAACCGGCGTGGTGACTGAGGAAGTGGAATATATGACCGCGGACACCGAGGATGGTTTCTATGTTGCACAGGCAACCGAGCCTTTGGATGAGGAAGGTCGCTTTGTCAACAAAAAGATTGTCACCAGATTTAAGGATGAATTCCTTGAAGTTGCACCGGAGCGGGTTGATTACATGGACGTATCTCCCAGACAGGTTATCTCCATTGCAACTGCAATGATTCCCTTCCTGGAAAACGATGACGCAAACCGTGCCCTGATGGGCTCTAACATGCAGCGTCAGGCAGTTCCGCTTTTGATGCCGGAATCTCCGATTGTCGGTACCGGTATGGAATACAAAGCAGCACGCGACTCCGGTGTTTGTATCCTTGCCAAGGAAGCCGGTGTGGTTGAAAAAGTTTCTGCAGATGAGATTGTGATTCGCAATGAGAATCATGAACTTGACAGTTACAAGTTAATTAAGTTCACCCGTTCCAACCAGGGAACCTGTATCAACCAGCGTCCCATTGTAAATCAGGGTGACAAGGTAGAAAAAGGCGAGATTATTGCCGATGGTCCTTCCACCAAGGACGGTGAAATCGGTCTCGGCCGTAACATCCTGATTGGATTTATGACCTGGGAAGGCTATAACTACGAGGATGCTATCTTAATCAATGAAAAACTGGTCAAAGAAGATATCTTTACTTCTATTCATATTGAAGAATATGAAGTAGAAGCAAGAGATACCAAACTCGGTCCGGAAGAGATTACCAGAGACATTCCCAATGTGGGTGAAGATGCTCTGCGCGATCTGGACGAGCGTGGTATCATCCGCGTGGGTGCCGAGGTTGGCAGCGGCGACATTCTGGTTGGTAAGGTTACTCCCAAGGGCGAAACCGAACTGACCGCAGAAGAACGTTTGCTCCGTGCTATCTTTGGTGAAAAAGCAAGAGAAGTCCGTGACACCTCTCTGCGCGTTCCCCACGGTGAATATGGTATTATCGTTGATGTTAAAGTATTTACCCGTGCCAACGGCGATGAACTTCCCCCGGGTGTGAATCAGGTGGTTCGTTGCTACATCGCACAAAAGAGAAAAATCTCTGTGGGTGATAAAATGGCAGGCCGTCATGGTAATAAGGGCGTTATCTCCCGCATTCTGCCGGAAGAAGATATGCCCTTCCTGCCGGATGGAACTCCGCTGCAGATTGTGTTGAATCCTCTGGGCGTACCGTCTCGTATGAACATTGGACAGGTGCTTGAGGTTCACCTTGGCTATGCGGCAAAGGCACTTGGCTGGAAGATTGCGACTCCGGTCTTTGATGGTGCCAACGAGGAAGATATCATGGATGCATTGGAACAGGCAGGGTATGACCGTACCGGTAAGAGCATCCTTTACGATGGCCGTACCGGTGAACCATTTGACAATCCTGTTACCGTTGGTTATATGCATTATTTGAAACTTGCCCATCTGGTTGATGACAAGATTCATGCCCGTTCCACTGGTCCTTATTCTCTGGTAACGCAGCAGCCTTTGGGTGGTAAAGCCCAGTTCGGCGGACAGCGTTTCGGTGAGATGGAGGTTTGGGCACTGGAAGCGTATGGTGCAGCATATACCTTACAGGAAATCCTGACTGTGAAATCCGATGATATCGTAGGTAGAGTTAAGACGTACGAGTCCATCGTAAAAGGTGATAATGTTCCTGAACCCGGTGTTCCGGAATCCTTTAAGGTTCTGGTAAAAGAACTGCAGAGTTTGGCTCTGGATATCAAGGTTCTGGATAAAGACGATAACGAAATTGTGCTTCGTGAATCCGTGGACGATGAGCCGGAGGATTTGCCGGTTAACATCGCGGGTATGGAGGAAGAGGAATTCTTAGAACCCGACAAAGATGACTTTGACGATGAGGATGATATTCTGGATGAAGTCTCCGATATTCTCAATGATGAGGATGACGAGGATGATTTTGCAGAACTCCTTGGCGAAAAAGAAGAAAGTTTTGACGGCGATTATCTGGATTCCGACGACGTAGAGTCCCTTGACCTGATGGCGGAAGAGGAAGATTTTGATGATGACGACATGATATTCTAAGATTAGAATATCCCCGCTGCCTGTGAAACTCACCGCAGGCGGCAGCAGAAATTTGTGAGTTGGAAAGGCTTGGTCGTTATGAGTGAATATCAAAATTTTGAAGCGATTCAAATCGGACTTGCTTCACCTGAGAAAATCAGAGAATGGTCCAGAGGCGAGGTAAAAAAACCGGAGACTATTAACTATAGAACCCTAAAACCGGAAAAGGACGGTCTGTTCTGCGAACGCATTTTTGGTCCGCAAAAGGATTGGGAGTGTCACTGCGGCAAGTATAAGAGAGTCCGCTATAAGGGCGTTGTCTGTGACCGATGCGGTGTTGAGGTTACCCGTTCCAAGGTTCGCCGTGAGAGAATGGGGCACATTGAACTTGCAGTTCCGGTATCTCATATCTGGTACTTCAAGGGAATTCCCAGCCGTATGGGCTTGATTCTGGACATGTCCCCTCGTGCATTGGAAAAAGTTCTCTATTTTGCGGCATATGTAGTCATTGACCCGGGTCGTACCGGTTTGATGAAGAACCAGATTCTCTCCGAGAAAGAGTATCGGGAAAATTATGAAAAATACGGAGATATGTTTCGTGCCGGTATGGGTGCGGAAGCCATTTTAGAAATGCTCCGTGATATTGATTTGGAAAGCCTGTATCAGGAACTCAAAGCGGAACTGGAGGGTGCAAAGGGTCAGAAGAAGATTCGTACCGTCCGCCGTCTGGAGGTTGTTGAGGCATTCCGCAAATCCGGCAACAAACCCGAGTGGATGATTATGACGGTCATTCCGGTTATTCCGCCGGAAATCCGCCCCATGGTACAGTTGGACGGTGGTCGTTTTGCAACCTCTGACCTGAACGATTTGTATCGTCGGGTTATCAACCGTAACAACCGGTTGAAGAGATTGCTTGATTTGGGTGCGCCCGAAATCATTGTAAGAAACGAAAAGAGAATGCTCCAGGAAGCAGTGGATGCTTTGATTGACAATGGTCGTCGTGGGCGTCCTGTTACCGGCCCCGGCAACAGACCTCTTAAATCCTTGTCCGATATGCTCAAGGGTAAGCAGGGTCGGTTCCGTCAGAATCTGCTTGGTAAGCGTGTTGACTATTCCGGCCGTTCGGTTATCGTTGTTGGCCCCGAACTGAAGATTTATCAGTGCGGTCTTCCCAAAAAGATGGCGCTGGAACTCTTTAAACCTTTTGTAATGAAGAAACTGGTGGCAGACGGTCTGGCACACAACATCAAATCCGCAAAGCGGATGGTAGAGCGTGTGCGTCCGGAAGTTTGGGACGTATTAGAGGATGTAATTTCCGAACATCCGGTGCTCCTCAACCGTGCACCAACCCTGCATAGACTTGGTATTCAGGCGTTTGAGCCGGTTCTGGTTGACGGTAAAGCGCTCAAACTCCATCCGTTGGTATGTACCGCATTCAATGCGGACTTTGACGGTGACCAGATGGCAGTGCATCTGCCCTTGTCAGCAGAGGCGCAGGCAGAGGCTCGGTTCCTGATGCTCTCTGCCAATAACCTGATTAAACCTCAGGATGGTAAACCTGTTACCGTTCCTACTCAGGATATGGTACTTGGTAGTTACTATCTGACCTTAAAAGACGATACCGAACTTGGTACTGGCAAGGTGTTCTCTTCTTATGATGAGGCAGTGCTTGCATATAACAATGATGCTGTCGGTCTGCACGCACCCATTCGGGTACGGGTGACCCGCAACATCAACGGTGAAGAAAAAACCGGCATGATTGATGCGACGGTTGGCCGTTTGATTTTCAACTCCAAGATTCCTCAGGACTTGGGATTCATTGACAGAAATGACCCCGAGCACGAACTGGATTTGGAAATCGGCGACAATGTTCTGCGTACTCCGAAGTCCAAAGCAGAAAATAAGGAAACGGTGGAACCCGGTGTTGATAAAAAATTGCTGGGTAAGATTATTGATGCTTGTATTAAGGTTCATGGCATTACCGAAACCGCAACCCTGCTGGATGACATCAAGGCAATGGGTTATAAGTACTCCACCATCGGTGCAATCACCGTCTGCGTGGACGATATGCAGGTGCCGGAAGCAAAGAAACAGTATCTTGCTGAGGCAGAAGAGCGGATTGAACAGGTCATGAAGAAATACCGCCGCGGTCTTTTGACCGATGAAGAGCGTTATCGCCATGTCATCAACATCTGGTCGGAAACCTCCAACAAGGTGACCGATGCGCTGATGGCGAACCTGAGCCAACTCAATCCTATCTATATGATGGCGAACTCCGGTGCCCGTGGTAGCGTGAACCAGATTCGTCAGTTGGCGGCAATGCGTGGTTTGATGGCGGATACCTCCGGTAGAACCATCGAAATTCCGATTCGTTCCAACTTCCGTGAGGGTCTTAATGTGCTTGAGTACTTCATTTCCACGCACGGTGCGCGTAAAGGTTTGACCGATACCGCGCTTCGTACAGCGGACTCCGGTTACCTTACCCGTCGTTTGGTCGACGTATCTCAGGAAGTGATTGTCCGTGAGGAAGACTGCGGAACCCGCGATGGTATTATTGTGGCTGACATCCGTGACGGTAATGAGGTTATCGAACCGTTGATTGACCGTCTGGAGGGTAGAACCGTAACCGAAAATATTATTCATCCCAAAACCGGTGCGATTATTGTTCCGGAGAACGAAATGATTACTGCAGAGCAGGCAAAACAGATTGTGGATGCCGGCATTGAGCAGGTTAAGATTCGTTCCGTTGTGAAATGCCGCAGCAAGGTCGGTGTCTGTGCAAAATGTTATGGTCACAACCTGGCATCCGGAAGACCTGTTGACGTGGGTGAAACTGTAGGTATCATTGCGGCTCAGTCTATCGGTGAGCCCGGTACCCAGTTGACCATGAGAACCTTCCACGCCGGCGGTGTCGCAGGTGACGATATTACCCAGGGTCTCCCCCGTGTTGAGGAATTGTTCGAGGCAAGAAAGCCCAAGGGCGTTGCGATTGTCAGTGAAATCGGCGGTAAAGTTCGGATTACCGAAATCAATAACAAGCGTGAAGTAACCGTTATGAATGAAGAAACCGGTGAATCGGCAGAATATCTGATTCCCTTTGGTTCCAGAATCAAGGTTCGTGACGAACAGGAGATTCAGGCGGGCGATCCTTTGACCGAGGGTTCTATCAACCCCCACGACATTCTGGAAATCATGGGTTCTACCGCGGTGCAAAACTACTTCATTCAGGAAGTACAGCGTGTATACCGTCTGCAAGGTGTTGATATCAACGATAAACATATTGAGGTTATCGTACGCCAAATGATGCATAAGGTTAAGATTGAAGATGCCGGTGACACAGATTTGCTGACCGGTTCCTTGATTAGCATGTATGACCTTGAAGAAATCAATCAGAAGATGATAGAGGAGGGTAAAACACCTGCTCAGGCATCCGACGTATTGATGGGTATTACCAAGGCTGCACTTGCAACCGATTCTTTCCTGTCTGCTGCATCCTTCCAGGAGACCACTCGTGTTCTGACCGATGCTGCGATTAAGAGCAAGAAGGATCCGCTGGTTGGCCTTAAGGAAAATGTTATTATCGGTAAATTGGTTCCCGCCGGAACCGGTATGGCTCGGTATAACAACATCGATGTCTGCCCGGCGTATGGCGAAGTGATAGAGACTCCGTCTCAGGATTCCACCGATGAAAGCGCAGTATAATTATTAGTAGAAACTCATCCAAAGCCGGCTTTTTAGCCGGCTTTGGTGTTTTTTTAGCAAAAACAGCACAAAGTGTAAAATTTTCGCGGGAAAAACCCTTATGTTTTGTGCGAAATTTTGTGCAAAAAAAGATTGACAATGGAGGAAAAAGGTGATATACTAAGCAAGTCGCTCCGCTG
>JAZQFW010000001.1:0-94337 GCA_045539735.1 Ructibacterium sp. | reverse complement strand
TCCGAAAACCTTCTTCCTTCACGCGGCGTTGCTGCGTCAGGGTTGCCCCCATTGCGCAATATCCCCCACTGCTGCCTCCCGTAGGAGTCTGGGCCGTGTCTCAGTCCCAATGTGGCCGATCAACCTCTCAGTTCGGCTACTGATCGTCGCCTTGGTGAGCCGTTACCCCACCAACTAGCTAATCAGACGCGAGTCCATCTTCAGGCGATAAATCTTTGATTACAAAACCATGCGATTCTGTAATGTCATGCGGTATTAGCAGCCGTTTCCAGCTGTTGTCCCCCTCCTGAAGGCAGGTTACTCACGCGTTACTCACCCGTCCGCCGCTTTCCTCTTATATCTTCAAAGTCGGATCGTAGCCATGTCGTTCTGTGAGCCAAGGAGTTGTCTTACCAGTTTGTCTTCCTAAGACCGCTTGGCCTCCGACTTTAATGTCATGCGGTATTAGCAGCCGTTTCCAGCTGTTGTCCCCCTCCTAAAGGCAGGTTACTCACGCGTTACTCACCCGTCCGCCGCTTTCCTCTTATATCTTCATCCCGAAGGAATCTGTTATAAGATTCTCGCTCGACTTGCATGTGTTAGGCACGCCGCCAGCGTTCGTCCTGAGCCAGGATCAAACTCTCGATAAAATTGTTATATTAAACCTTAAAGGTTAAATATACTAATCAAGGTTTGTTAGCTCTTATTCGAATACTAACGTTTTGTAAAGTTCGCTAAAACTTTTTTGGAATTGACAAGGTTATACCTTGTGCAATTGTCGTAATAGAACATTTTAAATGTTTCTTATTACCGCTTCTTCACTGTTTACTTTTCAAACATCACGTCGCAACCAGTGTTGCGATTTTCGCCTCCCCTAAAAGTGGGACAGCCTGATTATTATATCACGCTATTTCCTCTTTGTCAAGAACTTTTTTAAACTTTTTTAAAAAACTTTTTCTTGACTCCCCCTCAGCGGAGCGACTTGCTTAGTATATCACCTTTTTCCTCCATTGTCAATCTTTTTTTGCAAAAAATTTGCTGCTTTTTTTCAGAAATATGACAACGCTTCTTATGCGAAGTATACAAAAAGCCTGTGAAACAACGGTTTCACAGGCTTTCTCTTAGTCTAAGAAATAAATGTTGACAGCGCGTCTGCCAAACTGATAACAGGTGCTTCTGCTGGGGAAGAACAAGTCTACCTTCTTTCCCTTAATCGCACCGCCGCAGTCGCCGGCAATCGCATAACCATATTTGTACTTGCCGTCAACCGACTCAATGTACATCTTGGTTCCATAAGGAATCACTCTGGGGTCAACTGCAATGACGCCGTACACCAAAGGCATACCTGTAGAGGTTTTACCCGCCCAGATACCGTTGTCCGCAGGGGACGCATCATACGCGGTTGCCGTAAAGGTTTCCACCCTGGTATAGTTGGTGGGACGGGTTGCAGGCACAACGCCGAGTTCCCAAACACTTTCCGGACAGTACTCTACGATTTCCTCAATGGGGTCAGACAATTTATTCTGCCGAATCAATGTTCTGGAAATCTCAACGCCATTTTTATAATCAATGTTGTACACATATTCAATGACGCCCTTTTGTCCTGCTTGGAGCACCTTGCGTTCGCCCGGTGCCAAATCGTTGTTCAGAATTTCCTGTGTGGTATAGGCAATCTCTTCCTGGACGGTTACCTCGTGGCTGTCATAAGAAACAACCTGAATCGAAGAACCCTCCCGAACGGGAGTATCCAAGGACGGGGTTACTTTATCGCCCTCGTCAATCTCGATGCCTAATTCTTGCAGAACACCGCCTACCGTTGTTTTTGCAGTCCGGTATTCTTTGGTTTCTCCCATAAAAGCAACCGTAACATCTACTGCACGGTAAATCTTGATGACTGCGTCCTCCCGGACGGTATCTGTGAGTGCGTAGTTCAGTTCGTCGCCTTCATGAAGAACAATTCCCTGTTTGGAAAGAATCTTTCCGACGGTGGTTGCTCCGGTGGTAATCTGCACCGGCTCCCCGCCTGCATCGGCAATCGTAATCACGCTTTCTGTTGCATAAGTAAAGTTACAACAGGTGGTGACCAGCAGAACCGCAGCCAAAACCATTGCCGCATTCCGCTTTGCCGAAGAGGAAATCTTTCCTCTCAGTTTGTTTAACATTCAATCACCTCGTAATAATTTTTCACCCAAAATCTAAAAATTGGAAAATTTTGGTATGCTTTACTACACCGTCATTATAAAACGGATTTTTTATTTCGTCAAATTTTAAAAATTGGTTTAAGTTTTATTTTTGGGATTGAGAAAATTTAATTTTTGATTATTTGCGATTTTCAACCAAAATGCTCTTAATTTTGGCTGTTTTCTCTTGTTTTTATATGAATTGGAAAATCCTGTCAGCATTTTTGGTTATTGTGCAATACAAAACTATCTGTTATACTAGAAATGATATGATTTTTCTTTTGTTACAAAATGATTACAAAGGGATTTCTGCGCGATGTTTTTTGTTAGAAAATTCCCAATCTTTAAGGGTTTTAGCAAAAAACTGACCGCTTCAAATTATTTTGTTTTTGCAGTTGTGCATTTTGCACAATCTAACCCTATTTTATAGAAAAAGAAGAGAGGATGGATAATTATGGAACTTGATTTGGTTCGTCCTGAAGAACGCATTGACGACCTGCAGCGAAACGGTCTTAAATTGATTCAAAATCCAGATTGGTTTTGTTTTGGCGTGGACGCAGTACTGCTTGCAGATTATGCTGCAAAGAATATAAAAAAAGGCAGCAAAGTGCTGGATTTATGCACAGGAAACGGGATTATTCCTCTTTTGCTCAGCCAGAAAAGTCAAGCGGATTCTCTGGTTGGATTGGAGATTCAGCCACAGGTTGCTGAAATGGCAAAGCGTTCGGTGTTGCTTAATGGGTTAGAGGCGAAAATCCGGATAGAAAACGGCGATTTAAAGGACGCCATTGAACGGTTTGGCAGGAGTTCTTTCCAATATATTACTTGCAACCCACCCTACAAGGAAGCCGGCGGCGGGCTGGTAAATCAAACCGACACGACCACCCTTGCACGACATGAAATTCTTTGTACTTTGGAAGATGTGGTACGAGTTTCTTCTAATATATTAGAGCCGCTCGGAAAACTATGTATGATTCATCGTCCGGAACGTTTGATTGACCTGATTACCCTTACCAAGCAATATGGATTGGAACCCAAGCGTCTGCGCTTTGTACATCCCTATCCTGACAAGACTGCCACCATGGTTCTGCTGGAAGCAGTACGCGGTGGAAAACCCAAGTTATTTTTAGACCCTCCTTTATATATATACCGCACGCCCGGCGTTTATTCGAAGGAGATTGACCGGATTTACGGACGAGAAAGGCAGGAAATCAAATGAGTGGAAAACTTTATCTATGCCCGACCCCTATCGGGAATTTAGGGGACATCACCTTAAGAACCCTGGAATGCCTGAAATCAGTGGATTTGATTGCTGCTGAAGACACCCGCGTCAGCATGAAACTGCTGAATCACTTTGACATCAAAGTCCCCATTACCAGTTACTATGAACACAACAAGCGGGAAAAGGGGCATTACCTGATTGAGAAGTTGCAGGAAGGAATGTCTATTGCTATCGTCACCGATGCCGGTATGCCGGGCATCTCTGACCCCGGAGAGGATTTGGTACGACTTTGCATCAAAGAGGGAATTCCCGTCGAGGCTTTGCCCGGCCCCTGTGCCTTTGCAACCGCCCTGGTTGCCTCGGGTCTTCCCACCGGCAGATTTGCCTTTGAAGGATTTTTGACCACCAACAAGAAAAACCGTCAGGAACATCTGCTTTCCTTAAAAGAGGACACCCGAACCTTAATTTTTTATGAGGCTCCGCACAAACTTCGCGCAACCTTAAAGGATATGCTTGAGGTGTTTGGAAATCGCTCTGTGGTATTGGCACGGGAGTTAACCAAGCGCTACGAGGAATACCGGCGCACCACTCTTCAAGACGCTTTTTATTATTATGAAGAAACTCCACCAAAAGGGGAATTTGTAATCTTGCTTGCCGGTGCAGATACAGAAGAAATTGCGCACCAACACCTTGCTGCCCTCCCCTCTGCCGAGGAATTGATTCGCAAATATGCCAAAGAGGGTCTACGCGCCAAGGAACTGACCAAGCAGGTAGCAGAAGAACTGAAGCAACCACGGCGGGACATCTATGATTTATACTTAACCATGAAAGAAAATTTGTAATACCAAGCCCCATTTCTTCATATATATTAGTAGATACTGAGAAGAAATGGGGTAATTTTATGTCTATGAACCTGATACACGAAGAAATCCAAACCCGTGAGGTGGTATGCCAGAAACATAGCCAGACCATGGTGGAATGTGATATGATTGTTCCTGATGTGAAGCCGGACATCCGCAAGGTGCTGGAGGTCAGCGGAACTGCCGCCATCACCCAGAAACAGGTGCAACAAGACAAGGTTATGATTCAGGGCATTGTTAAGATGACCGTCCTTTATCTTCCGGACGGAGAAACCTCCGGCGTCATCCGCAGTTTATCTGCTACACAGGAATTCAACCATACCATGGACTGCCGGGGCGCAACACCTCAGATGCAGATTCTTGCACAGGCAGAACCGGAGAGTTTTGATTCTGCCTTAATCAATAGCCGCAAACTACACCTGCGTTGTTCGTTAGGATTACAACTTAAAGTTTCCCGTCCGTTGACCCTGTCTCTTCCGGTTGGCGTGGAGAACGAAACCGGCATTGCCCTCAATCGGGAGCCTTTGCGCCTGATTTGCAATCACGAGGGAACCGAATGCCAGATTATTTTGCGGGAACAATTGGAAATGCCCTCAGGCAAACCCACCATTGGCGAAATCTTAAAGATTACTGCAACCCCTGTTCCTCTGGAACTTTGTATGATGGAAAACAAGGCAGTTGCCAAAGGTCAGGTTCGCGTTTGTACCCTCTATCTCAGTGAAGATGAGGAGACATCTTTGCAAGTTGCCGAACATATGATTCCCTTTACCGAAATTCTGGACGCCGAGGGCATTCACGAAGATATGGACGGAGAAATCGTTTATAACCTCAACGATATGTATTATGAAATTCGTGAAGATTCTGACGGAGAATCCAGAAACCTTGGCATTGAATTGGTGCTTGGCGTTCTTCTTCGCGGCAGCGAAACCAAGGACATTGAGGCAGTTTGTGACGCTTACTCGTTAGCGGAAAATCTTGCGGTCAACACCACCCAGCAACAGGTGGAGCAACTGCTGGCAAGCAACACCGCGGAACTCACCGTAAAAGATCAGGCACAACTTCCTCCCATGCTACCGAAGTTAGGTCAGGTTTGCGATTTGAATTCCCATGCAACCATTGACCGCATTACCGCTGAAAATGGGCAGGTCACCGTCCATGGTAGCGTCCAGACCTGGATTTTGTATCTTACCCGGGATGAATCTTCTCCCATTTCAGCCTTTCGGCATATTTCAGAATTTTCTCACAGTTTTTCGGTTCCGGAAATTTCCGGAAATACCGCTTGCGATGCCCGCGTTTTGGTAACGCATACAAGTTATACCCTAAGCGGCGAGGATAGTCTGGAACTGCGGTTGCTCCTTTCTCTTGCGGTCAAATCCTTAAAAACCGGCTCGATTTGTCTGGTGGAAAGCATGACCGAAACCGATGCCGAAGCAGATACCGTGCATCCTTGTATGGTTTTGTACTTTGTCCAAAAAGGCGACACCCTTTGGAACATTGCAAAACGCTATCACACCACGGTAGACGCAATCAAAACTTTGAACCGACTCGACTGCGACACCATTTATCCGGGACAAAAACTAAAAATTATGGCAGATTGTTGCAAAACGGCATAAAAAAATTCCCCCTGATGGGGGAATTTTTATTTTAGCCATAAAACTTTTCTGCAAACCGAACTGCACCCATGGCATCCGGACTATATGCATCTGCCTGAATCATCGAGGCATACTCTTGATTCAGCACCGCACCACCAACCATAATACAACAATCCGGATTCTGTTCATGGAGTCGTTTCACCGTTTCTTCCATTGCCGGAACCGTGGTCGTCATTAAGGCGCTGAGTCCGACCAGCCTGCATCCGGTTTCCTTTACTTTATCACAGATGGCCTCCGGCGGGACATCTTTGCCTAAGTCATAAACAAAAAATCCGTAACTTTCCAGAAGTACCTTGACGATGTTCTTTCCAATGTCATGAATGTCACCTTTGACGGTGGCTAAGATGACCGATTTCTTTTTATCGGCAGAAATGGCAGGCATTTCTTCCTTAATAATATCAAACGCCGCCGTTGCTGCCTCTGCACTCATTAATAGTTGCGGCAAATAGGCTCTCTTTTCTTCAAATGCGCGTCCCATTTCATTGAGTGCCGGTATAATCTGGGCATCAATGATAGAAAGAGGTTCACTTGTCGCAAGCAACTCCTTAGCAAGCATCGCCGCCTCCTGCGAAAGTCCCGCAACAATTGCGGCTTTGAGTCCGTCTTTTTCTGTCACCGTCATCGGCACCTTGGGTTCTTCCTCCTGCGCATCCGCATAGGTGATATAATCCAGACACGCCGCATCTATGCCTGAGAGCGCTCGATGTGCAAAATACACATCCATCATTCCCTGAGAAAAGGGGTTCATAATTGCACAGTTCAGCCCTTGATTGAGCGCCTGAGCAAAAAAGACAGTATTGATTTTCTCTCGTTTGGGAAGCCCAAACGAAATATTGGAAACACCTAAACTGGTTTTGATTCCCCGCTCCTTAAGCATTCTTACCGTCTTAAGTGTCACTCTGGCGCTTTCGCCATCAGAGGACACTGTCAAGCAAAGCGGGTCAACAATGATATCCTCTTTGCCGATTCCAAACTCTGCTGCCCGACGAATGATAGATTCGGCAATGGCAACTCTGCCCTCTGCGGTAGGTGGAATTCCGCTTTCGTCCATAGTAAGGGCAATCACCGCTCCGCCGTATTTGGCAACCAGCGGAAAGATTCCCTCCATGCTCTCTGCCTTTCCGTTAACAGAGTTAATGAGCGGCTTTCCGTTATACAACCGCATCGCAGTTTCCAGAACCTTGGCATCCGCAGAATCAATCTGCAACGGCAAATCGGTCACCGCCTGCAACGCAGGAATCAACCGCGCCATCACGACAACTTCATCAATTTCCGGAAGTCCCACATTGACATCTAAAATCTGCACGCCTGCCTCTGCCTGCTTTTGCCCCTCTTTTAACAGGTAGGTATCATCACCGGTACGAAGTGCCTCTTTGAGTTTCTTTTTCCCGGTGGGGTTGATTCTCTCCCCAATCAGGATGGGGTCATCCCCCACCGTAACTGCATGGGTATAGGAACTGACCACCGTTTGTTTGTCCGGCATTTGCAGTTGATAGGGTATCGTTTCGGTCCGTTTCACTGTTTGGCGAATATATTCCGGTGTAGTGCCGCAGCATCCACCCAGAATCGCGGCGCCCTCCTTTGCCATCTCTGCCATAATTTCTGCAAATTCAGACTCGGAAACATCAAACACCGTCTTACCGTTTTCCACCTTGGGAAGTCCGGCATTGGGATTGACAATTACAGGGAGCGAAGTCCGGCTCAAAAATTCACCCAAAAGAGTTTGCATCTTATCAGGGCCAAACGAACAATTCATTCCAAGTGCATCCACGCCAAGACCTTCCAGCATGGCAATCATTGCCGCAGGGTCGGCGCCGGTCATCAAAGTCCCCGATTCATCATAGGCGTTAGTCACAAACACCGGCAGGTCACAGTTCTCCTTTGCTGCCAGAACCGCCGCCTTGGTTTCATAAGAATCGTTCATGGTTTCTATTAAAATACAATCCACTCCGAGCGATGCCGCCACCTTGACATTGGCGGCAAACAAAGTGACTGCATCTTCAAACTCCAAATCCCCCAGGGGTTTGAGCAACCTGCCGGAGGGACCCATGTCAAAGGCAATGTAGGCATCTTCCCGCCCATTGGTTGCCGCCTTGGCACAGGCAACTGCCGCTTTGATATACTCGTCGTAATTGGAATACTTATCCCGATTGACCCCAAAGGTATTGGTTTTGATGATGTTACTACCGGCATCCAGATATGCCCGATGGAGCGCGGTAATCTTTTCCGGCTGAGTTAAGTTCCACGCCTCCGGCGGTGTCCCTGCCGGAAGGCCCATACTTTGAAGCACCGTGCCGGTTCCGCCGTCAAAGTAGAGGCGCTTGTTCTCAATCACATCTTTTATCTTCATGATAGACCCCCATAATCGCTGTAATAGACTTCATGGGTGACATCAAATACGATGCCCCCAAGGTAATTCCCAAAAGTTTCTGTCCCTGTATCCTGCCAAGAAGCATCGGCTGAACTTCAAGGGACAAATCTCCATAACCGGGACTGAATCTGGGTCTTGTCGCAAACCCGTCCCGAATCTTTTCTTCCGCGGCATCGCACGCCGCTTCTGCGATTGCCGAAGCAATCGCATCGGTCATAAAAAACTCCGCGCCGGATAATAAAGAAAGCCGGTTCAGCAGCCGGTCTGTCCCCATGCCCAAGGTCACGGCAAACAAAAACGCCTGCGTGCACCCCAAAAGATTGCGGTAAAGGGAATGGCTTTCTACCCGAACGCCGTCCAACTCCACCACATCTACTTGGGGGAAAGACACCGGAACCAATGTTGCCGCATACCGGCAGTCCAATACACTGCGAAGTTCCGTTTCACATTGTTCCACCAACGCGTTGGTGAACCCAACTTCTGTATTCAGCCTTGCCGCAACCTCTTTTGGGTTCAGTTTGAGTTCGGCCTCTTCCAGTTTTCCGTAAATCAATCCTTGTCCCATCAGACAATCTCCGTCAAGTTATCCCGAATCGCTTTGGCAACCTCAGGCTTATTCATGGAATAGATATGTACTGCGTTGATGCCGTTGGCATACAAATCAATCACCTGCTCTGTTGCATAAGCAATCCCCGCCTGCATCAACGCTTTTGGGTTATCGCCAAAGCGGTCTACAATCCGGATAAACCGCTGAGGAAGTGCATTCTTGGAAATCGCACAGATTCTTTTAATTTGTGCAGCATTGGTAACCGGCATGATTCCGGCAACGATTGGAACATCCACTCCCGCACGATAAAGTCGATAGATAAAATTATACAAAATATGATTATCAAAAAACATTTGGGTGGTCAAAAACCGGCATCCCTGTTCCACCTTGCGCTTGAGCATCTCAATATCAGTCTGGCTGTTTGGACTTTCGGGATGGGTTTCCGGATAGCAGGCACCGCCAATACAGAAACCGCCAAATTCTGTAATTTCTTTTACCAGTTCGCTGGAGTATTGGAATTCCAAATCCTCTTTGCAAACGCCCTCGGGAATATCGCCCCTTAATGCAAGAATGTTCTCAATGCCTCTGTCTTTCAGGTTTTGGAGTTCTTTCCCAATCGACTCTTTGTCCGCGGATACACAGGTCAGGTGGGAAAGGGGAGTAACCCCTCGTTTTAGGATTGCCTCTCCAATCTCGGCGGTATAGCGAGCGGTACTCCCGCCGGCGCCATAGGTCACACTCATAAAATCCGGCTTTAAGTCAGCAATCGCCGTTGCCGCCTCAAGCACGCTATCAAACTTATCCCATGTTTTGGGCGGAAATACCTCAAAAGACAGACATGGTTTTTCTCCTTGAATCAAATCAATAATTTTCATACTTACTCTCCTTGAAACATCGGTGTGGACAGATATCTCTCTCCCCGGTCAGGAAGCAGAACCACTATGGTTTTCCCTCGGTTTTCCTCTCGTTTGGCGACCTGAACGGCGGCAAACACCGCGGCGCCGGCAGAGATTCCGGTTAGAACTCCCTCCCGCTGTGCCAAAAACCGTCCCATTCGGTAGGCATCTTCTTCCCCTACGGGAATTACTTCATCATACAATTGGGTGTCAAGCGTGTCAGGGACGAATCCTGCGCCGATTCCCTGAAGTCCATGAGGTCCAGCCTGACCGCCCGAAAGCACCGGCGAATTGGAGGGTTCTACTGCTATCACCTGAATCTCAGAATTTTGTTCTTTTAAAAACTTTCCGGTCCCTGAAAGGGTTCCGCCCGTGCCGGCGCCTGCGACGAAAATATCTACATTTCCGACGGTATCTTCCCAGATTTCAGGGCCGGTAGTTCGATAATGGGCGTCGGGGTTTGCCATATTGACAAACTGACCGGGAATGAAACTGTTGGGTGTTTCTTTTGCCAGTTCCTCTGCTTTCTGTATGGCACCTGCCATCCCCTTACTGCCCTCAGTCAGTACAATCTTTGCCCCATATGCCTTAAGCAAATTCCTCCGCTCCACACTCATGGTTTCCGGCATGGTGAGAATGGTTTGATATCCCCGCATCGCACAGACCAAAGCAAGACCAATTCCGGTGTTGCCGGAAGTTGGCTCAATTACAGTGGCGCCCGGCTTTAGCAAGCCTTTTTCCTCTGCATCATCCAGCATTGCCATGGCAACTCGGTCTTTGACACTCCCTGCCGGATTCTGCATCTCCAGTTTGGCAAGCAGAGTCACAGCAAGACCCTCGGCTTTTTCCAGTTGATTGAGCCGAAGCAATGGGGTTTTCCCTATCAGTTCGGTTATGTTTTGGTATATCTTCATGTCTTTCAACTCCTTATTTCATTATCCCACTTTCCCTATTCTTTGTCAAGCATGGGAGATCTATCCATGCGTATGGAAAAATTATTCTTGGCTGCGCACAGGGGACGGTTCCTTGTTCTATACGCACAACGAACCGTCCACAGCTGCTCCGCCGAAAAGAAACCGCAAGGAGAACATCGAGTTCTCCTTGCGGCAGAGATACCTTTTATCCTCGTGCAAGTCCGGTCATACCGGTTCTGACCAAATCCTTGACGCCAAACTGCTCCATCATAGAGATAAACGCACTAATCTTACTGGGGGCACCGGTGAGTTCCGCCGTCATATACTCCGGCGAAATATCTACTACCCCTGCGCGGAAGATGTCACAAATCTGCATCACACCCGCCGTATCCTTGGAGGAAACCTTAATCAACACATGCTCTCTGAGTACCGCGCTCTCTTTGCTCAGTTCCGCGACCTCAATCACCTCTTCCAATTTGGAAAGTTGGCTCTTAATCTGCTCCACGGTATCGTCGTCTGCGGTGGTAACCACCGTCATGCGGGAAATCTCTGGATTCTCCGTCACGCCAACGGACAAACTGTCGATGTTATACATCCGGCGGGAAAACAATCCCGAAATCCGGCTTAAAACGCCGGCATGGTTCTTTACCAAAATGGATAAAACGTGGCTTTTCATATCTATTTCTCCTTATTCAACATTTACGATTGCTTCTTCGATAGGCGTTCCCCCGGGAACCATTGGCAAGACCATCTGGTCAGGGTCAATGATACAATTGATGACTGTGGGGGTATCAGTTTCTTTCAGCGCCGCCGCCATTGCTTTGCGAAGTTCTTCTTCGCAAGTGACGGTCACCGCGCGGGCACCAAGCCCCTTGGCTACCATCTCATAATCGGTTTTCTTTTTCAGGGTGGTTTGGGAGAAGCGCCGTTCTAAAAACATGGTTTGCCATTGGCGAACCATCCCCAAAACACCGTTGTTCATAATAACCTCAATAATCGGAAGTTTTTGTTCTGCCGCAGTAGAAAGTTCATTCATGTTCATATGGAAGCAGCCGTCACCGGTGATATTGACTACCGTCTTATCCGGATTTGCAACTTTGGCACCGATTGCCGCACCCAAACCAAACCCCATGGTTCCAAGCCCGCCCGAGGAAAGGAATCTCCTTGGCTTTGCAAACTCATAAAACTGGGCGGTCCACATTTGGTGCTGACCCACATCGGTGGCAATGATGGCATCACCGCCGGTCATTTCATATAGGGTACGAATCACGCACCGAGGACTCAGCGCGTCTTCGACCAAAACGGGCAAAGGATAGTCTTTTTTCCAACGGGCAATCAGTTCCATCCATCGAGGGTGCTTCTGCTTATCCAGTTGTTTGCAAAGTTCCTGAAGTACTGCCTTGGCATCCCCCACCAGCGGAACATCTACCTTGACATTCTTCCCAATCTCTGCCACATCTGCATCAATATGTATCACCTTTGCACTGGGGGCAAAGGTCTCTGCATCACAGGTCACGCGGTCGGAAAATCTGGTTCCCACCGCAATAAGCAAATCACAATCCTGCACCGCAAGGGCAGAGGTCTGGGTTCCGTGCATCCCAATCATGCCGCAAAAGGCAGGGTCGTCTGCCGCAAAGCCTCCAAGTCCCATACTGGACAGCGCCACCGGTGCATCCAGCAAGGTCTGAAACTGTTTCAGTTCCTCGGTTGCCTCTGCGGCGATGACACCGCCGCCGGCATAAATCAAAGGACACCGGGATTTCTTTATTAGTTTTAACGCCTGCTTGAAGTCCGACTTAGATGCCTTTACCTGTGCATTCACCACAGGCGTTGGCATCACCTTGATATAGTCTGTCGTCTCCATGGTTGCGTCTTTGGTAATGTCCACCAGAACAGGTCCGGGTCTTCCGGTTTTGGCAATCTCAAAGGCACGGCGGATTGCGGAGGCAATGTCCTCCGCTTTTTTAACCAAAAAGTTGTGTTTGGTAATGGGCATGGTAATGCCCACAATATCAATCTCCTGAAAGGAGTCTTTGCCCAATAGTGGGGTGGAAACATTACAGGTAATGGCAACCAGCGGCACGGAATCCATGTAAGCTGTGGCAATTCCGGTCACCAGATTGGTAGCGCCAGGGCCGGAGGTTGCAAATACCACGCCGCATCTGCCGCTGCTTCTGGCATAGCCGTCTGCTGCGTGCGCGGCGCCTTGCTCATGCGCAGTAAGGATATGGCGAATCTGTGTTTGATACCGCATAAGGGCATCATAGACATAAAGCATCGAACCGCCCGGATAGCCAAAGACGGTGTCCACACCCTGTTCCAACAAACATTCCATGATAATATCTGCACCTGTCAGTTCCATAGCGGCCCCCTTCTTTCAAATCTGTATAGTTCTTTTTATTGTATCACAAGTATTCACAACTTGCAAGACTAAGATTTTTTGGGGAATTTATGAAAATTGCCTATGACATTTTTTTGTAAAATGTGGTATAATAACAAAAAGAGTGATACCGACAAGGAGGAACATCATATTTAAAAAAGACGACATCATTATGTACGGGGCTTCGGGCGTTTGCCGCATTGCCGGAATCATCGAAAAAGAATTTGGCGGAGCCAATCATCCCTATTACGAACTACATCCGGTCTATGACCAAAAATCCACTGTGTTTGTTCCGCTGGAAAATTCTGCTTTGGTGGGGAAAATGCACCCTCTCCTCTCTTCCCAGGATATTGAAACACTGCTGACCGATGTCCCCAAGCAGGAAAGCAATTGGATTACAAACGAACCGGAGCGTAAGCAATACTACAAAGAACTTTTGGAACAGGGCGACCGCAAAGCGTTGATGGGTGCCATTCAAACCCTGTACCACCATCAGCAATCCTGCCATCGCGAGGGCAAGCATCTGCATGTTTGTGACGAACGCTTTTTTAAAGATGCGGAACGAATTTTGTATGACGAATTTGCCTACGTTCTTAACATTGACCGGGACAAGGTTCTCAATTACATTCTTGATAAACTACAGAATGCCACCGCCTGACATGGTTTACAATTGGACATTTTTGTGCTAGAATAAGCATATCTTTACTTAGGAGAGTGCTTATGATACGCAAAAAGGTCCTTTTCTTTTTTCTTATCTTTTTATTTTTAAGTTCCGTGTCGGCACAAGCATCCCCCGACCCTAAAAGCGAAGCGTTCTGGGCGCGGGTTTTATCCAAGGAGGCAAGCACAATGGCAGACGGCACTTTGTTATCGGTGCAAAACGGAGTTTTAAAATCGAACGACGCCGAGGTGGTTCTTCACGGGGTTAACCTTGGCGGTTGGATGGTATTGGAAACGTGGCTCAGCCCCTTTTCCGACCCCGACGAACAATTAGCATATAGTGACATCCTCTCTATCTTGACCGAGCGGTTTGGCAAGGGCAAAGCCAACGACCTGATGACCCTTTATATGGACCATTTTATCACCGAGTCGGATTTTGCTGTCATTCGGGAACTGGGATTCAACTGCGTGCGGATTCCTTTTTGGTACCGAAACTTTATGACAGAACGCGGAGAATGGCTGACCGCATCGCTTAACCAAAACCCCGGCTTCCTCCGTTTGGATTGGGCATTGGAACAATGCAGACAAAATGGATTGTATGCCATTTTGGATATGCACGGAGCGCCCGGCGGACAAAGCAGCAACCAAAGTACCGGAACCATTGGGCAATTGAACCTATATCAAAGTGAGCAGGCACAGAAAACCATGGAAACGCTTTGGATAGCCATTGCCAAACGGTATCAAGATAACCCTTATGTAGCGGCATACGATATTATGAACGAGCCGCAAAACAACACGCACGCCGGAAAACCGCCCTGGGATTCTGCATCCATCAAACAAACCAATCAGGTCTATGACCGGATGATTCAAGCAATCCGCAAAGTAGATACCCGCCACATCATTACCGTGGAGGGAATTTGGTCCCTCAATCATCTGCCTCATCCCAAAACCTATGGCTGGCAAAACATGATGTACCAACTGCATATCTATGACACCGAACCGCAGCAAATTGCCGATAGAGTCAAGGAACTGTTAGCCGCCCGCAAAGAGTGGGGCGTTGCGGTCTATGTGGGAGAATACAACAGTGCAGAAAAAGAGCGCCTTGCCAGCGACCTCTATCGCCGTCATAACATCAGCCGTACCAAATGGACGTATAAAACAGTGGGGAGAGATTGGGACAACTGGGGACTGTTTAACAAGTCTTTTGAAAAACTTGACCCTTATACCGCTACCTGGGAGGAACTGACCGACGCCCTCGGCACGGAAATGCAGACCAATTCCGGCTTTGTGCTAAATCACAATGAATATGAACAAATAAAATAGCGAAGAACACGGGAACCGTCCCCTGTGCGCAGCACATGCAAACAATAAGGCACTCGTTTGAGTGCCTTATTGTTACTTCCAAAGATGGATTTTCCCTGCTTTTTGTAAGGAAAGCAAAATATTCATCGTAATGGGGAAGATAATAATTCCCAATACACCGAACCAAATATAACCCAGATAAATACAGATGATTGCCACAATCGGCGGAATGCCCAACTGGTCACCCACCACTTTAGGTTCCACAAAATGCCGGACTGCGGTGACAATCAAATAGAGAAGTATCAAGCCAAGCGCCAAATAATACCGCTGCTGGAACAGAGAAAAGACTGCCCATGGAATGACCACCGTGCCGGTTCCCAGAATCGGGAACACATCGGCAATGGCAATGATTGCCGCAATACCAAAAGGATTTTTCACCCGCAAGGTGAGTAACCCCACAGAAATTTCAGCAAAGGTTATCAGCATCAAAATGAAGTACGCCTTGATATATCCCTTAAGGGTCTTTTTGAGGTAATCCTTGATGTCCAAAAGGACCTCTTTTTTCTTTTCCGGAATCTGTCTGCCGATGAATTCCATAACATGGTCATAGTCCATACTGATAAACAACGAAGACAAAATGGTAAAAATAAAGGAAATCAACCAAAACGGAAGTCGTGCAGAGATTTCCGCAACTGAGGATAAGGCATTGGTGGAAACTTCACCCAAAGAGCCTTGTAAACTTTCCAGAAAACTGCCAATCAGTTGTCCCACCTGATTTCCCATGCCGGGGAATACCCATTCGGAAAATCCCATGATTCCCTGCCCTGCTGCGTTGAAGAAAGGAACTACCTCCGTGCTGAAAAACGTTGGCAGGTTCATGGAAAAATCTTTCAGGCTTCCCACCAAAACGGAACCTAATCTCCACACCAGCATTCCAAGCAGGCTATATCCGACAATGACAACCAAAAAGGCGCCCAGCCGCTTATTGATTTTCCCCTTTTCATGGAGCAGTCGAATCAAAGGCTGAAACATCAGCGCAACCAGAAATCCAATCAAAAAGGGCATCACCCAAGTGATGGCATACTCCAGCATAAGATAAGCAAGCGCTAACAGTACGGCAATAAATACTACCCGAATGATAAAATTTTTCTGTTTTTCAATGCGAGTTTCGTTCATATAAACACCTTCATTCTTTGCACCATCATACCATATTTTACCCAAAATAGCAAGTGCCTATTGCCATCCGTAACGGTATTGTGATATAATTATAGAAACAAGGAGGGATTTTGATGAATTATTGCAATAAATGCGGTGCACAACTTAGTGTTGGCGACGCCTATTGTTCCACCTGCGGAAACCGCGTGGCACCGGCAGGTACCAACTCTGCCTCCGGTCGTTCCAAATTGGTTGCCGGACTTCTCGGCCTCTTTTTGGGAAGTTGGGGGATTCACAATTTTTACTTAGGTAAAACAGGCAGAGGCATTGCCCAGATTGCTTTGACCATGATTACATTCGGTGCGGCCGGTCTGTGGGGTTTCATTGAGGGAATCCTGATTCTGTGTGACCGCATCAACACCGACGCTAACGGCAAACCGTTACAGCCCTAACCCGAACCCGCCAAGAGGCGGGTTCTTTTTTGTATACATTTTCTGTTTTTGGAAAGAATATCCATGGGTGATACTATGACTACCATAACCAAAAACATTCAGGAAACTAAAAAGTATTTAAAAGAACGATTGGGAGTTCCCAACCATTTTGGGTTGGTATTTCGGGAATTTCAGATTCAATTTGAGGACGGATGGGCAGAGGCGCTCCTTTGCTACTTTGACGGCATGAGCGATGCCAACTACATCAACCGCGACATTTTGCGAAACCTCTTAATGAACGGCGTCGCGGCATCTTTATCCGCCCCGCGCAAAGAAACCATTTTTGAAAAACTTACTCCCTTAGGCCCCCTCTCTACCACAACGGAATTTGAACCTGCTCTGGAGGCTTTGAATTTTGGCAACTGTATCTTTTTTGCAGACGGCTGCGACTGTGCCTTCCTTGCGGATGTTAAAAACTGGCGGGGCAGAAGTGTGGGAGAGCCCACACAAGAAGCAAGTCTCTCCGGCCCACAGGAAGCGTTTAACGAGGTCATTATGACCAACATGGCTCTGGTGCGGAAAATTTTGAAAACCCCTGACCTGATGGCAGAAAACATTCCCATCGGCACGGTCAGTAAGACCCCTTGTGCCCTGATGTACCTCAAAGGCGTCACCAATGAGTCTTTGGTTGCCGAGGTACGCCGACGGCTCCAAGGCATTGACACTTCTTATATTTTTTCCACCGGTGATGTGGAAATGATGATTGAAGACTCTTCCCTGTTTCCCATGACCCACACCCTAAAAACCGAACGACCTGACCGTGCGGCGGCAATGCTTGCCGAGGGCAAGGTGGTGGTGATTGTTCAGGGAAGTCCCTTTGCCCTGATTCTCCCCTCTACTGCTGCCGATTTCATTGAGGCATCCGAAGATAACTATGTTCGTCTGCCCGAGGCAAATTTCATGCGGCTGATACGGCTGTTCGGGTTGTTTCTTTCTTTATTCCTACCCGGATTATTTGTGGCAATTATGCTCTTTCACCATGAAGTGATTCCCACCGACCTGCTCCTTGCCATTGAGGCAAGCAGGGAAAAGGTTCCCTTTCCGCTTTTGGCGGAACTTCTGTTGATGGAACTTTCCTTTGAACTGATTAAGGAAGCCTCCATTCGGGTGCCAAGTCCGGTGGGCTCCACCTTAGGTATCATCGGCGGTTTGATTCTGGGTCAAGCAGCGGTGGAGGCAAACATCGTCAGCCCTATTTTGATTATTGTTGTTTCGGTTGCGGGTCTTGGGACCTTTGCCGCGCCCTCGGCATCCTTTGCCCGCTCTCTGTCGCTCATGCGATTTGTTTTTATTCTCTTTGGCGGAATTGCGGGGATTCTCGGCATCGTCTGTGCGGGGTTTATCACCGGCGGTCTGCTCACCGCCTCGCAAACCTTTGGGGTTCCTTTCCTCTCACCGCTTGCACCTAAAAACGGCGACTCCATCTGGGGAAGTTTACTGGTCAAACCTATTTGGAAAAAGGAACTTCGCCCCCGCAGTTTGCGTGCCCAAGATCCAAGACGGCAACCGCCCATCAGCCGTAAATGGAAAGAATCCAAGGAGGTATCATAGATGCAAACACGAAACTATCTTGGCAAATGGGAACTGGGTTGTCTTGTCTTTCACCTCTGTATCGTGAAATTGTTGCAACTTCAATCTCACCATCCCGCCGGTGCACCGCTCTGGCTTTCGGCGCTTGTTTCCGGCATTGTATTTTTAGCCTTTTTATTTCTGGCACTTCGTTTCCTGCCGTCACGGCTTGCCAGCCAACCTCTGGTCTCTGGGATTACGGTTGTGTATTGGCTCATTGCTGCAGTCTATGCCATTAAAACAGGGACAGACGCCCTGCACCAAATCACCTATTCCCGCTCCCCTGATTGGTTTTTGACCCTCTTTCTTCTCTTGGGGGCAGCAGTCCCGCCGCTCTGCGGCGCAAGGTCGGTCTACCGCATGCACTCGCTTCTGGTTCTCCCGATTGCGGTATTCCTTATTGTCATTGCCCTGTTTGGATTGCAACACGCACGCTTAGCCCATCTTTCCCCTTGGTTTGGAAACGGAATCCAGTCACTTCTGCCCGCGGGATTTTTTTCGTTGCTTACCTATCTGGACATTCCTTTTCTGCTGATCCTTCTTCCCCATGCCCGACCCGAGGTTAAGGTTTCAAAAACCGTTTTCTTTTCCGCCGCAGCAGGGGTGGGATTCTATCTGGCATTTGCTCTTATCATCAGCCTGTGTCCTGCACCGCAATTTCTGTCCCCTCTCTATGCCATGGCAAAAACAGGTGTGAGTACCGAGGCTTTGTATCTGCTTCTCTTTTTGATTTCGCTGATGCTCTATCTGGGTCTTTCGCTTCACATGATTGTCTTAGGACTTGGCAACCTAAAATCCAGGTTTCACAAACGCCATGTTGCCGCTCTTTTTGCACTTCTTTTGTGTCTTCCTCTTTCCGGCTGCTATGACAGCAGAGAGGTGGAGGAAACTGCTTACCTGATAGGCCTTGGCATTGACAAAAAGGAGGACACACTCCGTTATACCTTTCAGATTTCCAACCCCTTAGAAACCGGAACCACCTCCGGCAAAGAAGAAGAATCTCCGCCTCCGGAGCAATCGGAGGATACCAACAAAGGGGTCAACAACATGACAATAGAGGCACCAAACTTTTATCTCGCTTTATCTCAGTTGCGTAGTTTCCTCGGCAAGGAGCCGGACATCTCCCACCTAAAAGTGATTGCCTTTTCCAAAGAACTGGCACGCGAGGGGCTGACGCCGCACGCGCAGCATCTGCTCTCCCATCAGGAAATCCGCCCCGATACCAACCTTTGTCTGGCAGAATCTGCAGAAGAATTTTTAACTAAGGTAAAACCCACCTTAGAGCAAAGTACCGCCAGATACTACGAACTGATGTTCTGGCGCCGTTACAGTCCCTATGCGCCGGTCACCGAACTGGACGACTTTGTAATGAATGCCAATGATTCCGGCAAAGACCCGGTTCTCCCCATTGCCGAAAAAGAACAAGTGGCAGGCATGGGCATCTTTCGGGACGGAGTTCTGGTTGCAGAGGCGAACAGCCGGAAAGCCATGCTCTACAAAATGCTGACCGGTAAGGCAAGTGACATTACCATCACCGCAGGTGACTCCGTTTTCTCCGTAGATAGCCGCGGCACACCGGACATTTCTGTTGATGTGACCCAAAATCCGCCCGCCGTTACGGTGACGCCCATCCTCCGTGCCAGACTCCTTACGGGTAGCACGCAAGACCGCTCCCTCCTTGGCGCAGAACTGGAAGAAGAAATGACCGCACTTTTACGCGAGTGCGCCGCACTTTCCTCTGATATTCTTGGCTTTGGCACCATTGCCAGAACTTCCTGCAGAACGAACAAGGAATGGCAGGATATCAACTGGCGCTCTGTCTTAAAAAAATCCTCTATTTTTACCAAAAGTAGGATAAATTTGGAAAAATAATGATTTCTTTGGAAAATTTTTGAAAAAGTTCTTGACAGATTTTGGTAGTTATAGTACTATAATATTATAAACTGTAACTAGGAGGTATGCACCGTGAAATCTACCGGTATTGTAAGAGAACTGGACAGCCTGGGCAGAGTGGTTCTGCCGATGGAAATGCGCAAAACCATGAATATTGACAAAAACACCCCGCTGGAAATTTATGTCGAGGGCGACAATATTATTCTCCACAAGTATGAGCCAAGTTGCCTGTTCTGCGGAAGTTCAGATGAACTGATTTCCTATCAGGATAGAAAGGTCTGCAAAGCGTGCCTTGCAGAACTCAATCGCATTCAATGCGAAAAGTAAAAAGGAGTGGCAATGCCACTCCTTTTTCATGTCTTTCGCCTTATTTCTGATAGAAGTTAGTAGAACGAGTTACGGTTGCAGGAGGTGCCGGATCCAGTTTCTTATCAGCAATGCCCAAAATGTCTTCCGGACGAATCCATGGCTTACCCTGGATTGCGCTGGTTTCCTCATGGGTGAGATACCCTTTGTAGGTAGTCATACTTCTTCTGTAAAATCCGTCTTTTTCACAACAACCCGCAACGCCGTCGTTAAGGATGCTCATAATCATAGGAAGCATCTCAGCCGCATACGCCACCGAAGTGGTGTTTGCTACTGCGCCGGGAATGTTGGATACGCAGTAATGTACTACGCCATTCACTACGTAACGGGGGTCGTCATGGTGGGTTTCATGGCTGGATTCAATCGCACCGGGGTCATCGTTGGAGATGTCAACCAATACAGAACCCGGTTCCATCAGTTTCAGCATTTCCTTGTCAATCAGGAAATCTTTCCGCTCTTTCGGCCATTTTACGCAGTTGAGTACCATGTCGGTTTGGGGAAGTACAGACGCAACGGTCTCTTTGTTACAGAACATGGTGCTGATGGTACCTTTGTACTGATTCAAAAGGGTACGCAAAATACCAACATTGATGTCCATGACCGTACAGTTTGCGCCCAGTGCGTGAAGCACCTGAAGTGCACCCTGACCTACCAGACCGCCGCCCAGAATCAAAACGTTCATACGGGGAGCGCCGGCAAAACCGCCGACAAACTTACCCTTACCGCCGTTGACGCTGAGCATGGACTCCAAGCCAAACAGAGCACCCTGTTTGCCTGCTGCCTCACAGTTGGGAGAACCAAACCGGTGTGCGTCCTCCGCGGTGAAAGAGATCGCCTTACTCTTAAGCAGAGCGTCCACCTCTTCCGGATGACCTGCCGGATGAATACAACCTAAAATAATCTGATTTTCCCGCATCAGAGGATATTCAATCGGAGTAAACTCCTTGACTTTGGCTACCATATCGCAGCCTGCCCACATTTCTTCCATGGTGTCAACAATCTTTGCACCTGCTTGCGCATACGCCTCGTCAGGGAAGCCAGCCATCTTTCCGCAGTCGTGCTGTGCCCATACCTCATGACCGGAAGCAACAATGCTCTTTACCTCCATGGGGGTACAGATTACTCTGAATTCGCCCTCTTTAATATCTTTGAGAATACCAAAAATCATGATGCTTCTCTCCTTAAATATATAATTTTTATTTTTTATCATAACAAGAATATTTTACCCTTTCAACCTCAAAGTGATTGACTTTTTGTTACTCAGGCTATATAATTATAGCGTAAATTTTCGGCACTTTCCAGCCACTTCTTGCTTAATTAGTGCCATTTTTTGTCATTTGAGGTGATTTTTATGCAACCGCAGTTCGGGATTGAGCGGGAACGCAATAACAAACTCTTTTGGAAGCGTTATCAAAACGACAAAGGCATCTTGCATTTTCACTCCCAGATTGAACTATATTTTGTTGACGAGGGAGAAATGGAGGTCTTTGTGAACAATCACCGCCGAGTTCTCAAAGCGGGAGAAATGTCGGTGGCACTGAGTTATGACGCCCACTCCTACCGCACGCCAAAAAGTTCTCGTTCCAGCACCTTAATTATTCCCGCCTATCTGTGCGAGGAATTTTTGACTGCCATTAAAGACAAAGAGGTGTCGGACCCCTTTATCTGCGATACCGAAACCGTGGAGAAAATTAAATCATGCATTGCCGAGCTGCAAAGGGAGACCATCAACAGTATGGAGCAACTTGGTTATATTTATCTGATTCTGGGATTGGTAATGAAAAACATCTGTTTTTCCAGCGATGAGAAAAAACCGGTTGACACCCAACTATCCTCCCGCATTCTCTTTTATATTAATGAAAATTATAAGACCAACATCACCTTAGACATTCTCTCCGCTACCTTCGGTTACAGCCAGGGCTATCTCTCCCGCTATTTTAAGTCCTGCTTTCATATCGGCTTGAGTCAGTACATAACCATTGTACGCTTAAAGCATGCACTTGCCCTGATGCATGAGCAAAAATACACTCTTGCCTATTGTGCTTTGGAAAGCGGATTTAACTCTATGCGAACCTTTTACCGTTCCTTTTATAACGAGTTTGCCTGCTCACCCAAAGAGTATTTAAAAGAACTGAACCGCTGACTACTTTCAAGGGTCTGTTGACTACCTGCCGGAAAGAAGCGATAACCCCAATATGGCAAAATAAAAGCACTTGCAACTGGCAAGTGCTTTTTTACAAGAAAGATGAATGGTTTAGATGCCTTTACTTATTTCTAAGTTTTAATATGAAACTTTTAATTATTAATCCAATTATAGAAAGTATTAGTATATATATGAAAGCAATAGAAACTTCAATCAGCATAACACCTACACCCGCACCATCATAACAAATAAATACAAAATATAGCAAACTATTAATTAAAATTCCTGCTATATTAGATATCTCAAGAAATAAATTTTTAATTAAAAAATCTTTTATACCTTGTGAGAATAAGGTATTTATCAAGGATAATATAAAGATGAGAGGAACCATATATATTGCGACATATGCACCATAATTAAAAAAAATTATAAATGGAAGTATAGCAATAAAATTAACTGATCTTAATAATACTTTTTTCATCATAACTCAACACCCCGATTTATACCGGTTTCGTTCATCCAATAATTTTTATTTTGCTTATACAATTCGTAAGAACTATTAGGAAGTAGTTTGTTTTCATATCCTATTCCTCCCGCAGATAAAATCTTTGAAGCAACATCGTCGCATTGTTGTCCAAGTATATTATAGTCACCTGGATTTACAAACATATTCACAGCATACTGAAACATATGCTTTCCTGCTTCCATATTCGGTACATCGCACCATACAAATCTGTCATATGCAGCTTTGCCATTTTCCCAACGTCTATCTCCGTATATGGTTACTGCTTCTTTTACTTCTCCGCTTCTATCCTTAATTTCGTTTACCTCATCTGCAGATAAAACAGAAAATCTCATTTCTCCGGTATCATCCCATGGATAATTTTCAGGGCCATAGTAACTGAACAAAAATCCTTGTCCGTGCGGGTTCATAAGCAATAAAGCATTGTGACCGAATCCCCCTGCTCCCTCAGAATTATTAAGCAGAATTACATCTGTAATTCTTGTGTCAGTATCTCTCAGTGTAACTGCTAAATCGGCTATTCGTTCCTTGTCGCCTTGCCAATGCCCGTAGGTATTTGCTCGCTCATATGCTTTGTTTAATCCTGTAAGCATTTTATATTCAGGTGAATCTGTTCCATATCTTTCTGCATCCCAATCATGCCATACACCTTCTTCATCACATCCCGTGTTTAAAATGCCCGCTATTCCTTGATTTGCAGGTTCTTAATCGTTATAGCTTGTTGTTGCAACATTATTTACAGGGGTTTGGCTATCCTTATATAAATAATCTACTATATAACGATTATACATCTCCACTGCATTTTCGTCAAGAGACGAAACTATCTGCTTATATCTATCAATTCCTACTATTTGTGCGCACCACCATCCGTAATTGACATTTGGGTCTTTGAGTGGTCTATCGCATCTCCTACATCTGTTTTGTCCGTCATTCTTTTTGTTTTGATTTTCTTTTGACATAATTCATAACTCCTTTTTGTGTTTTTTATTGCGAAAGCAACAAGGTTTCGGGGTACCCGACCGCAATCTCTGATTGCGTTATCGGGTCGAGTTCTTATTTTAGCCTAACGCAAAAGGAGTGTCATGAAGTGCCATACGAATCGTGATATTCCCTCTTCAATGGAGTTATATTATATTTACCTTTTCATATGCCGTCAGGCATATTTCATACGTATAGCGTATTTCACTTGCCGCAGGCAAATTCCATTGAAAAAAGCACTTCTTACGAAGTGCTTTTTTCTGGAAGAGGCGAATGATTTAGATGCAGTTTAATTATTGTTTTTCTTTGCGGTATTTATTGATGAGATAAGTATCTTCTTTAATTCAATACAATTCTCAAGTATCATCTTATCATCATAATATCCACTTTCTATGAGAACTTCTATCCAATATTCACTCTCAGAACATTCTTTTAGTGCTATTTGCAGTTTTGCAATAAAATCATTCTTCCCGTGCCCATAAAATGCTTCTCTTATGTTTGCACCGATACTTGTACCACTACGAACAAGTTGATTTGTAAGCACACTTTCGCTTTTTACTTTACTGCAAGCTTTTATAATATCTAAATCAAATTGCTTTGATTTTACAAGTAACGGACTGTCCATAAATATTCTCCTTTTCACTATTACCTATTACTTCCCAAAAATCGACAAGTATTTTTAGGGAAAAGTGAATAGTGAATAGGTAATAAGTAAAATCGACAAGACTCTGACGAATCTTGTCGATTTCTGGTCGGGGCGACAGGATTCGAACCTGCGGCCCCCTGGTCCCAAACCAGGTGCGCTACCAAACTGCGCCACGCCCCGACGAACCTCTCTATTATACTTTCTTTTTTCCCATTTGTCAAGAGAAGTTTCTCGGTTTTCCGTGATAAAGTGTATCGCCGCATTCTATCACAACCTGTGCGTTCATGGTATCGGTAATGGTATGGCAGAATCCCTCGCTTTGTTCTGCCGGAAGATAGAGGGGAATGGTCACCTTGTCGGCGTAAATCGCCTCTTCTTGCATCACGTCCGGATATCCTGCAAGAGTGTGCTGCAGTTTCCCAAGCAGAGTATACTCTGCGGTCAAAGTAAGTCGCCGGCAGAGTATCATATCGACCAATCCTGCCGCTTTTAAACCCTCTTTGGCAGACTTGGAATAGGAGTGTACCAGACCGCCGGTTCCCAGCAAGGTGCCTCCAAAGTAACGGGTGACCACCGTAATCAAGTCGCAAATACCCTCTTTGCGCATCATATCAAGAACCGGAAGCCCGGCAGTTCCGCCCGGCTCCCCGTCGTCGCTGTAACGCATAATGTTATTTTCTCTCACAATATAGGCATAGACATTGTGGGTGGCATCCCGATAGGTTTTTTGCATTTCCTCCAAAAAGGCGAGTGCCTCTTCTTCGGATTGTACCGGTTTGACGTTGGCAATAAAACGGGACCGTTTTTCCACAATTTCTGCCTGTGCCCGTTTGCCAACGGTAGTGTAAAATTCCTTCATGGAGTTACTCCTTGGTTTCTTTTAACAGATTTTGAATCCGGTGCATAAAGAGCGCAACCTCAATTCGGCTGGCGTTGCCTTTGGGGTTGATGCTGCCGTCGCCGTAACCGCTCATCAGTCCTGCATCCACACAAGCCGCCATAGCGTCGCGGGCGTAAAAGTCAATCAAAGACTTGTCCGTAAACTGGTTTAACACGGCGGTGTTGGGAATTGATGTCAACGCCCCCTCATTGCTCAGGACGCGATAGGCTAAGGTCGCCATGTCCTGACGGCGAATGTGTGCTTCAGGGTCAAAGCGATTGTTGCCGACACCGCCGGCAATGCCCAGTGCCTTTGCCATACCGATTTCCTGATAATAATAGGCGGTGGGATACACATCGTCAAAATTCTCGGTGACAACCGTGGTTTTACCCAGAACCCGAAGCAATAATACGGTGTTATCAGCGCGGGTGATGGGGGAATCGGGGTCAAATTCGGTTTCGCTCCGCCCCCGAATAATGCCTTGGGAGGCAAGGGAGGAAACTGCATCCATTGCCCACCAGTAATCATCCATGTCTTCAAAAGCGAAAGCCGTAGGCTTGTCCGTTCCAACCATGGAGGAGTCAGTGCCTCCGTCGCTGTTCATGTTCTCCATCAAAGAAAAAATGGCAGGATTATCCATAAAGGTGTGGTAGGTAAACATGCAATAGCCGTCAATGGAATCGTTGCTGCGTCCCAATTCAATGTGTTTGCGCAACTCATTGGTGCCATTTTCTCCGTTCCAAGCGGGAATGTCGCTGTCGGTGGTTTTGTAAGCCGCCTCGCCGATATAGAGTTTGACGTCGGTACCGTTGACGGTGTCAGACCACCATTCGGTCAAAAGCGAGTAATCGGCGATTTCATAGCCAATGTGCCAGTAAATTTGCGGAATAATATAATCCACCCAGCCGTTTTTCACCCATGCACGGGAATCTGCGTAAATACTATGGTAAGAGCCGTTGCCTGCGGTGGCGCTTCCCTCCGGAAGTTCGGTGTCATTTGCCCAGATTCCTCTGGGGCTGATGCCAAATTGAATGTCAGGGTTTTCTTGATGTACGGCCTCATCCATGGCTTTTACCATCTTGTTGACCATGGCACGGCGCCAATCTTCTCTGTCAGGATATTCTGCCTGATAAAAAGAATAGGTTGCATCGTCATTGAAATCTCCTGTGGGATAGAAATAATCGTCCATGTGCAGACCGTCAATGTCATAATTTTTAACCAGTTCTACCGCGCCGGAAACAATCAAATCAATGGCGTTGGAATCGCCGGGATTGTAATACAGTTTGCCGTCGCTGTCGGTAAGTACCAGTTCAGGATGCTTAACTGCCGGATTTTCCGGACTCAAGGTTTCAGCATCGGCACCGGATGTGGTGATGCGGTAAGGGTTAATCCATGCGTGAAGTTCCATCCCGCGGTCATGGGCTTCTTTCACTGCAAAAGCAAGGGGGTCAAAGCCGTCGTTGGGTTTGAGTCCTTGCTTACCGGTGAGATAGCGAGACCAAGGAAAGATGTCAGATTGATACAGGGCATCGCCGGCGGGGCGTACCTGCAAAAAGATTGCGTTAAACCCCATGGTTTTGCAGTTGTCTAAAATGGCAGTCAGTTCCTGTTTTAAAGATTGACTGTCGGTGGTCGGAGTCTTGGGGAAATCAATGCCTGAAACAGTGGATACCCAGATACCCCTCAGTTCTTCGTTCCGGGCAGAAACATCTCCGGGCATGGAAACAAACCCTGTCCATAACACGGCGCAGAGCAGTAAGCAAAAAAATCTAAGGTAAAAATTATGATTGTTCACGATCATTCACTCCTATTGATAGGTATGCATAATTATTGATAGTATACCACAAATTTGTCCGCTTGGCAAGAAAAAGAGGAAGACCGTTTGGGGGAACGGTCTTCCGGGAGGGAGTTATGTATTTGTTTATGACAATTGCTTGTCACAAGTATAGTATACCAAATATATAAAAATATGGGTGAATAATTTATGAAAGAAGTATGAATTCTTTGTGAACGCCGTTTCGTTGACAAACGGCTTGGTTTGTGCTATCATACATTCTTGTGAATACTTGTAATAAGGAAGGGAAATCCTATGAGCGATACCTTAACCAAAGCAATAACCAAAGACGGATTTTTTAAGATTGCCGCAGTCGTTGCGACGGAAACTGCCAATCAGGCGCATGAATACCATCAAACTATGCCAACTGCTACCGCGGCATTGGGGCGGCTTTTGAGTGCGGGACTTTTGATGGCAGATAATTTAAAAGAGGAAGATGCCAGCCTGACCTTGCAACTGCGGGGTGATGGACCTTTGGGCATTCTTGCGGTAGTGGCAGATGCAAACGGGGGCGTCAAAGGGTATGTGGCAAATCCTGCCGCAGATCTGCCGCTTAGAGAAGACGGAAAAATCAACGTCGGTGCCGGTGTCGGCAAAGGTACCCTCAGTGTCATTCGGGACTTGAAGATGAAAGAACCTTACATCGGCCAGATTCCCATTCAAACAGGAGAAATCGGCGACGATTTGGCATATTATTTCATGCAGTCGGAGCAGATTCCCAGCGTGGTTGCCCTAGGGGTGCTGGTGGATAGGGATTATTCCGTTTCCTGCGCAGGCGGATTTCTGATTCAGGTCATGCCCGGTTGTGATGAAAAGAGTCTTACCAAACTGGAAAACAGTCTACAAGGGTTAATGAGCGTAACCGAGATGCTTTCTCAGGGCATGAGCGGAGAAGATATGATTCGTTATGTCATGCTGGGATTTGAAACCGAGATTTTAGAAACCGTGCCGGTTGGCTACCGTTGTGATTGTGGACGGGAACGGATGGAGCGTGCCATTATTTCTCTTGGCAAGCAGGAAATTCAGGATATTATCGACGAGCAGGGCGAGGCAGAAATCGTGTGCCACTTCTGTAACAAAGGATATCGGTTTGACAAAGAGGAACTGACCGAAATGCTGGGAAAAGCCACAAGAAAATAACGAAAAACATATGAATGAGTGAGATTTTAAGAGAAAACAGGCGTGTTTTTGCAGATAATTGTAAATAATCGACTATTTCCATTTTGACTTTTTGACAAGATGGGAGTATAATATACTCCGTTGCTGTCGCTAAAGACAGCGAAAGTGTGGGCGCTTAGCTCAGCTGGGAGAGCACCTGCCTTACAAGCAGAGGGTCATAGGTTCGAGCCCTATAGTGCCCACCACACTTTTTATTCGGGCGCTTAGCTCAGCTGGGAGAGCATCTGCCTTACAAGCAGAGGGTCATAGGTTCGAGCCCTATAGTGCCCACCATAGTGTGGTCCGGTAGTTCAGTTGGTTAGAATGCCAGCCTGTCACGCTGGAGGTCGTGGGTTCGAACCCCATCCGGATCGCCATTTGCCTCTGTAGCTCAGTCGGTAGAGCAGGGGACTGAAAATCCCCGTGTCGGTGGTTCGATTCCGCCCGGAGGCACCAGCGCTTCCCTTTGGGAAGCCAATGTGCGGGAGTGGCTCAGTGGTAGAGCGTCACCTTGCCAAGGTGAACGTCGCGAGTTCGAATCTCGTCTTCCGCTCCAGGTATGACAAAAGACGCATATTCTTGCGTCTTTTGTCATAGTAATTGAATATGGCGCCATAGCCAAGTGGTAAGGCAGAGCTCTGCAAAAGCTTTATTCCCCAGTTCAAATCTGGGTGGCGCCTCCAGAAAAACGATACCGTAAAATTATATCGTTCTTACCAAAAAAGCACTTGCAACTGCAAGTGCTTTTTGATTTACTTAAATTCTTCAATAAAATCACAAATCATTGTTACAAATGGTTCGTTATTCCCCTGGCGAGTATAAGCACAATGGGTGCCATGCATTAAGTGATATTTGATTTTACTCTGGTCATACCCAAAGTGCTGTAAGGTGGAGAGCATCAAAACGGTCTGCTCATAACGGTTTTCCATATCCTCATCGGACACAATAAAAAGCATAGGTGCATACTTCTCCGCCGTCCCCACATGCCAGATGGGAGCACTTTCGTCAATCATAACACGACGGCTATCAATGCCCCGTTCCCTGAGAATATTAAAATGCACCGTGGGCTGACCCGCATCGTGAATAAATCCTCCCAAGTCTGCAGGGTCAATTCCATAGGGGGCAAGATATTTTTTATCAAAGCAGAGCATCATAGACAGATATCCGCCAGCAGAACTTCCACCCACATAAATCTTTTCACACTTACCATACTCACCGATATGATTCTTTACCCATGCCACTGCCGCTGCCGCATCCCGAATAAAATCAGGATAAACTGCAGTGGGATAAATGCGATAATTGGCGCTGACCATGGCAATGTTTTTGTCCGTCAATGCTTTGGCATGATTCTCTGCCACCTCTTTGCCATCAGCCTCCAGACCGCCGCCATGGAAGTAAACAAACACCGAAAAAGTGTCACCCTCCGGCAGATACATATCAAGTTTTGTATCTGCATACGGACCATAAGAAATATCTTTTAATATCTTCATACCATCATCCTCCTGACGTTATTTATCATACCACTCCTTTACCTCATTGTAAAGCATGAAATCGTATATGCTTTCTATACACCCAAAGTGATGCTTGGCCTACTAAAAAAGCACGCCGTTGGCGTGCTTTTTGTTAGAACTTAAAGTAATTCTTTGCGTTATAGTAGGAAATTCCCTCAATTATCATTTTCAGCGCGGTGTCGTCATCGGGGTACTCACCCTTATCCACCCATCCGCCGATAAGATTACAGAGAATCCGACGAAAATATTCATGTCTGGGATAGGATACAAAACTTCTGGAGTCGGTCAGCATTCCCACAAAGCGTCCCAGAGAACCAAGGTTTGCCAAGGCTTTCATTTGGGACTCCATTCCGTCACGTTGGTCATTGAACCACCAGCCGGACCCAAACTGAATCTTGCCGGCAGTCGGTGCCTTTTGGAAGTTACCCAGCATAGTACCAAGCACATAATTGTCCTTGGGATTGAGGGTATAAAGGATGGTCTTTGGCAGATTATCCTCGGCATCCAACGCATCTAAGAAGCGGGACAGAGGTTCTGCGATACACAAATCATTGATGGAGTCAAATCCTACGTCCGGACCCAACTTTTTGTACATGGCGGTGTTGTTGTTCCGCATTGCACCGATGTGCAGTTGCATTGCCCAACCAAGAGCAGTATACTTTCTGGCACATACCATCATGACCGCAGTTTTAAAGCAATCTGCCTCTTCCTTGGTGATTGCTTTGCCTGCCATAACCTTATCAAAGACCTGAGCCGCATCACCGGTGGCATACGGAATTGCATCGAGTGCATGGTCGGAAAGACGGCATCCGTTTTCATGGAAGAAGTCAATCTTTTCTTCCAGAGTCTTCACCAAAGCGTCATAGGTGGTAACGCCCAGGGCTTCCATATAGGGCAGGAAGGTTTCTTTGTCAATGTTAACCGCCTTATCGGGACGGAAGGTAGGAAGCACCTTAACCGGGAACTTTTCCTCCCGCAGTTTTTTGTGATAACGCAGGTCATCCATCGGGTCATCGGTGGTACAGATAACCTCTACATTGGATTTTAAAATCAGGTTCCGCGCAGAAAATTCCGGCTTTGCCAGAAGTTCGTTACAGGTATTCCAGATTTCCTCGGCGGTATCAGGATTCAAAGTTTTGTCAATCCCAAAATACCGCTTAAGTTCCAGATGGGTCCAATGATAAAGCGGGTTGCCTACCAGATAGGGCATGGTTTCTGCCCACTTCTGGAACTTCTCTCTGTCAGGCGCGTCGCCGGTGATGTACTTTTCATCCACACCGTTGGAGCGCATCTGGCGCCATTTGTAATGGTCACCGCCCAGCATCAAATCCGTGATGTTGCGGAACTGATAATCCTCCGCAATGGTTTGGGGCACCAGATGGCAATGGTAGTCAATGATAGGAAGTTCCTTGGCAAAGTTGTGAAACAACCGCTTGGCGGTTTCGCCATGGAGCATAAAATCGTCATGAATAAAACTCATAATGTAACACCGTCCTTAAAGATAGAGATTTCACGGTAGCCATAAACTTCATTTTTGGTTTCTTCGCCCTCGGCAACCGCGATGCAATAGTCAAATAATTCCTGTGCGGTTTTGTCCATATCCGCACCGTCGGCAAGAACGCCTGCGTTGAAGTCAATCCAACCCTTTTTCTTGTTAGCAAGGTTGGAATTGGTGGCAATCTTCACGGTAGGAACCGGAGCACCAACCGGAGTTCCCCGACCGGTGGTAAAGAGAATCATGTGTGCACCTGCCGCCGTCAAATTAGTAATGGCAACAATGTCATTGCCGGGGCCGTTTAAAAGATTGAGTCCCGGCTTGCTGAGTCTTTCGCCATAATCCAGTACGTCCACAACCTTAGAGGTTCCGCCTTTTTGGACGCAGCCTAAGGATTTGTCCTCCAGCGTGGAGATTCCGCCCGCTTTGTTGCCGGGAGAGGGGTTTTCATACACCACCTGATTGTGACGGATGAAATAGTCTTTGAAGTTGTTAATCAGCGCAACCGTTTTATCAAAGACGGCTTTGCTTTCACAACGGTTCATGAGCAGAGTCTCCGCCCCGAACATTTCAGGAACTTCGGTCAATACCGAGGTTCCGCCATGGGCAACCAACAAATCGGAGAACCGTCCAACCAGCGGATTAGCAGTGATTCCGGAAAGACCGTCGCTGCCGCCGCATTTTAAGCCTACCTTTAACTTGGCAACCGAAACCGGCTGGCGGGTAAAGGTATCGGCATATGCCTGCAACGCCTTTACCAAAGCGATTCCCTCAGCAACATCGTCCTCTGCATCCTGTGCGTTTAAAAACTTCACTCTATCAGGGTTGTAGTCGCCAATCACCTTTTTCATTTCTGCAATGTTGTTATTCTCACAACCCAGACCCAAAACCAGAACACCGCCCGCATTGGGATGGTGAATCAATCCGGTTAACACCTGTTGAGTGACCGATTGGTCATCCCCCAACTGGGAGCATCCAAAGGGGTGAACAAAGGTGAGGGCACCGGTCTGTCTGGCAATTGCCTCTGCAACCTTATTGACACAACCTACAATCGGAATAATCCAGACATCATTACGGATGCCAACCTCTCCGTTCTCTCTGACATAACCCATAAAGGTTCTCTCCGGCAAAGGTGCAATCTCCTCAAATTGAGGGTTATAAGTATAGGTCAGTTTGTCATTCAAATTGGTCTTTAAGTTGTGGGTGTGCACCTGTTCGCCAACGGCAATATCTTCAGTGGCATGCCCAATGGGAAATCCGTATTTGATGACATTTTCGCCCTTTGCAATGGGGGCAGTTGCCTGCTTATGACCGGTGGAAAGGTCCACCTCTACATTATCAAGGGGAGAAATTCTATACAGCATAGGGTTTTACCTCCTCCAGAAGGAAACTCAAATCCTGTCCCCACAGAGATTCATTTTTGAGCGCCTCTTCTACGGTGGCAGTCTTTAAGAATTCCATAATCTCTTTATCATCGTTTGCCATATCGGTACGATAGAACTTAAGGAGTGCGCCAAATGCCTTGAGCAGAGTTTTGGGCATCTTTTGATACCGCTCAACATAAGTAAGCAGGGACGGAAGCACCCGAACTTTAAACTTGCTGACAGAGTTCAGTGCAATGGAAGACAAATAGTGTTTGATAAAGGGATTGCTGAACCGTTCCAGCACATTTTCCGCATATTCTTTGAGTTCGTCTTCCGGCAAATCCAAGGTGGGAATAATCTCCTCAAACATGCAGGTTCTTAAGTATTCCATCATTTCTTTGTCTTCCATACAGGATTTCACCGTATCAAATCCGCGGAGCATTGCATAGGGCACCAAAGAGGTGTGTGCACCGTTCAAAATCCGCACCTTACGGGTCTTATACTTATAAAGTTGGTCCTCGGTCCAGATAACATCTAAGCCGATTTGGTCAAAGGGAAGTTCCTCTTTTAAGGAAGTGTCGCCCTCAATGACCCACAAATGGAACAGTTCTGAGGTATTTACCATGTTATCTTCATAGCCTAAATCAATCTTTTCGTCTCTGGGATAACCGGTAACGATACGATCAACCAACGTACTGTAGAACTTGTTCTCTTGTTTGACCCACGCTTTGAACTCTGCACCCAAATTCCAGTCATCTGCATAACGGAGCACGATTTCACGCAGGGTTTCACCATTTTTATCAATCAATTCACAGGGGATAATCACAAAGCCGTCAAGACCTGCCTGAAATCTCTCATAAAGGAGAAGGGTCAATTTTGCAGGGAAACTCTTAGGCGGAGCATCCGTCAATTTGTCACCGGCTTCATAGGCAATGCCTGCCTCGGTGGTATTGGAGAAAATAAAACGGAAGTCCGGGTTCTTTGCCAATGCTTTGTATGCCTCAAAATCCTCATAGGGCTTGACACAACGGGAAATACAGTTGCACTTTTGCATCTCTACGGTAGGCTCCCCGTTTTTCAGTCCCCGCATGACATGGGTATACAAACAATCCTGCTCGGAAAGTTTATCACACATACCCTGTTCAATGGGCTGAACCACAACAATGTTGCCCTCCCATTTTCCGCTATCATTTAACTTTTGAATCATCCAATCTGCAAAACCACGCAGAAATCCGCCCTCACCAAACTGAATAATCCGCTCCGGACGATTGGTTTTTTGTATTGCTTCTGTAATCTTCATTGTTTTACCTCCTGATTATGTTCTGTCTTCATTATAGTTCACACTGCAGATTGTTTTTGGTGTTTTTTTATCTTTTTTTGAAAAAAGTATTCCTTTTTTGCCTTTTTCATGTTAAAATAAAAAAAGGAGGGATACCTATGGCATTTTTAGAGAAAATTGCAGAACCTTATGTGATTGAGCGCTGCCGACGGGAAGCGTGGGATATTTTTAAGGGCGTCCACCTCCATGACTGCTACGAAATCTATTATCTTGAAGAGGGGGAAATCGTCCACTTTGTAGACGAAAAAACCTACATTGCCCGTGCGGGAGATTTTGTTCTGATTCCTCCGGGCAGAGTTCATAAGACCTTGCCCCGCCATGGGCAGGCGCATACCCGAATCTTGATTTATTTGCCCGCATCTTTTTTGCAAGGTGTAGAAGACGCCGGTTTATACGACAGTTTTGAACAAATTCTGGTGACCACCACAAACCGCCGCCTTGCGGAGCGGCTGCTCGGGGCACTTCTTGCCGAAGATGCCGGCGCAGCAAACCCTACCCTGATGCGTGCCATGATGACCGAACTTCTCATCTATTTAAACCGCTGGGCAAGCCTGGAATCTCCTCAGCGTGAACAAGAGCCTCAAAGCGGCATGGAACGCAAAGTCAAAGAAATGACCGAATATCTGGATGCCCACTATACTGAACCAATTACTCTGCCGGAGTTGGCAGAGAGGTTCTATTTAAACCCAACCTATGTCAGCCGGATTTTCCGGCGGATTACCGGCATGACCTATACCGACTACCTGACCCGCCGAAGGCTGAAACAGGCGGTACATCTTCTAAATACCACCGACAAAAAGGTGGCAGAAATTGCAGTATTGGTGGGGTTTCATTCTGACAATCATTTTTGCAAGATATTTAAAAAACACATGGGCGCATCACCCCGAACCTTCAGAAAATAACACAACAAAATAAAGCATACCAAGAGCACACACAGTCCCTGTGTATGCAAAAAGTATGCTTTATTTTGTTTTGGTTAGAATCGCTTACAGTTCCTCGGGAGCCTCTTCCAACGCTTCCTGATACTTTTCAAGAATCTGGTCATGAAGCAGTTCGCGGGTTTCTGCGTTGATGGGGTGTGCAATGTCCTTAAACTCTCCCTCCGGAGTCTTCCGGCTGGGCATAGCAATGAACAACTTGTCCTGTCCCTCGATTACCTTGATGTCATGTACCACAAAGGCATCATCAAAGGTTACCGAAACAACGGCTTTCATTCTACCCTCTGCGTTAATCTTTCTAACGCGAATGTCTGTAATCTGCATGATTACCCTCCTCTTGCCGGCGCGTTGTCGCTTTCCGGCGGTTTGTGTATATAAATTATTTTTCCCAAATCACAAGAAATCATTGAAAACCTTTTGTTTCTGTGGTAAACTATTGGTAACACAAAGAGAAAGAAGGTTTTTCGATGCAAGAATTTGCAATGTCCCAATTAAAGTCCGGCTCCCATGTTCACATGATTGGTGTTGGCGGAATCAGCATGAGCGCCCTTGCGCATATGTTGATGGATTTCGGTTACCGGGTATCCGGCTCCGATGCCAAGGCGTCCAACCTGACCGATGATTTAGCGGCTGCAGGGGCTGTCATTCAGATTGGGCAGTGTGCAGAGAATATCGAACATCCTGACTTGGTTTGCTATACAGCCGCAATCTCTAAGGACAATCCGGAACTGGTCAAGGCACGGTCTTTGGGCGTTCCGGTCATTGAGCGAGCGGAACTTCTTGGCGCCTTGATGCGTCTTTACGAATACCCCATTGCAATTGCAGGCACGCATGGCAAAACTACCACTACCTCCATGATGGCTTTAGTTCTTCTTGCGGCAGAAACCGACCCGACCATTTTAGTCGGCGGCGAACTTCCACAAATCGGTGGCAACTTTCGGCTGGGCGGAAAAAAATACCTGCCTTTTGAAGCCTGTGAGTATGTAGAAAGTTTTCTGCACTTCCATCCGTTTTTGTCTATCATAACGAATGTAGAAGAAGACCATCTAGATTATTTTAGTGATATTAACCATATTATATCATCTTTTTCAAAATTTGCAAGCCTTACTTCACCCCATGGATGCAATATTGTTTGTTCTGACGATAAACACCTCCGTCAAGTTGTGCAAAATGTAGAGAAAAAAGTCGTATTCTACGGGCTTAAAGACCCGAGTGCAGATTATACTGCCCAAAACATCACTGTGAACGAAAAGGGCTGTGCCTCCTTTACGGTACTTCGTCACGGTAAACCACTGGTCGACCTGACCATGAGTGTAGCAGGAGAACACAATATTTTAAATGCCCTTGCAGTCACTGCGGCTGCAGATTTTCTTGGGCTCCCCATGAAAGCAGTTCAGGAGGGGATCCGACAGTTCGGCGGAACTAAACGACGGTTTGAAAAAGTGGGTTCTGTGAACGGCTGTGACATCATTGATGACTACGCTCATCACCCTACCGAAATCAAAGCCACCTTGGATGCTGCACGTTCTATGGATTATCAAAGAATTTGGACGGTATTCCAACCCCATACCTTCAGCCGCACCAAGCATCTGCTGAATGAATTTGCAGAGGTATTACCCTTGTCTGACAAGGTGATGATTGCAGACGTTTATCCCGCACGGGAAGAGTACGACGGCACCATTCACGCCTGTGATTTGGCGGCTAAAATCCCGAATTCTATTTATATGAGTGACATGCACGCCATTGCACGATACTTGAAAGAGAATCTGCAACAAGGTGACCTTTTGATTACCATGGGCGCCGGAGATGTGAACAAGATTGCTTATGCCTTAAGAGAAGATACCATTGCATAATTAAAAACCCGCAAGAAAAATTCTTGCGGGTTTTTTCATGCACAGTCCCCAACTCCACACCGCTACGCACAGGGGACGGTTCCATGTGCTTTGGCACACCGAACCGTCCCCGTGTTCTCCGCTTAGTTTCTTGTCTTAATTCTTATCAACGCTTCGTAGGCTGCAACCTGTTCATAAAGATTGCAATACTCCTCAAATAACTCCTGTCCCTCTTCGTCCAGTTTTAATATCAGTTTTTTGCTGATTTCTGCAAGTTGGTGAATTGCTTCTCTATACTCTTCATAGATCACAACCTATCCCTCCCAATAAAAAAGTGTGCAACCGAAGTTGCACACCGAAAAACGTACAACTCCAATCCATAAGGTTGCTACACACTTACATCATATTCCTAAACCAAGGGTATGAGAAATCAGAGTGTACGCTTTTACCAATAGCGTACCCCTTGGTTATGGATTTTATTAAAATGTAAGTCTGTAGCAAAAATAGTATACCACAACATGCAAAAAAATACAAGACTAATATATTAACGCAACGCCAGCGACGCATCTGGGGACGGAGAACACGGAGACGGTTTCTCTGTGCGCAACAAAGTGAAGAACAGAGAACTGTCCCCTGTGCGCAGTCCCCAATTCCACACCGCTACGCACAGGGAACCGTCCCCGTGTTCTCCGCTTAGTTTTTCCCTAACCTCGGCGCAACGAAAATGTGGTGAAATTTGTTTGTTGTGAGAGTTTTTCGGACAGGAGTGTACTTTGTGTACATGACTGTCCGAAAAAGTCGAAGCAACGGGCAAAGATTGCCGCATTTTCGTTGCGCCGCAGCAAAAGAAAAAGCACTTGCTTAGCAAGTGCTTTTTTGAATGTGTTAAACTTATTTCACGATTTCGGTAACAACACCGGAACCAACGGTTCTACCACCCTCACGGATAGCAAAACGCAGACCTTCCTCGATAGCGATGGTGGTGGTCAGTTCAACGGACATGGTTACGTTATCACCAGGCATACACATTTCAACGCCGTCGGGCAGGTTAACTACACCGGTAACGTCGGTTGTTCTGAAGTAGAACTGGGGTCTGTAGTTGGTGAAGAACGGAGTATGACGGCCGCCCTCTTCCTTGGTCAGGACGTAAACTTCGCCCTTGAACTGGGTGTGAGGAGTGATGGTGCCGGGCTTAGCCAGAACCTGACCTCTTTCCATCTCGTCACGAGCAACACCACGGAGCAGAGCACCGATGTTGTCACCAGCCTCAGCGTAGTCCAGAAGTTTTCTGAACATTTCGATACCGGTTACAACAACTTTTCTGGTTTCGTCAGACAGACCAACGATTTCAACTTCATCAGACAGATTCAATTGACCTCTCTCTACACGGCCGGTAGCAACAGTACCACGACCGGTGATGGAGAAGATGTCCTCGATGGGCATCAAGAAGGGCAGATCGCTCTTTCTCTCGGGGGTCGGGATATAACTGTCAACTGCTGCCATCAGTTCATGAATACAAGCGTACTCAGGAGCAGAAGGATCGGTAGAGGTGCTTTCCAGAACCTGCAGACCGGAACCCTTAACGATAGGAGTATCGTCGCCCGGGAACTCGTACTCGGTGAGCAGGTCACGAATTTCCATCTCAACCAGTTCGAGCAGTTCGGGGTCGTCAACCTGGTCAACTTTGTTCATGAATACTACGATGTAGGGTACGCCTACCTGACGGGAGAGCAGGATGTGCTCACGAGTCTGGGGCATAGGACCATCAGCAGCAGATACAACCAGGATAGCACCGTCCATCTGAGCAGCACCGGTGATCATGTTCTTAACATAGTCAGCGTGTCCGGGGCAGTCAACGTGTGCATAGTGACGGTTGTCGGTTTCGTACTCAACGTGAGCAGTAGAAATGGTAATACCTCTTTCTCTTTCCTCCGGAGCCTTGTCGATCATGTCGTATGCTTCGTACTGTGCCTTACCTGCCATAGCCAATACCTTGGTAATGGATGCGGTCAGGGTAGTTTTACCATGGTCAACGTGACCAATGGTACCAATGTTAACATGGGGTTTACTTCTTTCGAATTTTTCCTTTGCCATTGTTCTTTCCTCCTAGCAATTTTAAATTAGAAAAATAATTAATAATTTTCATAGAATAAGATAGTACTATTTTACTATTCTTTTAGAATAATTTCAATAGTTTTTTGTAAAAATTTTAAAAATCTTTACAATTCAAGAGAAATTAGTCCTCGGACTTGCTTCTCTCTTTGATAATTTTGTCAGCAATGCTCTTGGGCAGTTCTTCAAAGTGACTGGGCTCCATAGAGTACTGACCACGACCCTGGGTTCTGGAACGGAGTTCGGTTGCATAACCAAACATCTCAGAAAGGGGAACCATTGCAGTGATTTCCTGCGCACCGGTTCTCGCTTCCATACCCTGAATCTGTCCACGACGGGAGTTCAAATCACCGATAACGTCGCCCATGTAATCCTCAGGAACATTGACAACAACCTTGGTAATCGGTTCCAGAATTACGGGGTTACCCTTACGGCAGGCTTCTTTGAATGCCATAGAACCGGCAATCTTAAACGCCATTTCGGAAGAGTCGACTTCGTGGTAAGAACCGGCAACCAGAGTACATTTTACATCAACAACAGGATAACCTGCCAGAACACCGGTCTGCATTGCGCCCTGGATACCTGCGTCTACTGCAGGGATGTATTCCTTCGGGATAGCACTGCCGACAATCTTGTTCTCGAAGATGTAGCCGGAACCCGGCTCCAGAGGCTCAACGTCCATAACAACGTGACCGTACTGACCTTTACCACCGGACTGTCTTGCATACTTGTGGTTTACATGAGAAGCCGCACGGATGGTCTCACGGTAGGATACCTGAGGACTACCTACGTTTGCTTCTACCTTAAACTCACGGAGCAGACGGTCAACGATAATATCCAGATGCAACTCACCCATACCGGCAATGATGGTCTGACCGGTTTCTTCATCGGTGTAGGTACGGAAGGTGGGGTCTTCTTCTGCCAATTTTGCCAGAGCAATACCCATCTTTTCCTGACCTGCCTTGGTTTTAGGTTCGATTGCAACGCTGATAACCGGTTCCGGGAATTCCATGGATTCCAGAATAATCGGAGCCTTTTCATCACACAGCGTATCACCGGTGGTAGTGTTCTTAAGACCTACTGCTGCAGCAATGTCCCCGGAGTATACCATGTCGATATCTTCACGGTTGTTTGCGTGCATCTGCAGGATACGACCGATTCTTTCCTTGTTATCCTTGGTGGAGTTGTATACATGGCTACCGCTGGAAAGGGTACCGGAGTATACACGGAAGAAACAGAGTTTACCTACAAACGGGTCGGTCATAATCTTGAACGCAAGTGCAGAGAACGGCTCTTCGTCAGATGCCTTACGAACATCCTCTTCCTCGGTTCTCGGGATGATACCCTTGATTGCGGGAATATCCAGAGGAGAGGGCATGAAGTCGATAACTGCATCCAGCATGTTCTGTACACCCTTGTTCTTGTAAGAAGAACCGCAGAGCACAGGAACCATCTCGTTTGCGATGGTAGCCTTACGGATTGCTTTCTTGATGTCAGCAACGGAAAGGTCGCCGTCTTCAAAGAATTTCTCCATCATTTCTTCGTCGGTTTCTGCAACCGCTTCCAGAAGTGCCTGACGGTATTCTTCTGCCTTTTCCTTCATATCAGCGGGGATTTCTTCCTCACGCTCATCGTTTCCAAGGTCATCATAATAAACAAACGCCTTCATCTGAATCAGGTCAATCAGACCTTTGAAGTCCTCCTCAGCGCCAATCGGCAACTGAATCGGAACAGCGTTACATTTCAGACGCTCTTTCATCATGTTTACAACATTGTAGAAATCAGCACCCATAATGTCCATCTTGTTGACATAGACCATTCTGGGAACCTGATACTTATCAGCCTGACGCCATACGGTCTCAGACTGAGGCTCAACGCCGCCCTTTGCACAAAGAACGGTTACGCTACCGTCAAGAACACGCAGAGAACGCTCAACTTCAACGGTGAAGTCAACGTGTCCCGGTGTGTCAATGATGTTAACGCGATGGTTCTTCCATTGTGCGGTAGTAGCAGCAGAGGTAATGGTAATACCACGTTCAGCCTCCTGCTCCATCCAGTCCATCTGGGATGCACCCTCGTGGGTTTCACCAATCTTGTGGATACGACCGGTATAGAACAGAATACGCTCTGTGGTAGTGGTCTTACCGGCATCGATATGAGCCATGATGCCTATGTTTCTGGTTTTCTCCAGTGAAAACGCTCTACCCATAACTTTCTCCTTATTATCAAATTCAATGTGACTGGTTTCTCACGCAGTAAATTTTGAGATGTTTTTGGCGTGCAGAAGCACGAGGTATATCAAGATATCCGAGTGCACCGAACGCCGAAAACAGCCAAAATTACAAAGCAAAGATTTCACGAAGAAAATTGGATGAAAATTGGTCGTGCAGGAGTGCGAATCATATCTTGATATATTCGCACGACGAACGGACAAGTTTCGCCAATTTTCAAAGCGAAAATTACCAGCGGTAGTGAGCGAATGCTTTATTCGCTTCTGCCATCTTGTGAGTATCTTCCTTCTTCTTGAAGGCGCCACCGGTGCTGTTGATTGCATCCATGAGTTCGTTGGCAAGTCTTTCTGCCATGGTTCTCTCGCTGCGCTTTCTTGCGAACAGAGTAATCCATCTCAGACCCAGAGTTTCTCTACGGTCTGCACGAACTTCAATCGGAACCTGGTAGTTGGCACCGCCGACACGGCGTGCTTTTACCTCCAGGACCGGCATAACTTGATTCATGGCTTCCTCAAAGACTTCTACCGGATCCTTACCGGTTTTCTCCTTTATTATGTCAAACGCATCATAAACTATTCTTTGAGCAACGCCCTTTTTACCGTCCAGCATGATGTTGTTGATCAGACGGGTAACGGTTTTGCTATTGTAAACCGGATCCGGCAAAACATCACGACGGGCAATGTGACCTCTTCTTGGCACTTCTCTTCCCCTCCTTCACTAGGTTTATTCACCATTAAGGTACTCAACGGGAGTGTCCCGCTGCTGTGCATATAAGGTCCTTATCTATTTGAACATATATGCACCACATTTGTTGTGTCAGTATGCAAACGTCTTATTTAGGACGCTTTGCACCATACTTAGAACGACTCTGCAACCGCTTATCTACACCGGAAGTATCCAAGGTACCGCGGATGATGTGATAACGCACACCAGGCAAGTCCTTAACACGGCCGCCACGGATCATAACAACGCTATGCTCCTGCAGGTTATGGCCGATACCGGGGATGTAAGCAGAAACTTCGATGCCGTTGGTCAGCTTAACTCTGGCAACCTTACGGAGTGCAGAGTTCGGCTTTTTAGGAGTCATGGTTCTTACCGAAGTACAAACACCTCTCTTCTGAGGGGATGCCTGATCGGTCGGTTTCTTTTTGATGGTATTCATACCCATCAACAGAGCCGGAGCCGTAGACTTCTTCTCAACAGTCGCTCTACCTTTTCTGACTAACTGGTTAAATGTTGGCAATATGTTCACCTCCATACATATAGATTTATATAAAAACGCCTAGGCGTCTTTACCAAGGATTGCAACACAGGCGGTGGGAACTTCCACTTTGCACGCCTTTGCCAGTTCTTTCATAGTGGGAACCCAAGCAACCTCTACCCCATGCTCTTTGCACAGAGCAACGAGTGGTTCCATCACCCACGCATCCGCATCTTCCGCTGCAAACACCACTTCGGCTTTGCCGGCAAGCACCGCTTGTCTGGATTGTTTGAGTCCCACAACTTTCTGCGAGGATTTCAATCGTTCCATACAAATTCTCCTTCTGCGCATACTACGAACCGTATTATTTTAGCCTATTTTCCCCGATTTGTCAAGGGACAGACCCTGTTTTAGCGCGGTTTCCTCTATGTGTTTTTTCACGATTTTTCACTCGTTCACCGCCGGCTTTTTGGGCACTTTTTCTCATAAAAAAGAATGACCACAATACCTTGTGGTCATTCGTAAGACTTGCACCTAATCCATGGATTCCAGCGAGGCAGTTTCCTCAACTTTTTGTGATTCTGCCTGTTGTTTTGCCCATTCCTCCGCACTGCGGGGAAGGAATACGTCCCGAATCAGTGTTCCTGTTTCCTCTTCGTTTTGGAGATACCAGGAAACACCGCCCACATACTGCGCCTCACCGGGGAGTTTGTATGAGCCAATCTGGCTGACATCTATTTTTTGCAGGATATCAATATGCTTAATCAAGTCCTGCAAGGTATAATTGGTTCTTACATTATCGGCAATTACCTCAAAGACATCGGTGATTTTGGTAAAAAGTTGAGGGGTTGCTTTCTGGCGAATCAGTTCTTTCATAAACTTTTGCTGCCAATAGATTCTTCCCTCATCACCCATGACATATTCGCCGGGGGCGCTGCCGTTGTTGTTATGACGGAACCGGACAAAATCGTGGGCTGCCTGTCCGTCCAGATGCTGAGGGCCCGCCTCTAAATGAATATGCAGATTTTGAACCGGGTCATCATAGTTCATGTTATAGGGGACATTGAAGTCTACCCCGCCCAATGCGTCAATGATTTCTTTAAAGCCTTTGAAGTTCACCGTCAGGAAGTAGTGAATGGGAAGTCCTGTCATGGTTTTAATCTGACGAATCAGTTCTTCCTCCGGCTCCTGATCCTTGCCGCTTTGGCTGCGGATGAGGCCCACGCCCATTGCCGCATTGAGTTTTTGACGGAAACCGCCGGTTTTGACCATGGTATCACGAGGAAACGAAAGAATGTTCACCCGATTGGAGTAGCCGTCATAGCAGAACAGCATAATGGTATCACTGCGGGACTGGTCTTCGTCCACACCCAGAACCAGAAAGTTAATCATGCCCACAGAGGAATCTTCTTTATCCAGACTCTCCATGGTGATGGTGTTACCCAGAGGAACCGAGGAAAGTTGTTTTGCCGCAAATACCCCAAGCATGGTGGATACTACCACCAGCACACAGGTTAAAATTGCGACGGTTATTTGAAAGCGTTTGCTCATGAAAACGTCCAACCTTTCGAATTAATCAACAGTTATTCATAGTATACCCCATTTTTGAGGTTTTTGTCAACCGGAAAAGAATTTTGTTCATGATTTCTTTACAGAAGAAGATTGACCGAACCAAAGTTTTATGTTACACTATAATAAAAAAAGGGGGGATGACGATGCAAATTAAAGAATCTGCAGAAAATTATCTGGAAACTATTCTTCTGTTAAAACAAGAAAAGGGTTCGGTGCGAAGCATCGACATTGCCCATCATATGGGATTTACCAAAGCCAGCGTATCGGTGGCGATGAAGAACTTTCGGCAAGAAGGCTACGTCACCGTGGACGAGGATGGAGAGGTTCTCCTTACCGAAAAAGGCGAAGAGATTGCCCACAGAATTTATGAGCGGCATCAGGTGATTACCAGAGCGCTAATTGCGCTTGGCGTCAGCGAGGAAACCGCCTCCAAGGACAGTTGTAAAATTGAGCACGACATCAGTGAAGAGACCTTTCAATGCATTAAAAAATATCTGGACAAGCGTGACGCTTGACCCAACGCCGAACCAGTGTGGCAAAAAAGATATAGCATTCTGCCCGAGCCGGCAACTAATAGAAAAATCAAAAAGTGCAAGTGATATGCTTGCACTTTTTTTGTTTCTATGCTATAATGGGTTTGCGACACAATTTAATAGGTTAACCTAATTTGGTAGTGTGTTTTTGTTTAGGTAAAAACGCCTGCCCTATTTCATACTATCAATTAGGTTGAAAATTGTGTCGCAACAATTGGGGCTGCGCGTTTTTCGGTGTGCAACTTCAGTTGCACACTTTTTTATTTTGGAGGTAGAGGCATGAGTATTTTAGAGGATTTTTATTGCGGCGAGATTTTGCCTGCAGAGGAACCCGCATCCGAGCACGAGGAATATCAGGAAACATACCAAGAAGCCGTTCGCCTACGCGCGGAGTTAGAGGAATCCTTAAACGAAAAGGAACGAGAGATGCTGGATTCCATGCTGGCGCAGTATCACAGAGTGCATTTTCTCATTGAAATGAGCCGCTTTCTCTCCGGTTGGAGGATGGGGGCACGGTTTCTCATGGATACTTTTCAATAAACAAGCATGATGCTTGACCCAATGCCGAGCAAGTATGACGAAAAAGACATAGCATTCTGCCCGAGCCGGCAACCAAAAAGCCAACAGGCGAGTTGTGACGACGTGACGCTTGACCCAACGCCGAACCAGTGTGGCAAAAAAGATATAGCATTCTGCCCGAGCCGGCAAGCAAAAAGCCAACAGACAAGTTGTGACAACGTGACGCTCAATCGATTACGCTACGCACAGGGGACGGTTCCTTGTGCTATGCGCGCAACGAACCGTCCCCATGTTCTTCGCTAAATTCTAGGCGCAATCCAAGATGCGTGCATTTTCTAGCACAAAAAAAGCACCCATACGGGTGCTTTTTCTTGTTGTTATTAGTCAACAAACTCCAGAATCGCCATTTCTGCAGCGTCGCCGCGACGGGGACCGATTTTAATAATACGGGTGTAACCGCCGTTTCTCTCTGCAAACTTGGGAGCGATTTCATCAAACAGCTTTACCACAACATCACGCTTGGTAATGTACGCCAGTGCCTGTCTTTTGGAGTGAAGGGTGTTGGTCTTACCGAGGGTAACCATCTTTTCTGCGACCTTCTTAACTTCCTTTGCGCGGGTTACGGTAGTTTCGATTCTGCCGCTCTCCAGGAAAGAAGTGGTCATAGAACGCAGCATAGCGCGTCTTTGGTCGGTCGGTCTGCCAAGTTTTCTCTGGTGTGCCATTTGTATCACCTCATTTTCTTATTTATTCAGGGAAAAGTGTGTCTTTACCCTATACGATTAGTCATCGCTTGCCAATGCCAATCCCATGCCATCCAGTTTTGCGATAACTTCTTCCAGGGACTTGCGTCCCAGATTTCTGACTTTCATCATGTCGTTTTCGGAGCGTGTGGTCAAATCCTGAACGGTATTGATGCCCGCTCTCTTCAAACAGTTGTAGGAACGAACAGACAGGTCAAGTTCTTCAATGGTGGTTTCCAGAACTTTCTCTTTCTTGCTCTCCTCTTTTTCAATCATGATTTCTGCGTTCTTTGCATCATCAGACAAGTCTACAAACAGAGCCATATGCTCACTGACAATCTTGGCAGCCAAACTTACTGCCTCGGACGGGAGGATGGTACCGTTGGTCCATACTTCCAAAGTCAGTTTGTCATAGTCGCTGATGTTACCTACACGGGTGTTGTCCACGGTGTAGTTTACCTTCTCTACCGGTGTGTAGATAGAGTCGGTTGCAATGACGCCGATGACCGGTTGCAGCAGTTGCTTGTTCCGGTCAGAAGAAACATAACCGCGACCCTTGTCCAGAGTAATCTCCATAAAGAGTCTTGCATCGTCGCTGAGGGTTGCAATATGCAAATCCTCGTTGATGATTTCTACATCGGAATCATGTTTGATATCCCTTGCGCAAATCTCGCCTGCGCCCTCTTGGTTGATATAAACCGTCTTGGGTGCATCCGAGTGCAGTTTGATTGCCAGTTGCTTGATGTTGAGGATAATCTCCGTCACATCTTCTTTTACGCCCGGAATGGTCGAAAACTCATGAAGAACGCCGTCGATTTTCACAGAAGTAGCAGCAACACCCGGCAGGGAGGATAAGAGCATCCGGCGAAGAGAATTGCCGAAGGTGGTGCCGTAACCTCTCTCCAAAGGTTCTACAACAAATTTACCATATTTGTTGTCTTCCGATACTTCTACGCATTCAATTTTTGGCTTTTCGATTTCAATCATTGTCAGCCCTCCTGAATATTTTATACGAACTCACAATCAACGCGAACTTACAGACTATTATTTGCTGTAAAGTTCGACAATCAAATGCTCTTCGATGGGCAGGTCGATGTCATCTCTTTCTGCGAAAGCAACAACACGACCTTCCATGGTGTCACGGTTCATATCCAGCCACTTGGGAACAATTCTGCTCTCGGTGGATGCTAAAATTGCTTCAAATTTTGCACTGCTTCTGCTCTTTTCACGAACAGCAATTACATCGCCCGGCTTTACCATGTAAGAGGGAATGTTTACCTTCTTGCCGTTTACGGTAAAGTGTGCGTGGGAAACCAACTGTCTTGCTTCCGGTCTGGATACTGCAAGACCCAGTTTGTAAACAACATTGTCAAGACGGCTTTCCAGGATGGTCAACAGGTTTTCACCGGTAACGCCTTCCTTTTTGTTTGCCATCTCGAAATAGTGTCTAAACTGACCTTCCAAAATACCGTAAGCGCGTCTAACCTTCTGCTTCTCACGAAGCTGAGTGCCGTACTCGGAAAGTTTCCGTCTGCTCTGGCCATGCTGACCGGGAGCGTAAGCACGACGGGTAACTGCACACTTATCAGTGTAGCATCTGTCACCCTTTAAGAACAACTTTTGTCCTTCGCGTCTGCAGATTCTGCAAACAGATTCTGTATATCTAGCCATTTACTATTTCACCTCCGTCATTACACGCGTCTTCTCTTCGGCGGTCTGCATCCGTTGTGAGGAATCGGTGTAACGTCCTTAATCATATTCACTTCGAGGCCTGCAACCTGCAATGCACGGATTGCTGCTTCACGACCGGAACCCGGTCCCTTTACATAAACCTCGACATACTTCAAGCCATGCTCCATAGCCGCTTTTGCTGCAGTCTCTGCTGCCATCTGTGCTGCGAACGGAGTGCTCTTTCTGGAACCTCTGAAACCGAGGCCGCCGGCGGATGCCCAAGAAATAGCATTTCCGGCTACGTCTGTAATCGTAACAATGGTATTGTTAAATGTGGACTTAATGTGTGCCGCACCGCGTTCGATGTTCTTTTTCTCTCTGCGGCGACGAGTTCTTTTCACTGCCTTTGCCATTGTATCTTTCACCTCCTGAAAATACGAATATCTGCCGTGAACTTCTCACGGAGAAAAATCAAATTTTTGTTTGCCATCCTAAGAAATATGACTATTTCTTCTTGTTTGCGATGGTCTTCTTCGGGCCTTTTCTGGTTCTCGCATTGGTCTTAGACCGCTGTCCACGAACCGGCAAGCCTTTTCTGTGACGGAGACCGCGATAGCAGTTAATCTCCATCAAGCGCTTGATGTCCAAAGCGATGTCTCTGCGCAGGTCACCCTCTACGGTGTAGTGGTCAATCTCTGCTCTGAGTGTAGAAACTTCGTCCTCGGTCAAGTCACGAACTCTGGTGTCCGGATTGATACCGGTCGCTGCCAGAATCTTCTTGGAAGTTGAAAGACCAATACCAAAAATATAGGTAAGACCAATCTCAACTCTCTTGTCGTTGGGCAAATCTACGCCTGCAATACGTGCCATAATGTTTTCACCTCCATTGATTTTTGAAAAACAGTGGAGCAGAATTTCACCCGTACCCAAAGGCACGGCATCAGCTTAAAAGAAACTATGGGTATTAAGCCTGACCCTGCTCCGTCAGATTGTTGCGATTAACCCTGCTTTTGCTTGTGGCGGGGATTCTCGCAAATAACCATGACTCTGCCTTTTCTTTTAATAATTTTACATTTTTCACAAATAGGTTTAACGGAAGGTTGTACTTTCATTTCCTTCACCTCCTAAATTTGTATTGCCGCCAAAGGGGGACACTTCCACCCATAAAGCGAACTAGTATATCATAACACGAAAACGAGAACTTGTCAAGTGTTATTTTGTTCTGGAAATCTACCAAAACTACGCCGACACAGCAATTGGTTATGGTATGTTTTCACCAAGAACTTTAACTTCTGTCTTCGAACTCTCTCGAATTTTCTTTGCAATCCGTTTCTTTTCCGCACCGCTTACAGGTGTGGGCTGGTAGTTGTTCCGCTCCGGCACCGAGGAAATGGAACAAGGAATCACCTGATAATCCGTCCAGTTGGTGATGGCACCATCTTTGATGGTAAAGGTTTGACGGTAGAGCATGGTGTCTTTGTCTTTTGGGTTTTGGTTTCCGCCAAAACAGAAGTTACCAAGGCTATACACAATCATTCGCCCCTGATATTCTTCCAATCCTTGCAGGACGTGGGGATGATGGCCAATCACCAAATCTGCACCCAAGTCTATTGCCTGATGTGCCATACTCTGCTGCATTTGGTTAAACTGATGTTCTCCCTCGATACCCCAATGGATTTGAACCATAATAATTTGTGCCGACTCCTGTTTGACCTGTTCGATGGCTTTTGGAAGTTGGTTGGATGCGGCACTGCTGAGTCCGTTGAGCCCAATCAAACCGACTTTGACGCCGGAAACATCCAATACTTTGGTATGTAGACCTTCGACCCAATGGATGCCTGCGGCATCCAGATTGGCTTTGGTATCTTCCATGCTAACCTCGCCATAGTCTAAACTATGGTTATTGCCAAGGGTAACCGCCTCCACCGAACCCTCGGTGAGGATTCCCACGTAGGACGGGTCTCCGCGAAAGGCATAGGTTTTGTCCTGTCGGGTACCGCGGGCGGTCAGCGTTCCCTCCAGATTCACTACGGTCAAATCATCCGCAGCGAAAAAGGGGAGCACATTACGAAAGAAGTACCCCATATCTCCCCCCTGTTGTTCCAGTTCCACCGGCAGGGTAATACCGTCAAACGCGGCATCTGTGCCAAGGGTACAATCCCCCGCACAGGTGATGACAATGGTTTTGGAATCGGTTTCATTCCATGCGGGAAGTGCTTCTTCCTCTGCTACACAGGCAGAAAGAATTAGACAAAGAAGTGCCGATAATGCAAATCCTTTACATTTCTTCATAGTAACCCCCCCTTATATCCTTACGCTGCGCACAGGGGACGGCTTGCTTAACAAACCGTCCCCGTGTTATATGCGTAATTATTCATCAATCCAATGCGCAACGAAAATGTGCGTAGATTGGTTTGTGGCAAGTCTTTTTCGACGGGGAGTGTACTTGGTGTACATGACCCGACGGAAAAGGCAATGACGCAAGCCAAGATGCGTGCATTTTCTAGTGCCTACTTTGCTCTCCAAGTAATTCTGCCTTTGGTCAAATCATAGGGAGAAATCTCTACGGTTACTTTGTCGCCGGGCAGGATGCGGATGAAGTGCATCCGGAGTTTACCGGAAATGTGTGCCAGAATTTGATGTCCGTTTTCCAGTTCTACTTTAAACATTGCGTTGGGGAGCGCCTCGAGGACGGTACCCTCTACTTCCAAAACATCTTCTTTTGCCATATCATTTCACCTCCTCGGTTTGGCTGAGCAACTGCTTGATTACAGTTCTGACCGAAGTATTATTGATTCTCTCCGGCTCGGTTTCCACCCATGGGCAGACAACCCCCGTCCCGGAGAGATGTTTTTCCTTTTTCTTTTTGGGATTGGCGGCTTTCCGGCATTTCCCGTCAACAAGGAAGAGATACTCTCCCTCACGGCGAACTACGAGAAAATACTCCCCGCTGTCATGACCGGCAACCGACCTTACCAATTCCCCGATGCAAATCTTTGTCATACCTCTTCACCATCCGGCAGGGTTAACAGAAACGGTGCATCGTTGGTAATCAGGATACTGTTTTCATAATGTGCGGCAAGTTTTCCGTCGCGGGTTAAGACCGTCCAATCGTTATCTGCCACATAGTATCCGTGTTCCCCCTGACAGACCATGGGTTCTACCGCAATGGTCATGCCTGGTTTTAACCGAATCCCCCGATGCGTTCCTACATAGTTGGGAACCTCGGGGTCTTCGTGCATCTCAGACCCAATACCGTGACCGCAATAGTCCCGAAGTACCGAAAATCCGTTGTTTTCTACATACTCCTGAATTGCACGCGAGATATCCGAAATCCGAAATCCGTCTTTGGCAAACTGGAGTCCCTGAAAGAAACTTTCACGGGTGACTTGAATCAACCGCTTTGCCTCTTCGGAGATTTCGCCGACTCCAAAGGTGCGGGCGGCGTCGCCATGGTAGCCCTGATAATTGGCGCCCACATCAATACAGAGAATATCGCCCTCCTGAAGTTCTCGTTTATCAGGAATTCCATGGATAATCTCGTCATTGATACTGGCACAGACACTACCAGGGAATCCGCCATAGCCTTTGAACGAAGGAACGCACCCCTGTGCGCGAATATAGTCTTCTGCTACTTTATCCAGTTGCAGAGTAGTAACCCCGGGACGGATGGCGGCCTTAACCGCCTTAAGCGCCCCATAGGTTACTCTGCCTGCGACTTTCATTTTCTCAATTTCTGACTTTGACTTGATGGTAACCATACTTAGTCCTCCAGCGCCTTAAGTACCTCGGCGGTGGTGTCAGCAATTCCTTCCTGACCCTCTGCAACACGGAGAATCCCCTTGTTTTGATAGTAGGTCAAAAGCGGTTCCGTCTGGGTGTGATACACATTCAAGCGGTTTTTAATCGTCTCCGGCTTATCGTCTTCACGGGTAACCAAGCCATTGCCGCATTTATCACAAACGCCCTCTTGTTCCGGCTTGTGATATTCTTTGTGGTAGGTTGAACCACATTCTTTGCATTCCAGTCTACCGCCAAGCCGCCGGATGATTGTTTCATCGGCAACTTCAATGTTGAGTACAACATCAATGTCGATATCAGAGGCATCCAATGCCTCTGCCTGAGTCAGCGTGCGGGGAAATCCATCCAGAATAAAACCGTTCTTACAATCTTCATTGGCAAGACGGTCTTTCATGACCGCAATCATCACATCGTCCGGAATCAGTTTTCCGTTGTCGATGTACTGAGAAGCCAGTTTACCAAGTTCGGTTCCTTCCTGAATGTTGTGCCTGAGCATAGCACCGGTAGAAATGGTGGGGATACCGAAATGCTCGCTCAGAAGTTCTGCCTGGGTGCCTTTTCCGGCTCCGGGTGCTGCTAATAAAATGATTCTCATGATTCCTCATTCCTTCCCGTAGGGTCAATAAATACAGAGAGCAGAATCCGTTGGTCGCTCTGCTTGCATCGGTCTCTGCTCTTTTGTAGGTCGCACAAACCTGTGCGCAATATTTGATTTTACTCAAGGAATCCCTTGTAGTGACGCATCAGCATCTGAGATTCCAAATCTTTTACGGTTTCCAGCGCAACACCAACCACAATCAGGATGGAAGTACCGCCGATGGACAGGTTCTGGATGTTAAGACCCAGATTCATGAAGATCGGGAGTACTGCAATGACGCCAAGGAATACCGCGCCCGCCAGAGTGATTCTGGACAGAACCTTGGAAATATAATCCGAGGTCGGACGACCCGGACGAATACCGGGAATAAATCCGCCGTTCTTCTTCATGTTGTTAGACATTTCAACCGGATTGAACTGAATCGCAGTATAGAAATAGGTGAAGAAGAGAATCAGCAGGAAGTACAGAACTGCGTAAATCCAGGAATCTGCGGAGAATACCTTCAAGAATCCACCCCAGAAACCGGAGTCACCTGCCTGTACCCCAAAGAAACTTGCAATGGTTCCGGGGAACGACATGATAGACATTGCAAAGATAATCGGGATTACGCCGGCACCGGATACCTTAATCGGGATATGGGTGCTCTGACCGCCGTACATCTTTCTGCCAACCATTCGCTTTGCGTACTGAACCGGAATGCGGCGTTCTGCTTCGTTCATCGCAACAACAACGCCGATTACAACCAGCATCAAAACAACAATCAACAATGCGCCAATCCAGCCAAGGCTGCCGATTGCCACATATTCCACCAGAGTTTTTGCCATAACGGGAAGTCTGGATACGATACCTGCAAAGATAATCAAAGAGATACCGTTACCAACGCCCTTTTCGGTGATTTGCTCACCCAGCCACATCAAGAACGCAGTACCTGCAGTAAAGGTGGTTACAATCACGATACCAGCGCCCCAACCGGGGTTGGTTACCGCGTTGAAAGAGTTGAGCAGGAAGTAAAGACCAACTGCCTGAACCAATGCCAGAACTACGGTTCCGTAACGCATCAGTTGTGCAATCTTCTTTCTGCCCTCTTCGCCTTCTTTCTGCAGACGCTCCAATGCAGGAATGGCAACACAGAGAAGCTGCATGATAATGGACGAGTTGATGTACGGGGTGATGCTCATTGCAAAAATTGTTGCATTTTGGAACGCACCACCACTCATCAGGTCAAGGAACCCAAACATGGAGTTCTCAGTGCTGGTAAACAATTCTTTCATCTGCGCCGGGTCCAGAAGCGGAACCGGAATGCAGGAACCCAAACGGAAAATTACCAACAGAACAAAGGTGTAAATCAGTTTCTTTCTCAAGTCGACAATCTTCCACGCGTTTCGGATTGTTTCGAACATGATTAGATCACCTCTGCCTTTCCGCCTGCGGCTGTAATCTTTTCTTCTGCGCTCTTGGTGAATCTCTTAGCCTTTACGGTCAGGCTCTTATTGAGTTCGCCTCTGCCGAGGATTACGATACCATCACCAATCTTGGAAATGATACCGGTTTCCTTCAGGAGTTCTGCAGTTACTTCGGTGCCATTTTCCAGTTTGTTCAGTGCCTCTACATTGACAGACACATACTGTTTTGCGAAGATGTTGGTAAAACCGCGCTTGGGAAGTCTTCTGTAAATAGGCATCTGTCCACCCTCAAAACCGGGACGAACACCGCCGCCGCTGCGGGCATTCTGACCTTTGTGACCTTTACCACTGGTCTTTCCGTTACCGCTGGCGTGACCTCTGCCCACTCTGAATGCCTTTTTCTTAGCGCCTTCGCTGGGAGATAATTCATGGAGTTTCATTATGTCCACCTCCTCCTTTTCATTCAAGATTGTTTGTCATCTGCCGAACAAGCCGGCAGAATGGTTCAAAATTATTCGGACACTTCAACCAGGTGCTTTACCTTGAAAATCATGCCTCTAATTTGAGGAACATCGTTCTTTTCTACGGTTTGACCGATTTTCTTAAGACCCAGAGCCTCAACTGTTGCGATCTGGTCCTTTTTGCATCCGATGGTACTCTTTTTCAGTGTAACCTTAATTGTAGCCAAGGATAAACCCTCCTGTCTTAACTAATTTCATTAACCGAGGATATCTTCCGGCTTCTTCCCTCTGAGCTGTGCAACCTCTTCCACACTCTTAAGAGATGCCAGACCCTCGATGGTTGCTGCAACAACGTTCTTGGGGTTGTTGCTGCGCAAACACTTGGTACGAATATCTCTGATACCTGCTGCCTCCAGGACCGCACGCGCGGGACCACCCGCGATAACACCGGTACCTTGTGCCGCCGGCTTCAAGAGAACCCGACCTGCACCATACTCACCGATAATTTCGTGAGGAATGGTTGTCTTAACCATAGGAACGGTAATCATATTTTTCTTTGCGGCATCAATACCTTTCCGGATTGCGTCCGGAACTTCAGCAGCCTTACCCATACCGTAACCAACATGGCCGTTGCCGTCACCGACAACCATCAATGCGCTGAAACGCATGGTTCTACCACCTTTTACGGTCTTTGCAACACGGTTAAGATGAACTAATTTTTCCTGCATGTCCAGCGTAGATGCGTCAATGCGGGGCTGTTTCTTAGTTCTTTCACCTTTTTCTGCCATTTATGTTTCACCTCTTTCTCGATGATTAGAATTTCAGGCCGCCCTCACGAGCTGCCTCGGCGAGTTCCTGTACTCTGCCGTGATACACATATCCGCCTCTGTCGAATACGACTTCGGTAATTCCTTTTTCCGCTGCTTTCTTGGCAATCAATGCGCCAACGGCTTTTGCAGCCTCTTTGTTGCCGCCGTAGTTTGCTTTCAGCTCTGCATCCAGAGAGGAAGCGGAAACCAGGGTGTTACCTGCTACATCGTCAATGATTTGAGCGTATATGTTCTGACGACTTCTGAAGACACAGAGTCTGGGGCACTCAGCGGTGCCAGAAACCTTTTTCCGGACTCTTGCATGTCTTGCAAGTCTGGATACATTACTGTTAATCTTCTTAATCATTACGCTTTAACCTCCTTACCGGCTCTTACTTCTTAGAACCAGTCTTACCTTCCTTGCGTCTGATATGCTCATCCACATACTTAATACCCTTGCCCTTATAAGGTTCAGGAGGACGCTTTTCGCGGACATTCGCTGCGAACTGTCCAACCTTCTGCTTATCGGCACCGGAGATAATAATCTGGTTGGGCTGCGGTACTTCTACCGTAATACCCTCCGGATCTTCCATCTCCACCTGGTGGGAAAAACCGAGGTTCATAACCAATTTGTTGCCCTGTTTTGCTGCTCTGTAACCAACACCGTTGATTTCCAGTTCCTTCTTAAAGCCTTCGGTAACACCAACAACCATGTTGCTGAGCAAGGTACGGGTCAGACCGTGCAGGGACTTGTGCTCTTTCATCTCAGACGGGCGCTTTACTTCCAGCACATCGCCGTTGAGTTCCAGAATCATATCCTGAGCCAACTGTTGTTTCAGTTCGCCTTTGGGACCTTTTACGGTTACTTCATTGTTTGCGCCGATGGTAACGGTAACCCCTTGGGGTACAGTAATCGGCATCTTACCAATACGAGACAATGCATTCTCCTCCTTTCTTACCAAATAAATGCCAGCACTTCACCGCCAACGTTCTGACGGCGTGCCTCCTTGTCTGTCATAACTCCCTTGGATGTAGAGATAATTGCAATACCCAAGCCCTTTAATACCTTGGGCAGTTCATCCTTAGAAGCGTAGGACCGAAGACCGGGTTTAGAAACTCTCTTCAGGCCGGTCAGGACCTTTTGCTTGTTTTCACCATACTTCAAGGTGATACGAATAACGCCCTGAATGTTGTCTTCGATGAATTCTACATTCTTCACATAGCCTTCGTCCAGCAGAATCTGTGCGATTGCCTTCTTCATGTTGGAAGCAGGAATATCTACAGTTGTGTGTCTGGCATTGTTGGCGTTTCTGATTCTTGTAAGCATATCTGCGATAGGATCAGTAATATGCATAATTCTAACCTCCTTTTTGTCGGAATGCTTGAGGCCGGTTTGGCTGTCCGTGCATTTTCATGCAGCCACCTTTCCTCCTGTTTTATCAATCAACTTCTTGGCTTTCGCCAAGACCGGCTTCTGCCGGCTTACCAGGACGCTTTCTTTACGCCCGGAATCTGGCCTTTGTAAGCGAGCTCACGGAAGCAAATTCTGCAAATACCGAACTTACGAAGGTATGCATGCGGTCTGCCGCAAATCTTGCATCTGTTATATTCGCGGGTAGAATACTTTTGCTTTCTCTGCTGCTTAACAATCATAGAAGTTTTAGCCATGATTTTTCCTCCTTCTTATTCGGTAATTATTTGGTGAACGGTGCACCCATCAGGGTCAGCAGTTCACGCGCTTCCTCGTCGGTCTGCGCTGTGGTTACGAAAATAATGTCCATACCACGAATCTTGTCAATCTTATCGTAATCGATTTCAGGGAAAATCAACTGTTCCTTGATGCCCAGAGCGTAGTTACCTCTGCCGTCGAAGGAGTTGGGGTTGATACCTCTGAAGTCACGAACGCGAGGCAGTGCCGCATTAAACAAGCGGTCAACAAACTCGTACATCTTTGCACCTCTTAAGGTAACCTTACAGCCGATGTTCATGCCTTCTCTTACTTTAAAGGTTGCGACGGATTTCTTTGCCTTGGTGATAACCGCCTTCTGACCGGTAATCAGGGTCAGGTCATTGGCAGCACTCTCAACGGCTTTGGAATTCTCACGCGCATCACCTACGCCCATGTTGATGACAACTTTTTCGAGTTTCGGAATCTGCATTACACTCTTATACTCGTATTTCTTCATCAAAGCGTCTTTGATTTCTTTTGTATACTTCTCTTCCAGTCTCATGTAGAGTGAAACCTCCTTTCTTTTTTACTTAGAATGTTTCGCCGCACTTCTTGCAGTAACGAACATGAGTTCCGTCTTCCAGAACTTTACGTCCAACTCTGCTGGGTGCTCCGCACTTTCCACAAACATTCATAACTTTGCTTGCATAGATCGGGGTTTCCTGCTTAATGATACCACCCACTTCACCCATCTTTCTGGGCTTCTTGTGTTTGGTGGCCATGGAAACACCCTCAACGATAACCATGCGTTTTTCGGGGTTAACGGACAGAACTTTGCCCTTTTTGCCCTTGTCCTTACCGGACAGAACCACAACCTCGTCGCCGGTTTTCACGTGCATCTTAGCCATTGTCTTTCCTCCTTTTAGTATTGAAAGGGTAGAATTCTCAAATCTTATAAAACCTCGGGTGCCAAGGACAAAATTTTCATGTAATCCTTGTCACGAAGTTCTCTTGCAACCGGCCCAAAGATACGAGTACCTCTCGGGGTCTTGTCATCTCTGATGATAACCGCTGCATTTTCGTCAAAACGGATTCTGGAACCGTCAGCACGCTTTACGCCGTTGACAGATCTTACGATAACCGCCTTAACAACATCACCTTTTTTAACAGCACCGCCGGGGGTTGCTTTCTTAACAGAACCTACAATAACATCACCGATGTTGCCATAGCGTCTGAAAGAACCGCCCATTACGCGGATACACAGAATTTCTTTTGCGCCGCTGTTGTCAGCAACTTTAAGAATGGTCTGCTGTTGAATCATATCGGACTTCCTCCTATCTCAATTATTCGATACCCATTTAGGAAACGGGGACAGGTTTATTTTGCTTTCTCTACGATTTCAACCAGACGCCATCTCTTGTCCTTAGACAGGGGGCGGGTCTCCATCACTTTAACTCTGTCGCCGATGCCGCAAATGTTATTCTCATCGTGTGCCTTCAGTTTGTAGGTACTCTTCATAACCTTGCTGTAAAGCGGGTGCTTCTCATGCTCTTTGATTGCTACAACGATGGTTTTGTCCATCTTGTTACTTACAACCTCGCCAATACGAGTTTTACGGTAATTACGTTCACTCATTCTCTACACCTCCTACGCATTTACACTTGTGTTAATACCAAGTTCTTTTTCCTTCAGCACAGTTTTCACTCTTGCAATATCCTTCTTCACGCTAACAATACGCATCGGATTGTCCAACTGGTTGGTAGCGTTCTGGAAACGAAGGTTAAAAAGTTCTTCCTTTAAGTCCTTGATTTTATCTTCAAGTTCCTGCATGGAAAGGTCTCTAATCTCTTGCATTTTCATTCACTATCACCTTCCGTTTCTTGGTCAGCTTTTCTGACAAACTTACACTTGAGCGGCAGTTTGTGCATAGCAAGACGCATAGCCTCGCGTGCAACTTCTTCACTTACGCCGCCGATTTCAAACATAACTCTACCGGGCTTTACAACTGCTACCCAGTACTCAGGGGAACCTTTACCACTACCCATACGGGTTTCAGCAGGTTTTGCAGTGACAGGCTTGTCAGGGAAGATTTTAATCCAAACCTGACCGCCTCTCTTGGTGTAACGGGTCATAGCAATACGGGCAGCCTCAATCTGGTTGCTGGTTACCCATGCAGCACTTTGTGCCTGCAAACCGAAATCGCCGTATACAACCTTGTTACCGCGATGTGCAGCGCCCTTCATTCTGCCGCGCTGTACTTTTCTACGCTTAACTCTCTTCGGTGATAACATTATTTTCTGCCTCCTTCTCTGCGTCTGGGAGCAGGTTTTTTCTCCTCAGCTTTAGCGGCATTTCTGCTTTCGCTTACGTTGAGGATTTCGCCTTTATAAATCCAAACCTTAACGCCGAGTTTACCGTAAGTGGTATTTGCTTCGGTAAAACCGTAGTCAATGTCTGCTCTGAGGGTCTGCAGCGGAATGGTACCCTCGTGATACTGCTCTGTTCTCGCGATTTCCGCACCGCCAACACGACCGGCTACGCAGGTTTTGATACCCTTTGCGCCCATCTTCATGGTACGGCCCATGCACTGTTTCATTGCTTTACGGAAAGAAATTCTTCTCTCCAACTGAGAAGCGATATTCTCAGCAACCAACTGTGCACTCATATCCGGAACCTTAACTTCAATGACATTCAAGATGATGGTCTTGCCGGTCATTTTTTCCAGTTCCTTCTTCAGTTTCTCTATCTCAGCGCCGCCTTTACCGATAACGATACCGGGCTTACCTGCGTGGATAGATACGCGAACTTTGTTCGCAAATTTTTCAATCTCAATCTTGTCAACTCCGGCAAGGAACAGTTTCTTCTTGAGGAACACTCTGAGGTTGTAGTCCTCTACAAGACTGTCGCCAAAGTTCTTTTTGTCAGCAAACCAACGGGAATCCCAGTCTTTAATAATGCCGACTCTGAGACCGTGGGGATTAACTTTCTGACCCATATCTGTTTCCTCCTATCTTATTCCTTCTCCCGAAGTTTAATGGTAATATGACTTGTCTTTTTATTGATTCTGAACGCACGACCCTGTGCTCTTGCCTGAATTCTCTTCAGGGTGGGACCCTGGTCTGCATAAACCTCTGCAACATACAGGTTTTCCACATTCATCTGGTGGTTGTTCTCTGCATTTGCCATAGCGGATTTCAGCAGTTTTTCTACAACGGGGCTTGCAACTTTGGGGGTATTCTTTAAGATACCGATTGCTTCGCCAACCGATTTGTTTCTAATCAGGTCGATCACAACGCGAACTTTTCTGGGCGCAATGCGTACATGTGTAACTTTTGCTACTGCTTCCATGTTCTGTTGAACTCCTTTCATCTCTCAAATTCGATTATTTAGAGGTTTTCGCCCCTGCATGACCTTTGTAAGTTCTGGTGGGAGCAAATTCGCCCAGTTTGTGACCAACCATATCTTCGCTCACATAAACCGGAACATGCTTTCTTCCATCATACACCGCAATGGTATGTCCAACCATATCCGGGAATATTGTGGAAGATCTTGACCAGGTCTTCAGTACGGTCTTTTCATTCTTCTCATTCATAGCCACGATTCTGGCAAGCAGTTTCGCATCCACGAAAGGTCCTTTTTTAATACTTCTTCCCATGATATTCCCTCCTTACTTACTGTTGCGTCTCTTAACAATGAACTTGTTAGACTGCTTTTTCTTGTTTCTGGTCTTGTAACCAAGAGCCGGTTTACCCCAAGGAGTCACAGGACTGGGCATACCAATCGGGGACTTACCTTCACCACCACCGTGCGGATGGTCGTTCGGGTTCATAACAACACCGCGGACGGTAGGTCTGAAGCCTAAGTGACGCTTGCGGCCTGCCTTACCGATGTTGATGTTGGAGTGGTCGGTGTTACCTACCTGACCGATGGTCGCACGGCAGTTTAACCGAATCATACGAACTTCACCGGACGGAAGTCTTAACTGTGCATAGCCGTTCTCCTTTGCGAGTAACTGTGCAGTTACACCTGCAGAACGAACCAACTGACCGCCTTTGCCGGGGTTCATTTCAATGTTGTAAACCAAGGTACCGACAGGAATGTCCTTCAGTTCCATTGCGTTACCGGGCTTAATGTCTGCACCCTCACCGGATACAACAACGTCGCCCTTTTTGAGACCCAGAGGTGCTACGATGTAGTTCTTAACACCATCTTCGTACTCAATCAATGCAATATTTGCACTTCTGTTCGGATCGTATTCGATAGAAAGAACGGTTGCATTCATGCCGTCTTTGTATCTCTTAAAGTCAATGACTCTGTACTTTCTTTTTGCACCACAACCACGGTGACGAACGGTAATCTTACCTTGTGCGTTACGGCCTGCTTTGCTGTGCAGGGGGCTGAGCAGAGATTTCTCAGGTGCTACCTTATCAATCTCTTCAAAGGTGGAAACCGTCATATGACGCCGGGACGGAGTTGTAGGCTTATACTTTTTAATTCCCATTTTTCAATCTCCTTATCTTTATTTTTCGGTAGCCTGTTCTTAGGATTCGAACAGTTCGATGGTCTTGCTGCCCTCTTTGAGTTTGACAACAGCCTTCTTCCAGTCAGCACGCTTGCCCATGAACACGCCCTGTCTTTTGGGCTTGCCGATGTAGTTGATGGTGGTGACTTTCTCTACCTGTACCTTAAAGATTTCCTCAATCGCTTTTTTGATTTCAATCTTGTTCGCACCCTTTGCAACTTCAAAGGTGTACTTGCGCTCTGCAACCTGATCCATACTCTGTTCGGTAATGATAGGTCTTCTAATAATATCGTGTGCCAACATTATGCGTACACCTCCTCAAGTTTGGTTACGGCATCCTTTAAGATGATGCACTTGGTGTGGTTCAGAACTTCATAGGTGTTGATTGCACCAACATAGGTGGTGTCAACGCCCTTGATGTTTCTAGCAGAAAGCGTTACGTTCTTGTCATTCTCAGGCAGAACGATGAGTGCTTTCTCAGTTACATTCAGGTTCTTCAGCATGGAAACAACCTGCTTGGTTTTGATTTCATCCAGAGAAAGAGCATCGAGTACGATAATCTCATTATCCTGAACTTTAGAAGACAGCGCAGACTTCAGTGCCAGACGTCTGGTCTTCTTGTTTACTGCGTATCTGTAATCTCTGGGCTTAGGGCCGAGTGCTACGCCGCCGCCAACCCACTGAGGAGCACGGATACTACCCTGACGGGCACGACCGGTACCCTTCTGTCTCCAGGGCTTGATACCGCCGCCGCGAACTTCAGTCCGGGTCTTGGTGCTCTGGGTACCTTGTCTTTGGTTTGCTAAGTAGTTTACTACTACTTCGTGCATAACGTCGGGACGAACCTCAACGCCAAACACACTTTCATTCAAATCCATATTGCCGACGACTTTACCGTCAACATTATAAATATCTACTGTAGGCATTCTGTATTTCCTCCTCTCTCTGCGGTTTAGGCGTTAACCTTGACTGCGTTTTTTACAACCAGCAATCCGCCCTTAGGTCCGGGAACCGAACCCTTAACCAGCAGAAGATTGCGCTCATTATCAACTTTCACCAGGTCGAGGTTCTGAATGGTAACCTTGTCAACACCGTAGTGACCGGGCAGTTTCTTACCCTTAAATACACGAGACGGGTCGGAACAAGCGCCCAAGGAACCGGGGCCTCTGTGATAGTGGGAACCGTGAGTCATCGGACCGCGGTGAGTACCCCATCTTTTGATGGTGCCTGCATAACCGTGACCTTTGCTGGTTCCGGTAACATCGAGAACATCGCCGTCCGCGAACTGGGTGACATCAAGCACATCGCCGATGTTGAGTTCTGCAGCGTTGTCCAGTTTGAATTCCTTCAAATACTTCTTTACCGGAACGCCTGCTTTTTGGAAGTGGCCCTTTTCCGGCTTGTTGGAACGACTCTCTTTTTTGTCCTCGAAGCCCAACTGCACTGCGCAGTAGCCGTCAACTTCAACGGTCTTTTTCTGGACAACAGAACAAGGACCTGCCTGGATTACCGTTACCGGAACCAGATTGCCGTCCTCTGTAAATACCTGAGTCATGCCGATTTTCTTACCCAAGATTGCTTTCTTCATTTTTCTTTCCTCCTGTTTACACAAGCATTGGTTCAGTTTGAACTTACCTGCGGGTCAGTGGTTGACAGATGCCAACATGACCAAATTTTTATTGGTTCCTTATTATTAAGGAATGTTTACCGTCCGGTCATTGGGTTCCCGTCCGGATTTTTGAACTGCTACTAGATTTTCAGTTCGATGTCAACACCAGCCGGCAAGTCCAGATGCTTGAGTGCATCGATGGTCTTATTGGTCGGTCCCAGAACATCAATCAGTCTTTTGTGGGTTCTCATTTCGAACTGCTCACGGCTGTCCTTATACTTGTGAACCGCTCTCAAAATGGTTACGATTTCCTTCTTGGTCGGCAGAGGAATCGGTCCGGAAACCTTTGCCCCTGTTCTCTTTGCGGTCTCCACAATCTTAGCGGCGCTCTGGTCGATAAGGTTGTGATCGTAAGCCTTCAATCTGATTCTGATTTTTTCTGCTGCCATGCTATACCCTCCTAAAGTTTAAAAAATTTTACACCGTGCCGGGCGTTTCGCACGAGCTTAAAAATGAAACCCGAATCCGACAAGTCCTCCAACGGGACAACGGCTCGGGACCATACAGACACAATATCCCCGCAAACGGTATCAGCATACTACCGAGTGAGAGGGTTTTGACCTGTATTCGTAATAGAAAGTGTGACCTTTCCGCCCGTTTTTGTTAAACCGGACAATCTCCCCCGAAATTCCCGAAACTACCGTTTTTACGGCATTTCGCCACCTCCAGGTTCATCGTATGTCTTTGTCACGCCTATCCATTATACAACGGCTTTTACAAAGTGTCAAGAAAATTTTTTCAAAAACCATTCAAAAAGCCAGTGTTTTCGTCACTTTTGTTACTTTTGTCCCTTTTCTCCATCCCAAGTAGGGTTCCAAATGGGAATTTTGTACAGATGCGCAAAATTTTGTCTTGCACTTTTGCTTGATATATTATATAATGAAGATACACAGACTTTTGTTTTTAGGAGGCGAATGTATGAGCAACAAAATTATTACCATCAGCCGTGAATTCGGAAGCGGCGGAAGATACATCGGCAGATTGGTTGCCGAAAAACTTGGGGTTAAGTTTTATGATAAAGAACTGATTGCCAAGGTGGCAGCAAAGACCGGTCTTGCAGAAGAGTTTATTGAAAAGAAAGGGGAGTATTCTCCCTCCAAGAGTATGTTCGCCTACGGCTTTGTCGTCCGCAACAACATGGGCGAATCGTTAGAGGATTACCTCCACGCCATTCAGCGGAAGTTGATTTTAGAACTTGCCGAGGAAAGCGATTGCGTCATTATCGGCAGATGCGCCGACTTTATCTTAAAAGATCACCCCAGGCGGTTGAACATCTTTATCTGTTCTACCCCCGAGGATAAGATTCAGCGAATTCAGACCTATCTTGGCGGAAGCAACGAGGCGGAGGCAAAGAAGATGATGAAAGATATGGATAAAAAGCGGAGCATTAACTATAATTATTATACCGACCATAAATGGGGCGATGCCAGACATTATTCCATGTCATTAAACAGCGGAGAATTGGGGCTTGACCGTTGCGTTGACCTGATTGTGGATGCCGCCGAACAATTATAAATTGGGTACATAAAAAGTGCAAGCAAGATATGCTTGCACTTTTTTATTTTTCATCCCGCTATGCATGACTCTTTTACTTAATTTTTCGTGCCTCGGTGTAAAATCTCTTATCACAGGCATCGCCCATGGAGAATGTCTTTCTGGGAAGCGCCCCGTCACGAATGACGGAGGGATACAAATCTGCTTTGTCCATTGCCTCAAAGATAATCCCAAAGTTTTTGCTGTCGCTGCAATGTTTCAAAACCACATCTTCACCGTGAATATAATCCACTTCACCGCTGTGGGTCTTTAAAAATTCATCCAGCATCTTCTGCACCGTTGCCACGGTCAGGTATTCTTTTGGATTGGTAATGGTCACCGGTTGCTCCTTGCCATCAAAAACAAAGATAAACTTCTGTCCCTCTGCCTCTGCATCAAAACGCAAGGTATAGTTCTTTCCGAGTTCCGCTAAAAACGCGTCGCCGTCTGCCCCGAATACCACCCGATGAATCGCCTCAAATACCAGCGAATCATCATGGAGGTTCACCAATTCACAAAGAGCAAATCTTGCAGGAGAGTTCTTGACGGCATCTTCTCCCAGTTCCGCTTTCAGGTTTTCATAGTAGGTTTTGGCGGTTGCAAGGGAGTGATTGCCATCCCCCATGGCATAAATCAGGGGGGAAGTTTCCTTGGTGCCATACTTTTGATTAAAGGCGTCAAGGTCACCCAGTTTTGTCAGTTTTTCGTCCAGCGCATCTGCCGCCGCATCGCTCATTTTATAACCGGTAATATGCCCCGAATCCTGCATCAAATCAAAGTCATAGAGTTTTTCAAATTCTCCCGTCATCGCTTGGTTCGGTTCAATGATGCTCTTGGTTTCATCGTCAATCAAAAGCATAATATGCGGAAGTTCAATCCCCGCATCTTTTCTTACCTTTAAGCGAGGCGGAATCCTCTCAATCACCGTTCCCTCGGTGGCACGGATTTTGGTTTTGGAACCTACGCGATAGTCATAGTCTTCCAAATCTACCACGCCGACCACGCCCAGACGTTTTACTCCGTTTGCCAGCGTGCGTTCTACAAACACATAGGTGTTTTTGTATTCTAAAAACACATCTTCGCTCAAATATTCTTCCATGGTCTGATTTGCCGATTGAATCCGTGTTTCAATATCGGCATCGTTTAAGTAAATCTCAGGAATGGTCAACCGCAGGGTGGATTTACCCTCTCCCACCGTTTGGGAAACCTCGTCCCAATACTCCCGCTCCGAGGTGTATTGGTCACAGGCGACTACACTCCACTGTTTCATTTTATCTGCATCCTTTTGAAAACGGGGAAGCAGAATATCTGCTCTTTGAAATGTCATTCTTCTCATCCTTTCTATCTTACCATTTCGTCCTGAGGTCCCTCCGCACGATGGGATTTGATGACCGCCTCTACCTCATCGATAGAACTGATAGACATATCGCCCGAAACGGTATTTTTAATCGCACTGAGCGCGTTTCCGTACGCCATGGCATCTTCCATGCGGTTGCCCGAAAGAATCCCGTACAGTACACCGGCAACATAAGCATCACCGCTGCCGACCCTGTCAATCACCTCAATATTCTGATAATGCGGCTCTTCATAGAACTTGCCGTCATAATAAATTCTGGAACCGAAGTTATGCTTGGTGGGGCTTACCACTTCACGGCGGGTAGTTGCCACGATTCTGCACCCATATTCCTCTACATAACTTTTCATGATTTCGTCCAAGGTTCCTGTCTTCTGCATCATCCGCCGGCTGGTTTCCTCTGATACAAAAAGAATATCCACCAAAGGCAGAATCTCTTTGATGACACCTCGCGCCTCTTCCTCGCTCCAGAGTGCAGCGCGGTAGTTGACATCAAAACTGATTGCCACACCATGCTCTTTCATCTTGCGAATCATAGAAAGCGCAGTTTCCCTTAATCCCTTTCCAAGCGCCAGAGAGATGGAACTGATGTGGAACATCCTTGTCTTTTCATAAATATCTTCAGGAATCTCTTCTTCTTTTAAGGAACAGACCGAGGCGCCGGCTCTGTCATAGACCACTGCGGACTTTCTGGGATAGACACCGCTTTCGTAATAATAAATACCAAGCCGTCTGCCCTCGCTCTCGTCCCAGACCACATAGTCATCCGACACCGAGCCGTAACGGATACGCCGTGCCACAAAATGCCCCAACTTGTTTTTGGGTAGTTTGGTAACAATCGCCGTCCGAATCCCAAGGTTTGCCGACCCGGACGCCACATTGAACTCAGAACCTCCGCAGTTTTTTTCAAAAATCTCACTCTGGGAGATTTTATCTTTATCCGGCGGGGAAAGCCGAAGCATAACCTCACCAAAACTAATCAGATCAAATTCTGCATTCTGTTTGATAAAATTCATGGTATCCCTCCTGATTTTCTCTGTCTCTTTTACTATTATATACCGACATCTAAAGCAAAGTCAACCTAAATCACGCCATTTTTTTGCACCTTTGTCCCACTTTTTCATAGGATATTACGGGAGGTGAATACTATGACGACATTAGGATGCGGATGCAGACGCAGTTGCACTGCCATCGCAGTAGAAGCAAGTATTATTGTTGGCATTCTGGCTGCCGTGCTCAGATACACCGCGGTAATTACTTTAACCCCCGCTTTTTTGTGGGTGGTTCTTGGCATTTCGGTCGGTTATCTCGCAATTACCTTAATCACCACAGTCTTTGACCGGTGCCCGAGCGTGTTTAATTGTATCTGCCGCTCTCTTCCGGCACTTTTGATTGGCATTCTGGGCGGGGTTCTTTTATCGCTGGTTCTTCTTGCGATTACATTCCCCGCCACCAGCATTCTGGGTGCTATTTTGACAGGATTGCTGCTGTTTTTCTTCTCCTTAACCCTGACAGCAACCGCCTGCCTGATTCTTTGTATCGCCGGCTGCGACAACTAAGCAAAAAGCACTTGCTATGCAAGTGCTTTTACATATTCTATAAGTTCGCTAATTTCATCCCGATTGGTGAAATCACCGTCTGCATCACAGAGTTCAATCAGCATTTTCTCCATCTCGGTAGGGTTTTCCTTACCGGACATCAGTTTCTTTAAGGCTTTGATTGCCGTTCTATGTACCAAAGAGAGTTCGTCCAGAATCATTTTTCCACTGAAGTGAAATCTCTTGATTTTATCTCGGCTATCGCCCTTAAAGTTCTTCTCCACCACCAGGGTATCATAATACTCGGTGCACTCGACGGGGGTAAGCCCTGTGGTAAAGACCACCAACTTCTTATCTTTGAGTTGTTCCAGATGCTTCGTGAGAATCCCGACCCCTGCAATCACCTCAGCATACAGACCTCCGCCATGAATGATGGTATCATATTTGAGTAAATCATCCACTTTGACTTCTTTTACCTCTTTGACTTCACAGCCGAGTTCTTCTCCAATCCACTCGGCATAGGCTTTGGTGGCTCCGTATTTGGACTGATATGTGACAATGGTTTTCATGCAAATTCCTCCTGTTAAAGCATGGTTGCAATCCCGACAATAATCGGCATGGTAATGATAGACAATAGCGTCGTCAAAGATACCGTTGCTGCAGACAGTCCTGTATCAGCATCGAATTTTTCAGAAAACATGGTGGTAACTGCCGCCACGGGCGCAGATACTGCGATGACACAGGCAACCAGCACGGTTCCGGTGACGGAACAGGCATATAGACCCAAAAGCATTAAAAGAGGCGACACAATCAACCGAAACAGCATGGATATCCATGCAGAACTTCCGCTGACCTTTAACCTTGCTCCCGCAAGATGGAAGCCCACAATCACCATAGGGATGGGCGTATTGAGCGCCGCAAGAAACCCAATCGGCTGGCTGATGGTAAAGGGAACCTTGATGGAAAAGGAAAAGATAATCAATCCAATCAAGGTGCTGATAACACCCGGATTGATAAAGATTTTCTTGACCGAAATGGCTTTTACACTTCCGCTCATCAGGATAACTCCGTAGGTCCAGAGCACAATCTGAAAAATAGCAACATAGGTGGCACCGTAAAACACGCCTGCATCACCCAAAAGCGCATTCTGAAGCGGCAGAGACATATAGCCGCAGTTGGAGAACACCGCCCCGAACCGCAAAGTCTTTTCTCTGCGTTCATCCTTATCCCGCACCAACAGATGGGCAAGAAGAATATTGACTGCAAACGATAACACCGCTGCAATCACCGTGATGATAAGTCCGCTTACCATATCCTGATCAAACTCACGCTGATAGGAGTTGATAATAACGCAAGGTGTGACAATGTATAACACAAAATCCGTCATTTCCTTTGCGCCTTGGCGTGTCATAATCTTGAGTTTGTTTGCCGCAAAACCCACGCCTATCAGGATAAATAAAATCAATACATAATTTCCTACCGTTAAAATATTGCCAATCATTGTATACTCCTTTTGTTGTCATTTCTTTTGTTTTTATTCCTCTGTCCGCAGCAAGGCAACCGCTACATCATTGACATTGGTTCCCGTAGGACCTGTAAAAATCAGCCCTCCGCATTGTTTCAGTGCATGATACGCATCGTTATCGCTGAGCACATCATAGATGGAAAGCCCCTCAGCACAAAGTTCTGCCGCCGTATCGGTGTCACAGTAACCGCCCGCCGCATCGGTAGGGCCGTCAGTCCCGTCACTGCCAACGCTAAAGACCGCCATCCCCTGTTCGCCGGCAATTCCCGCTGCCGCAGAGAGTGCCAGTTCTTGATTTCGTCCGCCCTTGCCTTTGCCGGTGAGTTTTACCACCGTTTCGCCGCCGGCAAGAAACGCCAGATTCTTGTTATCGCCAGCATGAGTTTTGAGCACCGAGGCTAAGAAACTTCCTGCCTCTTTTGCCTGACAGCAAAGTCTGTCGGTCAAAAGAATCGGTTCATAGCCCAATTCTTCGCACGCCTTTGCCGCCGCCACGCAAAGTTCCCGTACGGAACCGGTAATTTGGGTGGTGACATTGGTTAATTCCTTGGGGGTTTCCTGTTGGAGCAGGTCCCAAGCCTTGTCACTTAGTTTAAGTTGGTATTTCTTTGCAATCGTAACTGCCTCATCAGAGGTACTGCTGTCAGGATATGCAGGACCTGATGCAATCATATCCAGCGGGTCGCCCAGAATATCCGAAAGAACAATTGAGAACACCTGTGCCGGCTCACACAGTTTGGCAAACCGTCCCCCTTTGACCGCAGAAAGCCGTTTGCGGATAATGTTCATCTCCACAATATCTGCACCTGAAGCAAGGAGTTGTTCTGTGATGTCCTGAAGTTCTTTCCCGTCAATCAACGGCTTTTCAAACAACGCACTCCCTCCGCCGGACAGGAGAAACAACACCGTATCCTTCTCGGTTAAATTACTGACCAAATCAAGTGCCGCCTGGGTACCGGCAAAGGAGTTCTCATCCGGAACCGGATGTCCCGCCTCTCTTAAATCAAAGTCCGAGATGGGACCCATCACATGGTCGTACTTGGTAACTACCACACCGGCATCAATGGCGCTTCCAAGGCAATCATACGCTGCCTTTGCCATCTGCCAGCCGGCTTTGCCGGCGGACACCAGAACAACCCGCCCCGAAAAAGTTTTGCCCGAAAGCGCACGGCTGACCGCCTCGTCAGGCTTGACGGCTTGAATGGCAGATGCTACAATGGCATCTGCATGGTTTCTTAACAGTTGATTCATATGTTTTGGCTCCTTATCAAATTAGAAAAACAGGGAAAGAATAAAGATTCCAATGATAGATGCAACCCCCATCAATAGGGTTAACACAGTTTGGGTTTTATATCCCTGTTGCGGGGTCATTTCACCAAAGTTGGTAACTACCCAGAAGTAAGAGTCATTGGCATGGGACACCGTCATCGCACCGGCACCGATTGCCATAACGGTAAGTGCTGCAAGCACAGGGGTATCAAGACCCATGGTTGCCATCAACGGTGCCATAATTCCTGCCGTTGTGGTAATCGCAACCGTGGAGGAACCCTGTGCGGTTTTCAGAATTGCCGCAAGCAGGAACGGGAAGAAAATCCCCATGCTCTCCAAAAATCCCGCGTTTTCTGTGATATACGAAACCAAAGTGGTGGAAGAAATCACCTTACCCAACACACCGCCTGCCGCAGTTACAAACAAAATCGGGCCAACGGTCTTTAAGGTATCATTGGTAATGGCATAAAATTGCTCCATCTTTTTCGCCGTTGCAAGTTGAATGATGGCAAACACTGTGCCTACCGCCAACGCAATAATCGGGGTTCCAAGGAACTTAAAGAGATTCAGCCAGATGCCGGTAAACCCAGCCACAGACGCAATGGTCCCCATTGCCATAAGCAGAACCGGAATCAAAAGCGGAGCCAAAGAATTCAGTCCGTTGGGGAGTTTTCCATATTCTGCAACGAGTTCTTCATAGGTTTTTACAATTTCGCCGGATTCTACCAGTTCGTCCTGACTCTTGACCCGCTTGCCAATAAATTTTGCATATGCCAAACCTGCAATTAACGGGAATATGGAGCAGAGCAAGCCAAGACCCATGACCAGAAGCAGGCTTTCACCAATCCCAAGGGTGCTTGCTGCCGCAATGGGTCCCGGCGTGGGCGGAATAAAGACATGGGAGATATAAAGACCGGTAGAAAGCGCCACCGTCATTGCCACGCTGGAAGTTCCTGTTCTGCGAACCAAAGCACGGCGGATGGGGTCAAGGATAACAAAACCGCTGTCACAGAATACAGGGATAGAAACCACCCAGCCCATCAGTTCAATCGCCAGTTCAGGGTTCTTTTTGCCCACCAGTTTGACCACCATGTCAGCAAGTTTGAGTGCAGCACCGGTTTGTTCCAGAATCGAACCAATCAACGCACCAAGGATAATCACAATGCCAATGGAACTAAATGTACCGGAAAATCCGGCACCAATGACATTGGGAATCTCACCTAGTTCAATTCCTGCAACCAGCGCCAACAAAAGCGACACACCCATAATGGATAAAAAAGGATGAATTTTAAATTTTGAAATTGCCACAACCATCAAAACGATAGCCACGACAAACGCAATGATGAGAGAAATACCTGTCATAATGAGTAACCTCCTATTTTATGATTGGCAATCACGACATTGCCTTATTCTTATATTATAAAAGAATCCTGAATCAAATGCAAGAAATTTATACCATTTTGTTACACACATGTCTGCGCACAGGGGACGGTTCCTGGTGCTATGCGCACAACGAACCGTCCCCTGTTCTTCGCCTTATTGAATTTCTTTGTGGAACTGTTGGAGGGATTTGACATTCAGGCTGCCGGAATCTTTGACCGCCCTGATACCCTCAATCGCCGCCTGTGCCGCCGCCATGGTCGTCATGTGAGAAACACGATGTTTTACGGCGCTCTTACGGATATAACTGTCGTCCTCGGTTCCCTTTTTACCCACCGGAGTATTGATGATAAAGTCAATCTTTCCGTTGGTAATCTTGTCAAGAATGTTGGGTCTGCCCTCGTTGAGTTTTGCCACCCGCTCAACCGGAACGCCTGCCGCCTCAATGGCTTTTGCGGTTCCATCGGTTGCCATCAGGTTAAAGCCGCATTCATAAAAGTCTTTGGCAACGGCAACTGCCTCTTCCTTATCCATATCGCTGACACTCATCAGCACGGTGCCGGACAGAGGGAGCATGGTTGACATGGTTGCCTCCTGTGCCTTATAGAACGCCTCGCCAAAGGAAGATGCGATACCTAAAACCTCACCGGTAGAACGCATTTCCGGTCCGAGTATGGGGTCAACCTCCTGGAACATATTAAAGGGGAAGACCGCCTCTTTGACACCGTAATGCTTGAAGGTCTTTTCTTTCAATTCCGGAACGGGAGAGGGTCTGTTTGTCAGGTGGGATGTCATAATATCGGTTGCAAGGTTTACCATATTGATGCCGCAAACCTTGGACACCAGCGGAACGGTACGGGATGCGCGGGGGTTTGCCTCCAGCACATAAACCTTTCCGTCTTCAATCGCGTACTGCATATTCATCAAACCAACGACGTTCATCTCAGTTGCAATTCTCTTGGTATAATCCTTGATGGTTTCAATCTGTTCTTTGGTCAAACTCTTAGGCGGAATCACACACGCGGAGTCACCGGAGTGAACGCCCGCAAGTTCGATATGCTCCATCACAGAGGGAACAAATACCTTTTCGCCGTCGCTGATGGCATCTGCCTCACACTCGGTTGCGTGGTGCAGGAACCGGTCAATCAGAATCGGTCTGTCCGGAGTGACACCAACTGCCGCCTGCATATAGAAGGTCAAAGACTCGCTGTCGTATACCACTTCCATACCACGACCGCCCAATACATAAGAGGGACGAACCATAACCGGATAGCCGATACGCTCTGCAATCTCCAATGCTTCTTCGGTGTTGACCGCCATGCCGGATTCGGGCATGGGAATCTCCAACTTGTCCATCATGGCACGGAACAAATCTCTGTCCTCTGCCAAGTCAATGGTTTCCGGCGTGGTGCCTAAGATGTTAACGCCTGCCTTTTTGAGGTCTGCCGCCAGGTTAAGCGGAGTCTGGCCGCCAAACTGTGCAATCACGCCAACCGGTTTTTCTTTCTCATGGATGCTGAGTACATCCTCCAAAGTCAGCGGTTCAAAATAGAGCCGGTCAGAGGTGTCATAGTCGGTCGACACGGTTTCCGGGTTACAGTTGACAATGATGGTTTCAAACCCCAGTTTCTTAAGGGCTTTGGAGGCGTGAACACAACAATAATCAAATTCAATACCCTGACCGATACGGTTGGGACCGCCGCCTAAAATCATTACCTTTTGCTTGCCGTTATCCACAGCGGGGCAATCGTTTTCAATGTTATAACTGGAGTAGAAGTATTCGGCATCCTCAGTACTGCTGACATGAACGCCTTCCCATTTTTCCACAATGCCTGCATCGATACGCGCCTTGCGGATGGTTTCTTCCTCTACGCCCAGAATCAGGGACAGGTATTTATCAGAGAATCCGTCGCATTTTGCCTTGCGCAAGGTTTCGGTATCCGGAACACTGCCGGCAAGTTTTTTGAGGGATTCTTCTTCCTCAACCAGTTCCCGCATCTGCTGAATAAAGTAGTGCTTTACCTTGGTCTTGGCAAAAATTTCATCGTTGGTGGCGCCTTTGCGAATCGCCTCATACATAATGAAGTGGCGTTCGCTGCTTGCATTGGCAAGGAGCCCCAAAAGTTCTTCTTTGGACTTCTTTGCAAAGTCTTTGGCACCGCCCAGACCATATCTTCCGGTTTCCAGAGAACGGATGGCTTTCTGGAACGCCTCTTTATACGTCTTGCCGATGCTCATAACCTCACCGACGGCACGCATCTGGGTTCCAAGTTTATCCTGTGCGCCTTTGAATTTTTCAAACGCCCAGCGTGCAAACTTAATTACGATATAGTCCCCACCCGGCACATACTTGTCAAGCGTTCCGTACTTACCACAAGGAATTTCGTCCAGCGTCAGTCCGCTTGCCAGCATTGCAGATACCAGCGCAATCGGGAAACCGGTTGCTTTGGATGCAAGGGCAGAGGAGCGGGAGGTTCTGGGGTTAATTTCGATGACAATGATACGGTCAGAAATCGGGTCATGTGCAAACTGTACATTGGTTCCGCCGACAACCTCAATGGCTTCTACAATTTTATATGCCTGTTCCTGAAGACGTTTCTGTGTTTCTTCGGAAATGGTGAGCATGGGCGCGCTACAGAAGGAGTCACCGGTGTGAACACCAAGCGGGTCGATGTTCTCAATCATACAGACAGTAATCATGTTGTTCTTGGCATCGCGGACAACTTCGACCTCCAACTCCTCCCAACCGAGGATGGATTCTTCTACCAGAACCTGTCCGACCAAGGATGCTTGCAAACCTCTTGCGCAAACGGTTTTCAGTTCTTCCACATTATAAACCAGACCGCCGCCGGCACCGCCCATGGTATAGGCAGGACGGAGTACCACCGGATACCCCAGTTTATCAGCAATGGCGAGCGCATCTTCTACCGAGTATGCAACCTCACTGCGTGCCATTTCAATACCGAGTGCATTCATGGTATTCTTAAACTCAATCCTGTCTTCTCCGCGTTCAATCGCGTCAACCTGTACGCCGATAACCTTGACGTTGTATTTGTCTAAGACCCCTGCCTGCTGAAGTTCGCTACACAGATTCAGTCCTGACTGACCGCCGAGATTCGGCAAAAGAGCATCCGGTCGCTCTTTGGCGATAATCTGTTCCAGACGCTCCACGTTTAATGGTTCAATATAGGTAATATCAGCAGTATCCGGGTCGGTCATAATGGTCGCCGGATTGGAATTCACCAGTACGATTTCGTAGCCTAAATTCTTAAGTGCCTTACACGCCTGTGTGCCGGAGTAGTCGAACTCACAAGCCTGTCCGATAATAATAGGACCGGAGCCAATAATCAATACCTTATGAATGTCTTCTCGTTTCATACACTACCTCACCTTTTCCTTATAGTTTGCCGCACGATACCCATCGTACCATAACGGATTTTGCCTATTTTTACAATTTTATCACAAACAGAAGACAGAATCAAGATATTTTTTCAAAAAATCTTGTTTTTCGCAAAAAAGCACCTGCTGATGCAAGTGCTTTTTGTGTTCTATTTTGCTTTGGGATAAACATCTACAATGCTGGCTTCGCATTCTGCCCATTTGGCGTTAAGCACCAAGGTTCCTCCGGTGCTGATTTGCTGATTGGACGCGGTGTAATAGCCGTCACTGCTCTCTTTACCGGTAAATGCAATGGTTACATAGGCATGGTATCTGTCCTGCATGGGAGCCATGGCATGGGAGCCGTCTGCCATGAGCAGAGGATCGGTTGCCGGCTCGGAGGTTACGCCTTGAATGGTTCCGATATATTCCTTGGTGGTTTTGTCATAGACTTCGCCGCCTTTTTCCAGTGCCTTGACCGTAAAGTCACGGACGGTTTTTACCTTAACCACACATTCATACGTCTCTCCGGTAACAAACTCGCCCACACTTCCGCTCATGCGCAGGTAGACGCCCGCTGCCAGCGTTAGAACCAGAAGCACCACAATCACATCAACAATGCTGATTTTTCCAAACAGTTTTCCGTTCTTTGCAAACATTTCGGCACCTCCTTACCATGTATCCACAGAGAGGATAAATCCAAACCCTGCCCAGTTTTTGCTCTTAATCGCAGCCTCCGCACCAACCCGCAGAGCGTTGCCGTTAATTTCTACTGTAGATGGGGTTTCGGTCCCCTTTCCCTCTGCGGTCACTCTTACCGTGTAGAGTCCCGGAATCGGTTCCTCGGTGTATCTGCCGTTTAAGATATCTTTTCCTTGCGTGACTGCCGGCAGAACTTCCACCTTGGTCACCGTTGCAGGCATCTTTTCTTTTACGCCAAGGGTTACGCTGTCCCCCACTATGGGAAGTTTGGTAAACGCCTCATCCCGCTTGGTCAGTTCAATCATCACAGATACCGTCTTATCTTCGGTTGCAGTTTTGCCGCCGCGGCCGCCTACAAACCAGACGCCCACCGCAAGGACCGCAATCACCAAAAGTACCAGAACCGTATCCATCCAGTTCCATTTTGCTTTCATTGTTTCTCCCGCCTTTCTCTTACTTCTTCACCGTTTCCCGATAAATCGCCTCGATGGCACGGGTGTTTACCTCTGCAGTAAACTTGGTTTCGTATACCTTTTTGCAGTTCTCGCTGATTGTAGCATAGAGTGTTTCATCGCAAAGAAGTTTTTGGATTGCTTCCGCCGTTGCCTGAGGACTGTGGGTGGGGGTTAAAAATCCGTTCACCCCATCAAAGATAACGCCGGGATTTCCGCCAAAATCCGTCACCACTGCAGGCTTTCCAAGACTCATGCCCTCCAAAAGGGACAGGCTGGTTGCCTCGGTACCAAAGGAACAGTTGACCTGCACATCCATCAAATTCATCAGCGGTGCAACATTTTCCACAAACCCCATCATAATCACGGTGTCTTCCAGTCCCGCTCGTTGAATCTGGAGATTCAGTGCGGCGGATTCCTCGCCGGTACCCGCAATCAGGAACTTGGCTTTTACGCCTCGCTCTTTCAGGATTTTTGCCGCCTCTACAAAATATTTATGTCCTTTCACCGGATTCAACCGTGCCACAATGGCAACCACCTTTTCATCCGGCCGGATATGATACTGCATTCTGAGTTTCCCAACTTCCTCTTCAGGACAAGGTTTGAGCGGTTCTACGCCGTTTAAAATTACCTGAATTTTTTTCTCGCTGACACCGGTTTCGGTCAGGTTATCCTTTGCCGCCTCAGCCACTGCGATAATTTTATTGGCAGTCATGTTGTTGATGAGGCCATTGATTTGCTTGCCGGGAAAGGTGGTCAATTTTTTGGATTGTTCAAAGACGCTGTGGCGGGTATACACCACCGGAATCCCAAGGCTCCATGCGGCAATTCTTGCCGACATACTGGCGTGGGTATGAACCAAATCCGGCTTTAAATGCTGAAAGAGTTTTCTTAGCCTGAGAATCGCCTTGAAGTCCAACGATTTTTCTGCCAGATGCTCCGCCTCAAAGACCTTGCAACGCAGGTTTTCAATCTCCGGTTTTAAAAGACTTCCTTTGGGAACCACCGCCGCCACATCGAACTTCTGGCGGTCAAAGGTCTTTAAAAAGGTCAAAATACATTTTCCGGCACCACCGATATTGGAATCAGAGGAAACCTCTAACACTTTAATCATAAATCGCTCTCCTTTACCATGGTTTTTGCTACCTGACTTAAGGCAACCGCCATGCCAATGACATACCAGAAGACCAGAAGCACCCGATAGTTATAGAAACAATTGTCAAACAATCCCTGCACCAAAAATCCGCAAACACCGGCAGAGATAGCGGTGAGCATCGTCGATGCCCGATGTCCCTTGCCCCCCAGTTGATAGCCAACCGCCATTTTCTTAAAGAAAAATACCAGAATCAGCAAAAAGACAAGGATTCCACAGACGCCGGACTCTACTAAAATCTGCAAAAACAGATTGTGAGAGTGTGGCGCCACGATTCCGCTGTACGAATAAAAGGGGTAAACCGCCCCAAATGCTTCTGCACCCATTCCGATTCCAGACAGCCAGAAGTCACGCATCATGGCAAGGGTTCCCATCCAGATATACACCCGATAGGAGGTAGAGGAATCTTTCATATCCCCGATACTGGTAAACCGGTTGAGAATACTCTCCGGCAGAACTGCCGGCAGAATCGGCAGCGCAATCAATCCAAGACCCCAGAGTTTTCCCGCCGCAAAGGTGATAAAGACCGCTGCCGCAACCAAAAGTCCAATCCAACACCCGCGGGAGAAGGTGAGAATCAAAGCAATGAGCATCATCCCCGCAATTGCGGCATAAATGAGTTTGGTAAGAATCCCTTTTCTGGTCCACATCAATCCGATGGTGACCGGCAGGACCAGTAAGATATATTCACCCAATACATTGGGATTATCCAGCGTGGAATAAATCCGCATCTTAATGTCGCTGAACATCTCCTCATCCATCCACGCTTGGTTAATGTCCCAACCAAACAGATATTGCGCAATTCCATAAAGGCAAACCGCCGTACCGGAGAGCACAAACACAGTAAGTAAATTGCCAAGTTGTTTCTCGGTCTTGATGAGATGCGTCACCAAAAAGTAAGCGGAAATAAACGCCAGATAAATGGCAAAAATGCTAAGGCTTTTCACCGGCACAAACGAGGTGAGTCCTGCAACCAGATAAATAACAAGAAACGCTACCACCAAAAAAGCAAGTCCGTCAAACTTCCACGAAAAATCGGGGTCAATCAGGCTCTTGATGATCATAGACCCCAAACACAACAGGGAGAGCCCTGCCATTGCCATAGTGGGCATCAGCGGTGCCAGAAACACCAAGAAATATAGACCCGCAATGGGTTTTGCAACCACCAGAAACAAACCCGCAATCGCAAACACCATAAGCGGTGCCACAAGCGGATGGAACATTGCGCCCAAAAGTCCGCAAACAAGTCCTGCAACCCCTGCAAGGAGGATTCTGCCTTTGCCTTGCGTTTCTTCCTCACGATACCACGCAAAGTTTGCCTCAACCCCTAAGCAGTTCAAGAAAAACCGAACCAGCGCCGAGTGTTTCAGCCATCCTGTGGCATTGACATCAAACAGACTCAGGATTGCGCCCAGCAAGAACAAAACCAGAGGAAACACCCCTGCCGCTCTGCCAAACACCAAACCGACACCTGTGCCGAAGAACACCATCCCCAAAAATCGCAGATTCAACGCCAGCAGATTATTCAGGTAACACCGGCATGCCCCAATGAGCAAACTTTCGCCGATCGTCTTTCTAAGTCTGGTTCCAAGCCGTTGTTTCAACCATTCCATAAAGGAAAACGGAAACCGCAACACCTTGCCCGCCAGAGATTGGTTTAAAAACTCCTGTCTTTGCCGGTCGCATCGCCACCATGTAAGAATCCTACTCCGGCTCCAACCACGGGAGATTCCGTCATAGATACCCCTGAGCACCCGATAGGTTCCGCTTTGTCGAATCCAGTTCCAGAGAAACAACCATATCGTTTCCAAATATCCGGGGGTTCGATTCATAGGCTTATCCCTTCTTTCTTAGTATTGTCTGCATTTCTTCAACTCGTAGCACCGCCGCCAATGCAAGATAGAGCATTCCCGCAGGGAGTGACGAAATACAAAGTCTTAACAGCGTCATCACCATCCCGCCTGAGAGCGGTGCGGTGAGCGGATATATCGTCTTTGCGGCAAGAAATGCAACCAAGCCGCAAAGGAGAATTTTGCATAAATTTATCACAAAGTTTTTATCGAACATTCCTTGCCGACGGCGGTTCATCATTACCATCAAACAGACCGCAATGGAAAGAGAACTTAGCGCCGCCGCCAATGCCAGACCTCCGACGCCGAGCAATTTGGTCAGCAAAAACGCTGAAACCAGATTCACCCCGATTCCGATTGCCGAGGTAAACATGGGGGTCTTTCCGTCTTTGATGGCATAAAAACTCTTGTTCAGCACTTCACAGATGCCATAGCCGACCATCCCAAAGGAATAATAGAACAGGGCATTGGCACAAAGGGCGGTATCGGACGCGGTAAAGGCTCCCCGCTCAAACACCACCTGAATAATCGGGGTGGAAAGAGCAAGAAACAGCGCACAAATCAGGGTAATCAGGAAGAAAATCCATCCCACCGACAGGCGGGTCACCTGTATGAAACCGGCGTCCTCATCCCGCGAACTCAGTCTTGAGAGTTTAGGAAAAATAAAGTTGGTGATGGCATAGGCAAATACCCCCACCATAATGATGTAAATCTTATTTGCCCAATTGAGGGCAGAAACCGCTCCGTCACCAAGACCGGAGCCGAATGCCATATTAATCACATTGCAAAGCGGTTGAATCCAGGAACTAATCAAAACCGGAACCGCCAGTTTCCCCGCTTCGCGGATTCCTTTGTGTTTCAAATCAAACCGGAAGTGATACCGATAGCCAAACTTTTTGAGATACGGAATCTGAATCACCAACTGAAGCGCCCATGCAATCAGCATGGAAACCACCACGCCCGCAAGTCCCAGTCGATTTCCAAACACCGCCAGATATAAAATCATAACTCCGTTGGAAACCACCGAAATCAGGGAGGGAATGGTGAACTCCCCATAGGATTGCAGGATTCCTACCGAGATATAGGCAACCGCCGTAAATACAATGGAGGGGAACAAAATCCGAAGAAGATGCGCCGTCTGTTCCACTTTGCCGGGCACCGCACTGTAACCGGGGGTCATCAAAGCGACCAACGGCTCTGCAAAAAGAACCCCAAGGATTGCCAGCACCATGGCACAAGACCCTGCCACCGTAATAAAGTTATCCGCAAACCTCATGGCTTTCTCTTCACCCTCTTCTTTGAGGTACTGATTAAAAATTGGAACAAAGGTGGAAAGAATCGCGACCCCCAACACCATGTCAAAAAAGAGCAGAGGGATTTGCGTCGCGGTATTGAGCATATCGGACTGCATGCCTTGCCCATACAGGTTGGCAACCAGAGTTTCCCGAAACAGACCCATAAATTTGGCAAGCAGAATAATGACAGCCATAATACCTATGGTCTTTGCCGCACCCTCGGTTTTGGTTCGGTTCATATACAACCAGCGTCCTTTCTCACATCAATTATAACTCTTTCAGCGCAGTCAGTGCCGCCTCCAGCCAAACTTCGCCTTGCACGGTTTCCACTTTACCCTTGTCTACTGCATCGGCAATGGACGGGTCAATGGGAAGCCGTCCTAACACATTGAGTCCGTACTCTCCGGCAACTTCGCCGATATGGCTCTTGCCAAAGACCGGAATCTTATCGCCGCAATGGGGACAGGAGATATAACTCATATTCTCCACCAAACCGAGGATTGGAATATTCATCATCTGCGCCATCTTCACCGCTTTGCCTACAATCATGGAAACCAACTCTTGCGGAGAGGTTACCACTACAATCCCGTCAACAGGCAAAGACTGAAATACCGTCAAGGGAACATCGCCGGTGCCCGGAGGCATATCCACAAACATATAATCCACATCGTCCCAAACCACATCGCTCCAGAACTGTTTTACGGTTCCGGCGATGACCGGACCTCTCCAGACCACAGGGTCGGTGTCGTTTTCCAACAACAAATTGACTGACATAATCGAAATCCCCGAATCTGTTGCCACCGGCAGAATTCCGTATTCATTGCCGGACGCCTTTTGGGTGATGCCAAAGGCCTTGGGGATAGACGGACCGGTTAAATCCGCGTCTAAAATAGCGGTGCGATAGCCCGCCCTCTGCATGCCGGAGGCAAGCAAACTGGTAACCAAAGATTTCCCGACGCCGCCTTTGCCGCTGACCACACCGATGACCTTGCGGACATGGCTCATGCTGTTACAAGGTACCTGAAAGTTTTGTGCTTCTTTTCTTTCGCTGCAGGATTCCCCGCAGGTTTTACAATCATGGGTACATTCACTCATTGTTCTCTCTCCTATTCGTCTATTCGTTTAATTAAATCCCAATAAATTTCCTGAGCATTCTTTCTCAGGCTTTTTGCCGCCTTTTCCGCTTGTGCGCGGGAACCCGCAAACAGTTTTAACTCCAAAATCGGATCGCCCGCATCCAGCATCCTAAGAGACGCCATATACTGTTGAGGCGCAGTCGGCAAAATCTCTGTTTGAATCGCATTGGGGTCTGCCTGCTGGTCAAATTTGATGGTTTGCACCGCTTTGACAATCCGCTGGCGGATGCTTTTGGGCACACGCTCAAAGAAGAAGTCGTTGGTGTCTTTTCCTTTTTCGCTCAGGCTGTAGCAGATGTCGCCGAGATAAAAGGTGCTTTCGGTATAGCCGTCCTCGGTCAGTTCGTTCATGAGTTCCGATAATTCAAAGTATCCCATGACCTCTTGACTGTCCCAGGATAGCACCTCGGAAAGCCTTGGCATGCTCACCGGCTCCACATACCGTTTTAAAGTGTAGAGGATGGCAAACTTCATTTCGTCTCTGTTAAGAAACATTTCCTCACCTCGTTATTTGTTCTCGTAGGTTTCATAAGGCTTTGCGTGCTTGAAGTAGATTCCTACCACCCCAAGACCTGCATGGGATGAAATGATAGGGCCGACCTCCATTAAGGAAACCTTGTTCGGGTGCACCTTATCCTCTACCATGTTGCACAAAAGTTCTGCGCTTTCCTTTGCATCAATGTGAAGAACGATTACCTCGTTGTTTTCAGGGTCATCCATCCGTTCTACGGCATAGTCCGCCAGAGCGGCAAGCGCTTTTTTGGTTCCCCGCACCTTGCGGTACGCCTCAACCAGACCATCATTGATGTTAAGAATCGGCTTAATATCCAGCATGGTTCCAATTGCCATGGTGGTGGCTTTGATTCTGCCGCCCTTTTTCAAAAAGGTCAAATCATCCACCATAAAGTAGGCAGTATCCCGCCGGTATTCCTCTTTCAGATAGGCAAGGATTTCCTCTTTGGAAGCCCCTCTTTGTGCCATCTTTGCCGCCTCCACGGCAGGTCTGCCTATCACATAGGAAAACATGGTGGAATCCACCACAGTAATATCAAATCCCTCATCCTTAAGTTGCTCTGCAACCATACATGCCGTATTGTAAGTCCCGCTTCCCTTAGAGGAAATGCTGATATAGATAATAGGGTCATCGGTTCCCAGTTTGCGGTACACATCTTCCAAATCCGCAGGGCTCATCTGGCTGGTTGTGGGAACCTCTCCGCTCTCTTTGAGCATCTGCCAGTATTCCTGAGGGGCAAGGTCTACATCCGCACGGATACTCTTATCACTAAAGTGTACCATAAACGGCAGTACTTCAATGGAAAGTTCTTTACAGACGGCTTTTGGGATATCCGCCGCCGCATCGGTCATAATTCTAATCATGGTATCTGTCCTTCCTTTTTTAGATTTGCAAATCCCGTCTGCCTGAGCACTTCATAGGCGATAATCGCCACCGAATTGGACAGGTTGAGGGAACGTTTGTTCTCTTTCATTGGAATCCGGATACAGGTATCCGGATGCCGGCGAAGAAGTTCCTCGGGCAGTCCTTTGGTTTCCTTGCCAAAGACCAAAAACACTTCCTCGTCCTTGGCAAACTCCGCCTCGCTGTATGTGTTGGCGCCCTTGGTGGTGCAAAAGTAAAACTTGCCATCCGGGTAGGCGGAAACCACCTCGTCAAAACTTTGATATTCATACAATTCCAACTCGTCCCAGTAGTCAAGGCCGGCACGCCTCACCTGTTTTTCGCTGATGTCAAATCCCAAAGGGTGCACCAGATGGAGCGCCGCGCCAATCACCGAACAGGTTCTGGAAATATTTCCGGTGTTTGCCGGAATCTCCGGCTCCACCAAAACAATGTTAAGTTTCATATCATTCACCTATGCCCAAAATTTTCGGTCCAAAGACCGATACTGAATCGCCTCTGCCAGATGCTCCGCCTGTATCTGTTCATAGCCCGCAAGATCGGCAATGGTTCTTGCCACCTTTAAAATGCGGTTATGCGCTCTGGCGCTTAGTCCCAATGCCTCAAAAGCATTTTTAAGAAGTTCTGCGCCCTCCGGTGACGGAGTACAATACTTTTCCATCATCTTGGGGGTCAGGCGGGCATTGGAGTAAATCCCCTCGCCCTGATAGCGTTCTCTCTGCATCTGCCTTGCACGGTTGACACGTTCTTTGATGGTGCGTGAAGATTCCGCGTGTTCGCTCTTTTGCTCCAAATCCTGATAGGGAACTGCAGAAACCTCAATATGTAAATCAATCCGGTCAAGCAGAGGTCCGCTGACCTTGCCGAGGTACTTTTTAATCTTTTGGGGCGTACAGGTACAAGTGTGATTTTTATCGCCGTAAAACCCGCAAGGGCACGGATTAAGAGAGGCAATCAGCATAAAATTACAGGGATAGGTGTGGGTGGCTTTCGCCCGTGTAATCGATACCACGCCGTCCTCCAAGGGTTGTCTTAGAATCTCCAAGGCATCCTTGCGAAACTCCGGCAGTTCGTCTAAGAATAATACCCCATGATGGGCAAGGCTGACCTCGCCCGGCTTGGGATTGCTTCCCCCGCCGGACAGTCCCACCGCAGACACCGTGTGATGGGGGTTGCGGAACGGTCTTCGGGTGACAAGGGGCTCCTTTTCATTCACCCAACCGGCAATAGAATGCACCTTGGTCACTTCCAACGCCTCTTCAAAACTCATGTCCGGCAAGATGGTGGGGAACCGCTGTGCCAACATGGTTTTCCCCGCGCCGGGAGGGCCAATCAACAGAATGTTATGCCCGCCTGCCGCCGCCACTTCCATGGCACGCTTGGCACTTTTCTGTCCTTTGACCTCAGCAAAGTCATAACCTCCTGCATGCGATGTGCGAAACAATTCCTCAATATCCACCTGTGAGGGGGTTATCCGTTCTTCCCCCGTCAGGTGGTCAATCACCTGTTTGACGGTTTCGGCACCGTAAACGTTGAGTCCGCTTACCACTGCCGCCTCCGCCGCATTTTCTTTGGGGAGAAACAGTTCCTTGATTCCGTTTTCATACGCACAAACCGCCATAGGGAGTGCACCGCTGACCGGTCTTAACTTTCCATCCAGCGAAAGTTCACCAAAAAAGGCAGAGGTTTCAAGATTGGGAACCGAAACTTGTTCGGAACTGATGAGCATTCCAACCGCAATGGGCAAATCCAGACTGGAGCCCTCTTTCTTAATCCCCGCCGGTGCAAGGTTGACGACAATCCGTTTGCCGGGCATCTGCCAGCCGCTATGCTTGATGGCAGCACGAACCCGCTCCTTGGATTCCTTGACCGCATGGTCGGCAAGTCCAACCATCTCCCATGCAGGAAGACCGGAGGTGACATCGGTTTCCACCTGAATCGAAAACCCCTCAATGCCGGAAAGTCCCATACTGTTTATCTTTGCAATCATTCGTCTATCTCCCTTTGTTCCAACCGCCAAAGTTCTTCTTCGGTCAGTTCCCGTATCTTGCCAAGGTCCATATCCTCAGGCAAACAAAGTAAGTTCATGGCGGTTCGTTTTAAGTAGGTCACCGTTTTCCCCACCGCCTCAAACATCCGTTTTACCTGATGGAATTTCCCCTCAGTAATGATAAGTTCTATCTCTGATACCTCTCCGGCAGACAAAATGGTAAGTTCTGCCGGTTTGGTTTTGTATCCGTCATCCAATGTGACACCTTTTAAAAAGGCTTCCTTGTCTGCCTCGGTGACACAGCCTGCCACCGTTGCCCGATAGGTCTTTGGAATATGCTTGTTGGGACTGAGCAGCCGATGCGCCAACTGCCCGTCATTGGTTAACAAACAAAGACCCTCGGTATCAATATCCAACCGTCCCACGGGAAAGGGTTCAAAATGCAGATATTCCTCCGGCACCAAATCCAGCACCGTGGGTAGTTTGGCATCCCAAGTAGCGGAAATATATCCCGCGGGTTTGTTGAGCAGCAGATAAATAAACTCCCGATACCGAAGCGTTTCCCCCTGAAAGGTAACCTCGGCTGTTTGGGGATCTATCTGGGTTTCCGGTTTGGGTTTTTCCACTCCCGCAACTTGAACCAAACCCTGCCGTACCCATTTTTTAATTTCACTGCGTGTTCCCACGCCGCAATCTGCCAGATACTTATCCAGACGCATCTTTCACCTCATAGTTTCCTCTTTTTTTGCATACCTATGCAATATAGGAGGAATGTTTATGCTTGCATCTCCCAAACCCCTCGGGAAACTTTTCATTCTCCTCGCCGGATTTCTTCTGGCGGGAATTATTTTACTGTTGTTCGGGGCAGATTCCCAAGTCAACCAAGAGAATCTTTCCTATATTCAAAGTTTTGGCTGGCAGGTAGAAGAAACCCCTGAGGAAATCTCTCACCTAACCATACCCACCGTCTTTCAGGGCGTCTTTCATGCCTATAATCAAGCCATTGCCCCATCCGGCTTTGACCTGACCCCTTATCGGGGCGTCCGTGCCACCCGATACACCTATCGGGTTCTCAATCACAAGGAATCCCCATCCGGTCTTGTTAAAATTCAGGTTTTTGTAACCAAAAAAGGAATCGTTGCCGCCCACATCTGTTCGTTTCAACCGGACGGTTTCTTTCTGCCCATCAACGATACTTCGGGGCAGTTATAGCGATTCTATGATAGAGAGAATCTCCAACGGCTCCTGTGCAATCTTGGTTGCGCCTGCATCGGTCAATTCTTTTTCACCGCGGAATCCCCATGCAGCACCAATCGTGCGCACACCGGCAGCGGTTCCAAAAAGCATATCCACATCAGAATCCCCAATGAACCAAACCTCTTCCTTAGATACTTCTGCCCCTTTCATCAGATAGTCTATGGAGTCTGTTGCAGGTTTAACAGGAAACCTGCCATCCTGACCGAGTATCATAAAAAAGTCATCATAATCCAAAAACTTTTTGATAATCATATCCATCTGGTCCTGTGGTTTGTTGGAGATCACGCCAAAACGAATCCCTTTTTCTTTCAAGCCCGCAAGAAGTTCCCGAATCCCCTCGTAAGGTCTGCTGAGCACGCAACAGTCTTTGATATACTTCTCTTTATAAATGCTTTTTAACATCTTAACTTCGTCTTCCGTTCCTCCGGGAAGCGCATTCCTGCACAATGCGTCCATCCCGTTTCCTACCATTTGATAGTATGTTTCTGTCGCATACGTCGCTTTTCCCATTTTGGCAAGAGAATCGTTCATAGACGCCGCAATATCGTAAATCGTATTCACCAATGTTCCGTCAAAATCAAAGACACATAGTTTTGTCACGCTAAACACACCCACCCTTTTTGGATTCATTATATCATACCGTTTTCATAATTTCCATAGGTTTTTCATTTTTTTATTGAAATTCTTCGCTCTATGATATATAATATATGCAGGAAACAAACGATAAGGAGGAATTATCATGCATATAGATACCAAATGTATTCAATCCGGCTACACGCCGGAAAACGGCGAACCGAGAGTTCTGCCGATTTACCAGAGCACCACATGGAAGTACGCTACCACCGAGCAGATGGGCAAACTCTTTGATTTGGAGGAAAACGGTTACTTCTATACCCGCCTTGCCAACCCCACCAATGACGCGGTTGCGGCAAAAATTGCAGACTTGGAGGGCGGCGTTGCTGCAATGCTCACCTCTTCCGGTCAGGCGGCATGTTTTTATTCTATCTTTAACATCTGTCAGGCAGGCGACCATTTTGTCTGCTCCTCTTCGGTCTACGGCGGAACCTTTAACCTGTTCGGCGTTACCATGAAGAAGATGGGTATTGAGGTTACCTTTGTTGACCCCGATGCAGACGAAGAAACTTTAAACCAAGCCTTCAAAGAAAACACCAAAGCCATGTTCGGCGAAACCATTGCCAATCCTGCTTTGGTGGTTCTGGATATTGAAAAATGGGCAAAAATTGCCCATGCACATCAGGTTCCCCTGATTATTGACAACACTTTTGCAACCCCCGTCAACTGCCGTCCCTTTGAATGGGGCGCAGACATCGTGGTGCATTCCACCACCAAGTACATGGACGGCCATGCCACCTCGGTCGGCGGTGCAATTGTTGACAGCGGGAACTTTGACTGGGAGGCTTCCGGCAAATTCCCGGGGCTGACCACCCCTGATGCTTCCTACCACGGTATTACCTATACCGAAAAGTTTGGCAAAGCCGCATTTATCACCAAAGCCACTGCACAGGTGATGCGTGACCTTGGCTCTATCCCCTCCCCCCACAACGCATTCTTGCTGAATCTGGGATTGGAAACTCTGCCGCTTAGAATGAAAAAGCATTGCGACAATGCACAGGCAGTGGCAGAATACCTTTCCAAGAACGACAAGGTTTCTTGGGTCAATTATTGCGGTCTTCCCGGTGACAAGTATCACGAACTTGCCAAAAAGTATCTGCCCAACGGTTCCTGCGGGGTTATCTCTTTCGGTGTCAAAGGCGGCAGAGAAGCGGCTGTTACCTTTATGGACAGTTTAAAGATGGCGGCAATTGTCACCCATGTGGCAGACGCCAGAACCTCCGTACTCCATCCGGCAAGCCATACCCACCGCCAACTCAATGATGAAGAATTAAAGGCGGCAGGCGTCACTCCGGATTTGATTCGGTTCTCGGTAGGCATTGAGAACGCCGAGGACATTATCGCTGATATTCAGCAGGCACTGGACCAAGTAAAATAAGAAGAAACGCCTCCCAACATTGGGAGGCATTCTCATAGGAGGGTTTTTATGCAATACCGACTGGATTCAAAAAGCGGAAACCAACTTTCTGCCCTTGGCTACGGATGTATGCGCTTTACCAAAAAGAAAGGCGTGATTGACCAAGCAAAGGCAGAAAAAGAACTTGCCTACGCCATCGAGCATGGGGTAAACTATTTTGATACCGCCTATATCTACCCCGGAAGCGAAGTTGCCCTTGGAAAATTTCTCTCCAAAGGCTATCGTGACAAGGTTTACCTTGCCACCAAACTCCCCCATTACCTTGTTAAAAACCTTGCGCACGCAGATAAAATCTTTGAGGAAGAACTTTCTCGCCTTAAGACGGAGTATATTGACTATTACCTGATGCATATGCTGACCGACATCGGCGGTTGGACAAGAATGTGCGATATGGGCATCAAAGAATGGATTCAAACGCGGAAAGAATCAGGACAAATCCGACAGATTGGGTTCTCCTACCACGGAGGAACCGCAGGGTTCCTTGAAATCTTAGAGGCGTATGACTGGGATTTTTGCCAGATTCAGTTCAACTATATGGACGAGCACTCTCAGGCAGGACTTGCCGGCTTAAAACGGGCAGGAGAGTTGGGAATCCCGGTCATTATTATGGAGCCGTTGCGGGGCGGCAGACTGACCCACGGACTCCCTGCCGATGCCAAAGAGGTCTTTGCCAAATCCACGCCGAAGCGGTCTCCGGCAGAGTGGTCTCTGCGTTGGATCTGGAACCATCCTGAGGTTACTTGCATTCTCTCTGGCATGAATGATATTTCACAAATAGAAGAAAATATCCGTGTCGCAGAAGATGCCATGCCCAACACCTTAACCGCTACCGAATTCGAGGTCATTGAGCAGGCGAAAACCGCAATCAATGCATCCATTAAGGTTGGTTGTACCGGTTGCGGTTACTGCATGCCATGCCCTGCCGGCGTGGATATTCCCAACTGTTTTCGGTGTTACAACGTCTATGCCTCTGACGGTTGGTTCAACGGTCTTAGGGAATACCTGATGGCGACGACGCTTCGCAAAACCAAAAGCAACGCCTCTTTGTGTATCGGTTGCGGAAAGTGCGAAACACATTGTCCCCAAGCGATTCCCATTCGGGAGGAACTGAAACATGTGACCAAAACCATGGAACGACTCCCCTACAAGGCGGCACGTTTGGTTTCCAAATTAGTAAAATTTTAGGAGGATGTATGGTTCGACTTGCCACAAAACAAGACCTGGATTTTTTGAAAGAAGCATGGAAAATATGCTTTGATGACCCGGATGCTTTTATTGATTGGAATTTTACCCATAATTATGATTCCAAAGACACCCTGATTGCGGAATCAGACGGCGTCCCCGCATCCAATCTGCAACTGATGCCCCACCGAATTTCCTTGAGAGGGAAAGAATACGCCGTCAATTATGTCTCCGGCGTGGCAACTCTGCCTGAGTTTCGTCATCGGGGATTGGTGCGGGAACTATTTGGATTTGCGTTTCCTGAGATGAAACGGCGGAGGGAGCCTATCAGCCTGTTGGTTCCGTTTAACTATGAATTTTATGAAAAGTTTGGTTATATACAATGTTATACCAAGGTCTTTCGCTATGCAGATATCTTACCTAAATCAGAGTATATCACCCATCTTTCACCCGATTTGATTGCCAAGCTTGACCGCATTTACCGTAGGGATATGGAAAATCATACCGGCTATGCCTTGCGCACCCCCAAGGATTGGGAGAAAATTTTAGAGGACTTGCTCTACCTGTCCGAAGGACGAGTATTTCTTTCTCAAGATGGGTATGCCCTGATTACTCCCCGCAAAGAGGGCGGATTTGAGGCACACGAGGTTTTAGGAAAGGTTCCCTTTGCATTTGAGGAAACAGTAAAGCCCTTTGCCATGGCACGGATTGTGGACGTAATGACACTCCTTATCGCCATGGCGCCGGAGTTCAACCAACCAGTACGCCTTAAGATTCTGGACGCGCAGATTCCAGAAAACAATGTTACCGTCGCGATTCAAAACGGTACTGTCACCCCTTGTGAGGAGTTTGAACGCGAACTGGATATCAAGGAACTTACAACCGAACTCTTTGGCTTTGGTTCCTGTTCTTTGCTTACCAAGCAAGACCCAAATTTAAACATGATATTTTAAGAAACCCCTTGACAAATGTATGCTTTCGTGCTATACTTAATCTTGCTTTGTGAATAGGGGTATAGCTCAGTTGGTAGAGCAGCGGTCTCCAAAAGTATCGCACCCTTAAAAAATTAAATAGCCAAAATCAATCGCAAAGCCCATAAATACAGCACTTTGCGATTATATACAGGGGTATAGCTCAGTTGGTAGAGCAGAGGTCTCCAAAACCTCGTGCCGTGGGTTCAAGTCCTACTGCCCCTGCCATAATAAAAGCCTTGAAATGCACTATTTAAGCACATTTCAAGGCTTTTTACTTTTGTTCAGAAACAATCAAGCATAAAATTTATCAATTTGCTATGTTGGCATCTGTTGACTCTTTGTTGCCGAACAAATTTAAGTATTGAGTATGAATTTCAGCTATGCTTTTATCCATATCATTCTGAGTCACATGAGTATATGTACCTATAACGATATCAAGAGTGTTATCACCCATAATTTTTTGTACATTCTTTATGGGCTGTCCTGCTTTCATAAGATTGGTACACATAGTGTGACGGAACACATAAGGCCAGAATGTATTTTTATCTAACCCGTTTGAATCCCTAAATCTTTGCCATCTGGAACTAAAAGCGCTTTCTTTGAAAAATCCACCATCCCTACTTGGGAATAAGAAAGGTGTATTTTTATCGCCCTTATATTTTGAATCATCAACCATACGCTGATGCTGTCTGAGAGCAATCTCAAGAATTTCGCGAGGAACCTTTATCTCACGATGAGCATACACACCATTTTTAGTATCTTTAATATACTCGCGTCTACCAATTACTTTACCATCTTTGTCATAAACTTTAGAATAACTTGCAGCACGACTTATTCTTACGGTTTCATTTTCCAGATTGATGTCAAATACCTTTAAGCCACGCAATTCACCAGGACGCATACCTGTGAATGCAAGTAACGAAACCATACCATCCATACTATCGTCATTTTTAGCACAAGAAAGGACAAGAGTTAGGTCTTTATCACATAGAGCCTTATTAGGGTCTAAACCATCTTCGGCATCGACATCGGATTTAGGCAATTTTTTTACCGCCTTTATCGGATTGCCATTTATATACCCTTTGTCAATAGCATAGTCAAATACAAGACCTGCTGAAATTTTAGTTTTATGAAGTGTAGTGTCTTTATAAGTTGTTTTTAACTTATTAAACATAACTATCGCTTCCTGTTTACCGATTTTGTCAATTGGAATATTACCAAGATGCATTACAGAGTATTTTGAAAAGTCCCTGTAAGTATCCCAAGTCCTATCAGTAGCAGTAGTACGCTTTTCCTTAAAGAATTCGTCTACCAATTCTGCATAGGTCTTTACGCCAACCTCTTCAGGAATACCATCGGGATGCAGTTTTGCTAATTCTACAGCCAATGCATTCCTTGCTTCGTCTTCTGATTTAAAAGACTTTGACTTTCTTATACGCTTACCGTCAGGTGTTTTACCCAAGTCAAGCTGCACGAGCCATCGAGCTGTGCTTTTTACATAACTTACTGAGCCTCCAGCCATATCAATACCATCCTCTACTACATTTATTTCCCATTCAGGGGTTGTAGTATAACTCTGTATGTTGGCAATTTCAACAGTTGTTGACGATTTTGTTGGTGTTGCACACATAAAATCTGCCAAGACTTGCAGAGAAACCATAGGCTCAGCCATAGCATTTATACCCTGCAACTTACCTTTACTAACAAGTTCCTTTACACCATCTAAAGAAACACCTAACACTGCGGCCACTTCAACCAAGGTTAAAAGGCCTTTACCAAATTGTTTCCAAAGTAATTCTAACATATAGAATTCCTCCTTATAAATGTACTCCGAAAATGAAACTGAATTTCACATACGGGTACACTTATAAAGAACATCCCGATTTCACACCCAATTATTTTGACGTCATATGCGACAAAAAATAGTGAAAAATTACGAGTTAAGGTTTTTTAACTTTAAGAAAGCATCGATTTTGAATCCTTAACTCCGAAATTTTTGATTTTTTCTAAAAGTTTTATAAAACGCTCAAAAAGTTTTATAAAAGTCCCTATTTGTTTTATAAAACTGTTCTTTTAATTTTGACACGAAATAACGGGTCCATATCGGACCCGTTATTTCATTAAATTCTTATTATTTTTACATTGGTTATTGGGAGAAGCAGAGTGTCAGCGCAAAGCACCACATCGTACTCCTCACGGCACTGCATAAAAGATTCTTCCGAGTCCAAGCTCATTGTTATAATATACCCATTAGTATCGGCATAATCGTGAAGCATCTTCTCTTTGTAAGCCGCCTCTTCTTCTGACGTTGCCTTGTAGAACAATACACAACGCTTACCATTCATAGCCATCATCCTTTCAGAGCAGCATCCACTAACACGGATGCCTTATTTCTACTATAATATAGATAAAGGTGCCGCTTACAACTTAAACTGTGGTTAACTTTTTAGAAAGTCTTCAAAGCTGCTGAATTTTTTACTTTCGCTTTTGTTCTCAGCCACCCCAAACATAGCAGCCATATCATATACAACATCGGGGACTTTCTGTTCTTTTGACTCAGGAGCAGTAGGAACAACAGGGATAACAGGAGCTGCATCATTTGAAGCAGAATAGAATGTACTTTTTAACACGTCAAATTTTAAGGCAACTTCCTTATGCTCGCTGACCCTGTCTTTTAAGTTTACAAGGTTAACCTTACGCACCATACTTTTACGAGCCTTTTGTGATTTATCGGCAAAGTCCAACGCCAGAACACAATCGCTAAAATATTCTATCGAGCCACTTTCTTTAAAAGCGAGCAGGTCAGCAGGTTTATCATAAGAACCCCTATTGAAGTTAGACACCAAAACAACCCTGACATTATACTTCCTTTGTAGCTGCCTTATCTCACTTAACACCAAATCCATTGATTCCTTACTGTTCCTATCAGAAGAAACGGCAACGCTTTGCAGACTATCTATAATAAACACAGGGCTTTCTTTATAGAAACTACAATATGCCTCAATTACACGCCCTAAAGCAGATTTTTCGGATAATCTGGCAGCCCCAATATCTCTCCATTTAGCATCATCAATATCAATTACGTGCAGCCTTTCACAGAACTGCACCACTTCCAATCTTACATCATCGGCGATATCCTGACCCATAGCATAAACCTTGCTAATGTCTGTCACGCTATAAGTTTCGGATAAAAAAGGCATAGCAGATATATAACTTACAGCCTTTAGCATGACCTCTTCCGCCCTCATGTCCTTATTAACATAGACCACAGGTGTACCTTTCTTACAAAGTTCCACTGCCATCTGCACTAAAAGTGTAGTCTTGCCAGCATTAGGCATACCGCCCAGCACTGTCATGCCAAGAATAAGACCGCCATTAGTCACGCTATCAATAAAACTTACCCCCGTCTTCAAATGCTGATGGTTAAGGGCATAAAATCCCTTTAACCTTTCAAGCATTTCAAAATTCCCTAAAGCATTGTTACATAAATCATTCAAATCCATAATACTGTTCCTCCTCTTCAGAATCCAAACCATAGTATTTAACCGCTTGTTCATAAGTACGGAACAACCCGAATTGCCATTCTGAAAATTCATGGTCATCCCTTTTGACCCTCTGAAAAGCATCATTTACATCCTCGCCGCTACGCAACATAAATTCAGAGCCGCCGTCATTATAAAAATCAGGCAAGAAGAACGAATTACGCAGTTCATCCACACCATTTATACCCGCTTTATCTCGGTCAGGCATAAGAATGGGATAAATGCCCTTTTTATTAAGCAAAGCCTTAAAATTTTCAATTCCATTCATAGATACAGCATCAAAACCAAGTGCCTGCAAACACAGGGCATCAAAGCAGCCCTCACATACGAAGCACACGCCATTATACAACTGCTCTTCACGAAAGATACCAACCTTTCCTTTGGAATTAAAATAAGGACTACGGACACTCATCCTATTAGTGTTCCTACAGACAACAGACCCATTTGAGTTTATAAAGACAATATAGGCATCACCACTTTTAGGGTGCACCCACCACTTAACATCGGGAGCAAAAATGTTCCTATTTACAGAGCTGCTACAAGTATAGTGTTCAGGTAAGTCATACAGATATAGGCCGCGACTTTTGATATAACGCATTACCTCCTTATACTCTTCTGATTCCGAGCCTTCATCAAAAGGCAGAGTAATAGTCTTATAAAAATCCCACCCCAGAACCTGCTCATACTTAGACTTTGCCGCATAGGGCTTGTGTTCTTTTGAATTAGGTGGTCGCTGACTCTTGTATTCTCTGCAAGAGCCAGGCTCAC